>CALQBK020000160.1 GCA_943328795.2 Bifidobacterium breve
AGCCTTCCAGTACCGGGCGGCCGCCGCGAGCTCGACGTTCGGGCCGGCGATCACCTTGTCGAAGGCGACCAGGGCGTCGTCCATCCGCCCGAGCTTGTAGAACGCCCACGCCCGCAGCCAGCGCGCGTCCCACAGGAACTTGCCCTCGGGGTGGCTGTTGATGTACGCGGCGAACAGCCCTGTCGCCGACTCCAAGTGCCCCGCGTCGTACTCCATGTACCCGGGCTTCCAGGCCGCCTCGTCCGCCTCTGCGGAGGTTGGCCACCGCGCGATCAGCGCGGCGTACCGCGTCGCCGCCCCCGGGTAGTCACCGGCCCGCGCCGTCGCGAGCGCCTCGTGGAAGGCGGTCACGGGGCTCGTCGTCGACGCCCCCGACCGCGCGAACCACTCCACCGCCCGCGCGTACAGCTTCGCGTCGTACAGCGACTCGGCCATGAACGCGACCTCGCCCCCCGCGAACGGCTTCACGGCGTTCATCCCGTCCAGCAGCGGGATCGCCATCGGCGCCTGCTGGATCTTCAAGAGCTTCTTGGCCCGCGTCAGCGCGAGCCCCCTGCCCGCGTCGGTCGTGTAGTCCGGGACCGGGTGGCCGATCTCCCCCAGCCGCACCGCCGCCTTGTCGGCCCAGGACGACGTCGGGTACGCCGTCCACAGCGTGCGCCACAGCGTCGCCGGGTCGCCCCGGTCGGCCGCCGGCCCGCCGTCGTCCGGCGCGGACACTACGCCCGCGGCGACGAGGACCTCCGCGGTCCAATACAGCCGCTCCTCCGACAGCGCCCCCGTCGGAGCCCCCAGCGTCCGCCGAGCGCCTGCAGCGTCCCCCGACGCGAGCTGCACCCGGGCCTTCAGCACCACCTCGCCGTCGCCCGGCAGGTCTACGCCCTCCAGGCTCTTCAGCGCCCCCGCGGTGTCGCCGCCGTCCAGCTGCGCCCTCGCAAGCTCGGCTTTCGCGTGCCCCGCGAGCGTCCCGCCGACGCTGTCGAACAGCACTGCCGCGCCCTTCGGGTCGCCCGTCCGCAGCTTGCAGGTGCCCGCGACGTACCGCTCGATGTCCGAGCTTGGCGCGGGCAACTTCTGCAGCAGCGCTTGGCAGTCCCCCGTCTGCAGGTCCGCGGCCCATGGAGCCTGGGCCGTGGCAGGCGCGACCAACAGCATCCAAAGCATCGACATGCAAGGCTCCTTGACACGTCAAGCTATCTCGGAACAAGCCCCGCCCGCCGGGGTTATCAGGGCACCATGCTGCTTGCGCTCCTCCTCACCTCCCCCGCCAACGCCGCCAGCCTCGCCGGGGTCACCCTGCCGGACACCGCGACGGTCAACGGCACGCCCACCACGCTGAACGGCCTCGGGCTCCGCGAGAAGTTCTTCATCGACATCTACGTCGGCGGGCTCTACTTGGCCCAGCCCACGCACGACGGCGCGACCGCGGCAGGGACGGACGAGGCGAAGCGCATCGTCATGCACTTTGTCTACAAGGTGACGAAAGAGCAGATGAACGAGAGCTTCAACGAGGGCTTCGCGAACTCGCCGGGCGCCACGGCGTCCGAGATGGCCACGCTCGCCGCGATGCTGCCCGACTCCATCAACGTCGGCCAAGAGGTCGTGATCGACTACGCGCCGGGCGTCGGCACGTCGGTGACGATCGGGGGCGCGAAGAAGGGCACCATCCCGGGCGTGTCGTTCATGAAGGCGCTGTTCGGCATCTACGTTGGCAGCAAGCCGCCTACCGAGGACCTGAAGAAGGGAATGCTGGGGAGCTAGCCCCCCTACCAGGTCCGCAAGAACTTCTCGACCTCTTCGCGCTCGATCACGCCGAGCGACGTGTCCATGCAGTCTGCGCAGATGTCCACGCGGCTGATCCGGTAGACGCCGCGCGTCTCCATCTGCGTGCGGCCGCACAGGTGGCACAGCGCGTCGTCCGGGGCCATGTACTTGCGCCGGTCCTTCGCGATCTCCTGGACGCACACGTCGCAGACGACCGCCTGCGTGCCCGAGAGCAGGTGCGTACACTCGGCGCCGGTCCGGCCGCAGGACGAGCAGTGGACGTCCCCCGCGTTCCGCACGGTGGTGGGCACGCCGAGCCGGCCGGAGGGCTGGACGACGCCGACCAGGCGCTCCACGAGGTGCGCCGCGCCGCGCTCTTGGCCGCGCCGTAGCAGCGCGCGCTGGGCGTCCGGCTCGCCGCAGATCACCTGGGCCGCCAGCACGGCGACCTGCAAGTCCGGATCGGCGTCCTTGCCCCACGCGCCGAGCAGCTGCCGCGCCGAGCGTGACCGACGCGTAGCGATAGCGAGCAGCAGCAGCGCCTGGTGGGCGCGGGCGACATCCCGCTCGAGCTCGACGGCCCGGCGATGCGCCGCGATGTCGGCCTGGTTGCCCCGGCGCTCGACGGTCTGGCGCTGGATGTCCTCGATGGTGACGTTCAGGCCGGCGGTGAGCGCAGGCTCCGGCAGCCAAGCGGCCGCGGCGAGCGCGTTCCGGGCCAGCGCCACGGAGTAGGACTTGCCGGGCTCCCGCAGCCGGGACGCGACGTCGTCCGCGACGTGCCCGCCAGCCAGCGCGCAGGCCTCCTCCCACAGGAAGAAGCGCAGCGCCTCGTCCTCCAGCGCGTCGATCGCGGCCAGGACAGTCGGGATGCTCGACGGGCCGACCGCCCGGAGCTCCTCCAGCAGGATCGCGATGCGCTTGCGGGTGATCACCCGGGGCGCGGCGTCCCCGCCGGTGATCGGCAGCCTGTCGTAGCCTTCGACCTCTGTCTGCAGCGCGCGCTGCAGCCACGGGTAGTCTTGCAGCCGGCGGCGGAGGCGGGCGAGCTCCAGGTAGCTCGCGCTGTCGCCCGGGAAGTCCGCCAGCGTGTTGCGGAGGACCTTCATCGCCTCGGTGACCTGGCCCTCCTCGATCAGCGTGCAGGCCAGCGCGTGGCGCGCGCCAAGGTGGTCGGGATCGAGCAGCAGCGCGCGGTTGCAGTGCTCCCTCGCGCGCGGGAGCTCGCGGAGGTGCAGGTAGGCGAGCCCCATCTGCGCGAGCACGTTGGCTTCTTCGCCGTGGGTCTCGACGTAGCTGCGGTAGTGCTGGATCGCGTTCTTGTACTTGCCGAGCGCGAACGCGACCTGGCCGAGGTGCTTGCGCGCGATGGCCGCGTACTTTTGGTGCTCCTTGAGCCGGACGAACAGCTTTTCGGCCTCGGCGAACCGCTGCGTGTGCAAGCACGTGACGCCGAGGTCGAGCATCAGCGGCTGGAGCAGGTCGGGCGGGGGCTGGATGCGCAGCGCCTGCACCAGGTGGTACTGGCTGCGCTCGATCAGCCGCGGCTCGGCCGTCTCCCGCGAGCGCTCGCCGAGCGTGCGGCCAAGCAGCAGGTGCGGCTCCCAGGAGTCCGGCGCCAGCCGCACGGCTGTCTCCAAGTGGCGGATCGCGAGGTGGCGATCGCCCTGGGCGCGGTACATCGCCCCGAGCGCGACGTGCAGGTCCGCCCGATCGGGCTGCGTGCGCGTGGCCTCGTCCAAGTACTTCTGCGCGGACTCCGCGCGGTCCATCCCGACGAGCGCGGCGCCCGCGATGACCATGCCCTCGACCGACTGCGGCTCCTCGGAGAGCACCTTCTTTGCGTGCTGCAGCGCCATCGGCAGCTGCACCTCGGGCTGGCCGTGGAACAGGCCGCGAGAGAGGCAGATGCGAGCGAGCTCAACGCGGGTTGGCACCTCGTCCGGGTGCTCGACCAGGCGAGCCTCGAGCCGCGAGGCGTTCCAGTCCAACGTGGCGTGGGGATACATCCTCCTTTCATATCCCGGGGGACTTGCGAGGATAGACGCGCGCCGTGCTTTACGTCCTGTTCTTCTGCTCCGGCGCGACTGGCTTGCTCTACGAGACCGTGTGGGGCCGCGAGCTCCACCTCGTGTTCGGGACGAGCCAGTTCGCTATCGCGACCGTCCTGGCGGCGTTCATGACCGGCCTGTCCCTCGGCGGCTGGGTCGCGAGCCGGCACGCCCACCGCGTGCGCAACCCGCTCTACGCGTACGCGGCGCTCGAGGCCGCGATCGGCCTGTTCGCCCTCGCGTTCCCGTGGATCTTGGACGCCATCGCGCCCATCTACCTCTCGTTCTTTCAGACGCTGCAGCCCGGCCCAACGATGTTCGGGGCGTTCCAGTTCGTGCTCCTGGGCGTGACGCTGCTGGTCCCCACCGCGTGCATGGGGGCCACGTTGCCCATCCTGGCGCGGTTCGTCGAGACCCGCCCCGCCCCGAAGCGCGAGACGTGGACCGAGTTCGGCCCGCCACCGCCCGAGCCCGACGGCCCGGGCGCGGTCATCGGCGCGCTGTACGGGGTGAACACCGCGGGCGCCGTCTTCGGCGTCTGGGTAGTCGGCTTCTACCTGTTGCCGGACCTCGGCGTACGCAGCACCACGCTGATCGCAGCGGGCGCGAACCTCTTGCTCGCGCTCTGCGCAGTGGGCCTCGGCCGCCGCGCCGTGGCGGTCCCGAACGCGGTGGCACCTGCGTCTGCAGCGCCGCTCAACGACCGCCGTTGGCTCGCCGTCGCCGCGTTGTGCGGCCTCTCGAGCCTCGGACTGGAGGTCGCATGGTTCCGGCTGATGGCGCTCACGCTGGGCGCCAGCACCTACGCGTTCTCGGTCATGCTCCTGGCGTTCCTGGTCGGCATCGCCGGCGGCGGGTACCTGGGCGGCCGCATCGCCGAGCGCATCGCCCCGGCCGGCGCCCCGGGCAGCGCGCTCACCCGCTTGGCGACCGCCGTAGCGCTATCCCAGCTCACTGTCGCGGGCCTGGCTTGGGGCGCGATGTGGCTCTGGCAGTGGCTCCCCCTCGCGTTCGTCTGGCTCTACTTCCAGATTCGGGAGGCGCCCGAGCTCATCTGGACGATGAAGTGCGTGCTGGCGATGGCCGTCATGACGCCCGCGGCCACCTTCATGGGGGTCACCTTCCCGCTGCTGACGCGCGCGGCCGGGCTCGGCGCTGGGGACACCCCGGACGCGCTCTCTCGCACGGTGGGGCGCATCTACGCGGCGAACACGCTCGGGAGCTTGTTCGGCGCGTTCCTCGCCGGCTTCGTCTGGCTGCCCAACATCCAGGTCTCCGGTACGACGCTGTTGTGCATCGGCGTCAACGTGCTCGGCGCGTCGGTGGCCTGGGGTCACGCGCGGGCGAGGCGCGCGGTCGTGAGCTCACTCGTCGGCGTCGGGGCCGTCGCGATGCTGCTGGCCACGTTCCGGCCGCCCTGGGAGCCGCTCTTGATGACCAGCGGCGTGTACAAGTACGTCGACAACCTGCAGGAGCCGACGATGGCGCACCTGCGGCGCCTGCTGATCGACCGCTACGAGCTCTTGTACTACAACGAGGGGCTCTCCACCGTCGTCACGGTCGCGCGTGACCGCACCAGCGGCAACGTCTGGCTCGCGAACAACGGGAAGATCGACGCGAGCACGAGCGCCGACATGCCGACCCAGGTGCTTGTCGCGCACCTGCCGATGATGTTCCTACCGCCGAAGGTGTCGACCACCCCGCCCGAACCGCGCCGCGCCATGCTCATCGGGCTCGCGAGCGGCATCACTCTCGGCGCGCTCACGCTCCACCCCGATCTCGACGTCATCGACGTCGTCGAGCTCGAGCCCTCGATGCCCCGCGCCACGGCGCTGTTCAAGCGCTTCAACCACGACGCGCTGTCCGACAAGCGCGTGCACATCCTGGGCAACGACGGCCGGAACCAGGTGCTCTTGAGCCCCGAGGCCAGCTACGACATCATCGTGGCCGAGCCCTCGAACCCGTGGCTCACCGGGGTCTCGAACCTGTTCACCCGCGAGTTCTTCGAGATGGGAAAAACCCGCTTGAAGCCCGGCGGCGTATGGAGCCAGTGGGTGCAGATGTACGGGATGGACAGCCGCGACCTGCAGAGCGTGATGCGCACGTTCTGCGAGAGCTTCCCGTACGTGCTGTTCTTCTCGAGCATCAGCGACGCCGACATGGTCATGGTCGGCTCGAACGACCCGATCGTGATGACCGAGGGGCTCGCCGCCAAGCTCGCGCACAAGACCGTCGGCCTGGAGGGCGAGTTCGCCCAGATCGGCGTCGTGGACGGCTACGACCTCTTGGCTGACTACCTGTTCGACCGCGACCAGGCGCTGTTCATGACCAACGGCGTGCCGCTGAACACCGACGACAACCTGCTCGTCGAGTACTCGGCCCCGCGGAACCTCCACCGCACGACGTCCGGCGAGAACATGCTGATGCTGCTCCCCGTGGCCCACGTGCCGCTCGCGAGCGTGCCGTCGGTGTCCGGCCTGGTGCGCCTCGCAGAGGCCTACGCGAGCCGTGGGGACTACGTGCGGGCGCTGATCACGCTGAAGGCCGCCGAGAGCCGGGAGCCCGGCCGAGCGGACGTCGGGCGGCTGTTCACGACCTACCAGGCCGCGCTGAAGGACTGGCTGAAGTAAGCAAGCGACCTCAGGTGCGATCCGGATACACTGGCGCGCTTTGGAGCCAACTATGTGATCTTCTCCCCTCTTCGCCCTCGTCCTCGCGGCCGCGATCGATTTTGGCCACCTGTTCACCGACCAGGAAGGCGGCGCCAGCGGCGGCGGCTCCACCGACATCGTGGGCGCCATCATGGGCCTCGTCGGCGTCGGCGGGCTCGACCCCGAGGCGAAGCGCGCGATGTACGACGCGCTCGACAAGATGCCCGAGGCGACCAACCTCTACGCGCCCAAGGTGCAGACCGAGCTCACCGGCATCGCGCCGTTCGGCTTCCCGTTGTTCGCGAAGCGCTGCTCGGCCATCGAGGCCCGCGGCGTCAAGCTCGGCACCGGACCGGTCCCGAACGCGGAGTAGCGCAGCGGGTCGGTCGACCTCTACGGGTCGGCGGCGAAAACCATCGCGGCAGGCCCTCCGCGCTATCGCATTTTCGCTGCTTCACCGCGGCGAACCGCCCAACCGAGTCAGCACCCCTCGGCACGCGCACGCAGGCCGAAGCGGGACCTAGCCCGCTCCGGCCTCGTGACTCGCCCTACATCACCGCGCGGATCTGCTGCTCACCGACGAGCAGCGACGCGACGTCGGGGGTCTCGCCGACCACCTGCTCGACGATGCGGGCGACGTTCTTCAACGGGCCGCCCGCCAAGGCTTCGGCGGCGCGGTCAACGTCCAACGCCAAGCTCGTGCCGGTGTCCACGCGAGCGATGACCTCGCGCAGCAGCGCCGTGTACCGCAGGCGCAAGATGCCCCGCGCGACCGGATCCCAGCGAGACTCCCCCTTGCCTCCCGCGCGCGTGGCCGTCAGCAGCCGGCTGGCCTGCCCGACCGCCTGGTACCGACGGGCGGCCGCGACGACCGACTCCCCGCGCGCCCGGGCCACTGCGCAGACCTCGCTCGCGTGCGCGGCGTTCGACGCCTCGACGATGCGGTTCGCGACATCCTCAGGGATGCCGTTGGCGACGTGCTGCGACACCCGCTTCGCCGCGTCTTGCGCCTCTGCGCTCGTCCGGTTCTTCGCCAGCGCCGCGAGCGCTGCGACGAAGGCCTCGGGGTCCTCGGCAGAGGGCCCCGCGCTGCCCGGCGCGAGCCAGGAGGCCACGAGCTGCTCCAGCCCCGTCGTGAAGATCGTCCAGGCCTGGTACGCGCCGTCCGGCCGCGCCTTCGCCGCGATCAGCTGCGCCTTGAGCTCCTCGCCGCCGGTGAGCCGCATCGCGTGCAGCCACGCCCCGGCCGCCTGCGACGCGCTCGCGCCCGTCAGGTCCATCATCATCGGGAAGTAGTGCGAGCCAGCGTCGGTCGCGACCTGCGTGAGCAGGACCGTCATCCCGATCGCGCGGTGCAGCATGTGCCCCGGGACGTCCGCGCCGTAGGTGTTGCGCACCGCGGGCGGGAAGTAGTTCATCACGATGTCGTTCAACGTCGGGATGTCGCGCGCGATGTTCTCGGGCGACTCGGCCAGGAGCATCTTGTAGACGTGCATCTTCACGTGCGCCTGGAGCGTCGCGATCTCCGGCCGGACGAGCCCCTGCCGCGTCGCAGACCGGCGGCGCAGCACGTCGTCGGTCGGCAAGCACAAGAACGCCCGGGTGACGTTGCCCTTGTTGCAGATCCAGTCGATCGCCCGCCCGTACGGGTTCGGGTCCCGCGCCGACCGCACCACGTCGAGCGAGATCAGCCGGCCGTTGGAGTTGTTGTCCTCGAGCACGTACTGGGCAACCTCGTCGGTCATCGACCGCAAGAAGTCGTTGCGCTGCGCCTCGGTGATGCGCCCGGAGGCCACCATCGGGTTGAGCAGGATCTTCAGGTTGACCTCGTGGTCCGACGTGTCGACGCCGCCGGAGTTGTCGACGAAGTCCGTGTTGATGCGGCCGCCGCCCAGCGCGTACTCGACGCGGGCGTTCTGCGTGAACCCGAGGTTCCCGCCCTCGCCGACGCACTTGCAGCGGAGCTCGGGCGCGGAGATGCGTACGCCGTCGTTCGGCGGGTCATTCGCGTCGGTGTTGGACTCCCACGAAGCCCGCACGTACGTGCCGATGCCGCCGCTCCAGAACAGGTCGACGGGCATCTTCAGGATGAGCGTCATCACCTGGTCCGGCGTCAGCTCCGCCTCCAGGGTCCCGAGCATCTCGCGCACCTGTGTGGAGAGCGCGATGGTCTTCGCCTTGCGGTCGAACACCCCGCCACCCTCGGAGATCAGGCTCTTGTCGTAGTGATCCCAGCCGAGCACGCCGTCGAAGAGCCGGCGACGCTCGACGTAGCTACGCGCGGGGTCCGGGTTCGGGTCGAGGAAGATGTGCACGTGGTTGAACGCCGCCTGCAGCTTCATCTTGTCGGTCTCGATGACGCCGTTGCCGAACACGTCACCGCCGCAGTCGCCGACGCCCATGCAGGTGAACTCGTCCTTGTGCGCGTCGAGCCCCATCTCGCGGAAGTTGCGCTTGACGAGCACCCACGCGCCGCGCGCGGTGATGCCGACGACCTTGTGGTCGTAGCCCTTGGACCCGCCCGAGGCGAACGCGTCCCCGAGCCAGAAGCCGTACCCGAGGGACAGCTTGTTCGCGGTGTCCGACAGGTGCGCGGTGCCCTTGTCGGCCGCGACGACCAAGTACGGGTCGTTGCCGTCGTGGTGTACGACGCGGGCCGGGTGCACGACATTGCCAGCGACGATGTTGTCGGTGACGTCCAGCATGCCGCGGATCAGGATCTGGTAGAGCTCGTCGCCCTTGCGCTTGCGCTCCTTCGGGTCGTCGATCGTGTACTTGATGTAGAACCCGCCCTTCGAGCCCTCGGGCACGATGACGACGTTCTTCACCATCTGCGTGGTCACCAAGCCGAGGATCTCCGTACGGAAGTCCGCGCGGTCCGAGAACCGCAAGCCGCCGCGGGCGATCGGCCCGCCGCGCAGGTGCAGCCCCTCCACCTCGCGGTGGTGTACGTAGATCTCGTACATCATCCGGGGCACGGGCATCGACTTGATCTTGGCGTGGTCCACCTTGAAGCTGATGTAGTGGCAGACCCGGTCAGTGCGGTAAAAGTTGGTGCGCAACGACGCGTCGACGAGGTTCGCGAGCGTGCGGAGCACCACGTCCTCGTCGTTCGTCCGGATGGCCCGGAGGCGCTCGTCGACGACCGCGTGGGCGCTCGTGATCGCCGCGTTGCGCTCGACCTTGAGGTCTGGGTCGAACTTGGCGTGGAAGAGCTGCACGATGGCGGCCACACACGAGGCCTGCGCCAGCAGGATCTCCTGGACCCGCACCATGAGGTGCTTCAGGCCAAGCTGTTTTGCGTAGCCAAAGTACGCGCGGACCAGGTCTACCTCTTGCCACGTCAGGTTCGCACGCAACAGGAGCTTGTTGAACGGGTCGGACACCATGTGCTGCTGGAACACGGCCTGCAGGCCGTCCTCCAGGCGGGACGCGCGCGCCAGCACGTCCGCCGTCTCGACGCCCGGGACGTACGCGACGCGGAAGATGTCGATGTGCTGCGCCGGGAGCCCCAGGGGCTTGACCGCGAACACGCTCGAGTCGGTGACGACGACGCCGAAGTTGTCGATGACCGGCATCAGGTCGGTGAGCAGCACGTCCTTCGACTGGTAGATGCGCAAGTTGAGCTCGCCGCCGACGTCGCCGAGCCAGGCGGACGTGCGCGTGGCGATGCCGTCGCCGCGGCTCGCCTCGAGGAGCCGGATGTCGCGGGCAGACTGGTCGCCGCTCGTGCTCTCTGCGTAGCTGGTGGGGAAGGCCTCGCCATAGCGGGCCAACATCACCGGGGCGCTCTCGCCGAACGCGCCGGAGATCGCGACGCCCACGCGCTCGGACCACGGGGTCGTGAGCTCGGCGACGTGCTCCTGGAGCCGGGCGGTCTCAGCGTCGCTGAGCATGCGGGTGCCGGTTTGGTAGACCTGGAGCAGCACCGAGTCGAACCGGCCGGCGAACAGGCCGGAGTCGGTGTAGGTCGCGCCCGTGAGCGCGGCCAGGAGCGTGAGCACGCGGCTACGCACGTCTTCCGAGTACCGGCGCTCGGGGATCGAGACGAGCGTGAAGGTGGTGCCGCCGCCGTCCTGTTGGGCCACGTGCACGCGGGCCTGCTGGTCCTGCTCGGCGTCGAACACGAGCTCGATCACGGAGCGGATCTGGTCGGCCGTGGCCGAGAACAGCCACTCGGTGGGCAGCGAGTCGAAGATGTTGGCGAGGCCGCGGTACCGGTAGCTGTTCGGGCGCTGCCGGGAGTCGGCGAGGA
>CALQBK020000161.1 GCA_943328795.2 Bifidobacterium breve
GGACACCGCGGCCGACACGGCCGACACGGCGACCGTCGAGCCCCCGGCGGAGCTCTCGCTCGCGATCGACGCGACCACCTGGACGTGGACGCTGCCCAGCGGCGTCGTCCAAGCCGTGGATTGGTCGACCACGGACGGGCTGCTGGTCGACGACAGCCGGCTGTTGCCCGCGACGGTGAAGGACGGCGCGTCCGCGGACGGCGTGGACGTGACCGACACCGGTGAGCTCGCCGTGTGGTACGGCACGTTCCCCGATGTCGCGAGCGTCACGGTCTCCGCTGGCAGCCTCGCGGGCGACTGGGCGTTCGCCCGCGACGTGGGCCCTATCGTCGCCCAGGTGGCGGGCGACGACTGGGAGTTGGTCTACTACCAATAGCCCCGGTTCGCCCCGACGGGGTTCGCTACTTGCACCACGCGACGGAGTAGGTGCCCGACCCAGACGTGGAGTACACCTTCACACGGTAGGTCGCGGCGCTGCCGGTGTAGCTGAGGGACTCGGTGGACGTCGACCCCGTGGAGCTCGCGACAGTCGACCAGGTCGAGCCCGAGAGCTGCTGCAGGTAGATGTCGAAGTTGGTGCCCGTGCCGGTCAACGCGACCGTCTGCGCCGCCACCGTGACCGAGGAGCCGGAGGACGAGGGCGCGTACGCGGAGCGCCCGGTCTTCGACAACGAGCCGGTGTATGTGGTGGACGAGCACGTGGTCGAGGCCGCTGCGACGCCGACCGCCGTCCAGGCGTTGCCAACTTGGGTGTACTCGTTGCTCGTCGAGCCGTACAGCGCCGACGCCGCGGAGAGCGTGGCCGTGCGGGCGCCCGAGTAGTTGGTGCTCGACGTCATGTAGCTGGTGAGGGCCAAGTACCAGATGTCGGCCGCGGCGTCGGAGCCGATGCCGGTGACCACGGTGGTCGATGTCCCGCGCGGGTGGGTTCCGCCTTGGCTCAGCAGGTAGAACGCCAGGTTGCCGACGCCCGAGGTGTAGTGCACGTCCGCCGAGCCCATCGACGAGCTGTAGTAGTCGTAGCTGTAGCCGTCGTACGCGGGGTCGTTCATATACCGCAGCGCGTCGCCGGAGGTGGAGGGCGTCCACGTCTCCTCGCCGATCTTCCACGTGTTGGCGGTCTCGCCCTCGATCGACCGCTCGACCATCGCGCCCATGACGTCGGACATGCTCTCGTTGAGCCCGCCGGACTCGCCCGAGTAGGTCAGGTTGGCCGTGTACTGCGTGACGCCGTGGGTCATCTCGTGGCCCGTGATGTCCAGCGTGGTGAGCGACCCGGAGTTCACGCCGTCGCCATCGCCGTACACCATCCGGTGGTTGGTGGAGTCCCAGAACGCGTTGACGTAGTTGCGGGAGTAGCTCGTGCGCGACGTCACGAAGTTGTACCCGTGCGACGTGGTTACGCCGGGCCCGCCCGCGCCGTCAATGCCGTCTCGCCCGTGGTCGACGTAGTAGTAGTCGGAGACTGCCTGCGAGCCGTAGAGCGCCTCGACGGCGTTCTTGGTGGTGCTCGTGGTGCCGAACGTGGTGGAGGTGCTGGTCACGTAGCTCGCGGTGCGCGTGCCGGTGTTGTACGAGTACGCGGCGATGAGGTCGACCGTGTCCTCGGTGTAGTACGTGCTCCCGGACTGGTAGCAGTCGAACGAGATGGTGCCGTAGAAGTTGGTCGTGCCGGTGCACGTGGCGGTCTGCAAGTTGTCGTAGGCCCACACCACGCTGCCGTCGTGGGCGTCGATGAACACGACGGGCATGGCGTCGTCGGCCGTGCCGTCGAGCCGCTCGAGCTGCACGCGCCAAGCGAGGTGGTCGGCACCCTCGTGGCGGATGACCCACAGGTCGGCCAGCGGATCCCCCGAGATCGCGGAGGGGCCGATGCCCTGGATCGCGAGGTCGATGGCCTCGTCCGCGGTCCAGTCCGGCGTGGTGTTCACCTGTACGCCCGGCACGAAGTCGGCCGTCACGCCCGCGGCGTGGCCGTCGAGCCCGACGTGCGCGATCGCTTGCCCTCCCCACACCGGCACCCCGTCCAGGGTCTGCTGCACCTTCAGGTGCGTCGCCCCGAGCGCGTCTACGTGCAGGTCGGCGAAGGTCACCGCGTCAACGTCCGCTTGCGCAGCGGCACCCTCGGGGGCGAGCAGGGCATCCCAGGCAGTCGCCTCGGCGCCAGCGGCTGCGAGCGGGTCCTGGGACGGGGCACAACCAGCGAGGGCAAGAGCTGCGAGGACGGAAAGACGCATGAACACTCCGGTGTGAAGTCAGCGTGGGAATCTTATGACGAACGCCCGGCATCGTGTGTCCAGGATTGGTGAAGCGCCAGTCGGGCTGTACTCGCCGCGTCCACGGCGCTGGCGGGACGCCGGCGAGTGCTCGTTTCTTGATAGCTCCCCCCGGTGCTCACCCTCGACCTCGTCCGAATCCGGTCCACCCGCGAAGGCTTGAAGTGCACGTTCGTGGACCCGAAGCAGGCCCGAATGGTCGAGAAGGCGGCCGCGATCCTCCACGCGTTCGCGACGAACGTCGGCAACGCGCGCTCGGCGGTGGACGAGGCGCTCGTAGAGGTGGAGGGAGACGGGATCGACCACAAGCTGGTCCGGGGGTTGGCAAAGCTCTGCTTCGACCGGTCGGAGTTCGACACGGACGCCGTCTTGCCGCCGTTCGAGCTCCGAAAGGCCGTGTTCGGGCTGGCCGCGCGGACCGGGCCTGTGTTGTTCGGGGACGCCGCGGTGCCCGACGACGGCGCTGAGCCGACGCGCACGGCGGCGGCGCTCTACGCGGCGCTCGGCACGGAGCTGGGGACGACGGGGGCTGCGCTGGAGCGCGCGCTGTACGCGGACTTGCCGTCCGAGCAGCTGCTCAAGCGCGTGGACGTCCCCGGGCCCGAGTGGCTCCTGCACCGCTACAACGTCGCGCTGGTGCAAGCGGCGCTGCTCCGCGCGCGGGCGCTCACGCTCACGCTCGCGACACCGAAGGCCGGGGAGCTGCGGGCGCTCTGCCGCGCCGTGAAGTTCCACCAACTGCTCGCCGAGGTCACGTGCCCGCCCGACGTGCCGGGGTCGGTCGTGCTCACGATCGACGGGCCCGCGTCGCTCTTGTCGTTGAACAGCCGCTACGGCCTCGCGCTCGCGAAGTTCTTCCCGGCGGTGCCGCTGTTGACGACGCCGTGGACGCTGTCGTCGACGGTGGCGTGGGGGGCGCGCGGGGCCAAGCTCGAGATCGACGACGCGCTGGGGCTGGTGTCGCACTACCGGGCGCAGGGGACGTGGCAGAGCCGCGAGGCGCTGTGGTTCCTCGAGCGTTGGCGGGAGACGGTGCCGACGTGGTCGATCTCGGAGGGGGGCGTGCCGGTGGACCAGGGGGGCGAGGCGCTGGTGGTGCCGGACTTCACGCTCGAACGGGACGGGTTCACGGTACAGCTCGAGATCTTGGGCTTTTGGCGCCGCGGGAGCGTCGAGCGGCGGCTCGCGTTGCTCAAGCGGCACGGGCCGAAGCACCTGCTCATCGCGGCGTCGCGGAAGCTCTTGCAAGGGGACGCGACCGACGCGGAGGCGCTGCCCGAGGGGGTCGTGGTGTTTGGGGAGAACGTGCCCGTGAAGGCGGTCTTGGCGGCGGCGGAGGCGATGCGCGAGCGGGGGGCCAAGCCGCAACGCCGGGCTCGGCAGCCGGGGGCAGGCTAGCCCAAAGTGTGCGCGAGGCGCAGCCGCAGCGCGCAATTGACCGGCATTGGGGTTAGCCCGGGGGGTGATCCCCGAGCTTCCACCAGAGCTGGCAGCGCACGGGCTTGTGGGCGCGGTCGAGCGCCTCGCAGGCATTGGTGTACTTGCAGGAGCGGATGGGGTCGGCTAGCGCCCCGCGGGCCTTGA
Organism: Bifidobacterium breve; assembly: GCA_943328795.2. GTDB lineage: Bacteria > Myxococcota_A > UBA796 > UBA796 > SXON01 > CAIUMM01. The sequence continues at coordinate 3,861 of CALQBK020000161.1, forward strand.
GCGGCCAGTCGGGGTCCGCGAGCAGGCCCCGCGCCATGCCGACCAGGTCGAGATCACCGGCCTGGAGCGCGCGCTCGGCGACATCCACCGTGTTGATGCGGCCGGCGCCGACGACTGGGGTGGTGAAGCCGGCTGCGCGGACGGCGGCGCGTAGGGTCCGCGGCAGCGCGAGGTTGGTGCCCTCGGGGAACTCCCGGGTCGGCATGCACTGCAAGCCGCTGGGGCCGGTGTACGGGTAGGCTGCTGCGCCGACGCGGGGCCGCACGGCGTCCTCGAAGCGACCGCCCCGGCTGACGGAGACGAAGTCGACGCCGGCGCGGGCGAAGGCCACGGCGATGGTGGCAGCCTCGTCCACGGTCGTACCGCCGGGGACGTCGTCGCTGCCGAGCATGCGGAGGCCGAGCGCAAAGTCGGCGCCAACGGCCCGGCGCGCCGCCGCGATCACCGCGAGCGGGAGCCGCAGCCGGTTCTCCAGCGAGCCGCCGTAGGCGTCCGTGCGTGCGTTGGTGGCCGAGAGGAAGCTCGACATCGTGTAGGCGTGCGCGAAGTGGAGCTCGACCCCGTCGAACCCCGCGGCTCGCGCCCGCGCCGCGGCCGCCGCGAAGTGGCCGGGCAGCGCCTCGATCTCGTCCAGCGCGAGGTCCTCGACCTGCTGCCGGTAGCCGAACGCATAGTCTCGCCACTCGCGCGGCGTGAGCGTTGCCTGGAGCCGCGCCTCGTCCCACGCTGAGCAGCCCGGGTACCGCACCTCCAGCCGGGCGAGCGCCCGCTCCGGGTCCCGCCGGGCGATCTTCAGGAAGTCGATGATCTGCGGCACGACGCGGGTTTCGGGCCCGCCCGCCTCGCGCATCTCGCGTACCAACCCCCGGAGCCCGGGCAGGTAGCGGTCGTGCGAGATCCGCAGCAGCGGCCCAGACCCAACGTCGCGCACGCCCATGGCCTCGAGCACGATCATCCCTGGGCGCCCGCGCGCGTACCGGGTGTACCGGGCGGTGACGTCCGGCGTGACCTCGCCCGCCTCGTTGGAGAGCCACGTCACCATCGCCGGCAGCCAGACGCGGTTCTCAACGGTGCACGGGCCGAGGGCGAGCGGGGTGAAGAGCATGGGTGGCGACAGGATAAGCGATGGGATGGCTTTCGCTACGCACCCTGTCGCGCTGCTCGGGATCGGGCTCCTGGCCGGCTGTGGGCTCACCCCGGCGCGCTTCGACGCGGAGTTCTCGGACACCTACTGTGCGCTCGTTTTTTCCTGCGAGGACGCGGGCGAGCTCGCCGCCTATGGCTGGGCCGACGAAGCCGAGTGTGCAGACGAGCTCGCGCACGCAGACAGCGCTCCCCCCGATGACTACGACAAGGACGCAGCGCAGGCCTGCCTGGACGCGCTCCGCGCGCTCAGCTGCGAGGACCTCGCGTCCGGCCCGCTCCCGAGCGCCTGCTCCGAAGCGGAGTAGGTTTTTGCCGAAAACACTTGCATCCCCGCCATTCATGCCATAACGTAGCCCGGCCCGATAGGGCGCTGACCGAAACCCGCTTGACACAGGATTCATCATGAACAAGATCATCACCATCGCCCTCGCCTCGATGCTCTCCCTCGCCGGCTGCGGCGCGGATGTCGCCGGCGCCTGCCAGAACTACTTCGACGCGTACGCCACCTGCCTCACCGCGTACGGCGACTCCGTCGGCGTCGACATGAGCGGCTCCATGCTCGGCGACACCTACTGCGACGACACCTACGGCGACATCAAGGACGCGGCCTCGGCCGACTACCTGAACTGCCTCGCCGACGCGTACAACGCCGTCGACTGCTCCGATGCCGACGCGTACGCCGCGATCGACTACTCCGGCTGCACCATGGAGTAGTTCGCACGGCCGGCTCGCCGGCCGAGCGACTCACAGGACCCGTCGCGCCGAGAGGCGCGGCGGGTTTTGTGCTTTTCCGCCGCCTCGCGCTCCGGCTCCTTTGGGGATTCAGCGCTTCCCGAACCGCGTGGTCCGGGTTACCCGCCGCGCCCCTCTTGGAGTCGCCTTATGTCCCTCGTCCCTGTTCACGGCGGTGGTGAGCTCACCAATCGCATCCTCCCCCTGACCGCCCGCAAGGCCCTCCTCGCGGACGCCGCCGGGATGGCGAAGATCGAGGTCACGGACGCCGACCTCTCGGTGGTGTACCGCATCGCCGACGGCACGCTCTCGCCGCTCCAGGGCTTCATGGACGAGGCCACGTTCAACCGCGTGCTCGACACGAAGAACATCGTCGGGCACGACGGCAAGGACCACGCGTGGACCATCCCGCTGTCGTTGCCCGTCACCGAGGCCGAGGCCGCGCAGCTCAAGCCCGGCGCCCGCGCTGCGCTCGTGAACTCCAACCACGAGATCTTCGGTACCATCACGGTCTCGGGCACCTTCGCATGGGACAAGCAGCGCTACGTCGAGCGCGTGTACGGCACGCCCCGCCTGGACCATCCCGGGGCCCGGATCGCCACGGACGACGCGCGCGTCACGCTCGTCGGCGGGGAGATCAACGTGCTCCCGGCGCGCCGCAACGCCGACTACGGGGACTTGCTCAACTCGCCCGCGCGCACGCGGCAGATGATCGCCGAGCGTGGGTTCACCGCCGCGCTCGCGTTCCAGACGCGCAACCCCCTCCACCGCGCCCACGAGTACGCGCTTGTGTACGGCGTCGAGCAGCTCACCCGCGCCGGGCTCTACGCTGGCGTGGTGCTCAACCCGCTCGTCGGGCAGCTCAAGAACGACGACGTGGACGCGAAGACGCGCGTCGCGACCTACCGCATCCTGCGCGATGGCCGGCTCCTCGGCCAGGGCGACAGCGACGCCGCGCTGTGGGCCGACGCCGGGTACGACCTGAACGACGTGTTCGAGCTCGTGTGCTTGGACATGAAGATGTTCTACGGCGGCCCCTCCGAGGCGGTGATGCACGCCATCTACCGGCAGAACCACGGGTTCTCCCACATCGTGATCGGCCGCAAGCACGCGGACGCGCCGTACGACGACAAGAGCGCGATCTGGGGCGACTTCGACGCCCAGCAGATCTTCGACGCCCTCCCCGGCGCGCTGTCCACCCGGCCGGTCAAGGTCGGCTTCGCGGCGTTCTACGAGCACCTCGGGCGGGTTGACCTGACCGAGCGGCACCCGGGCGTGGCGCCGTACAGCATCTCTGGCACCAAGATGCGCGAGCAGCTCGTGGCCGGCGAGCGGCCTGACGCGCGGATCATCCGCGGCGAGGTCGCCGACGTGCTGTCGGCCGCCTACCGCTCACGCGGCTGACGCTCCCGGTGCCCCCGGCGCTGCCGCGATAGGTCGCGGCGGTGCCCGGCACCTACACGCTCCACATCCCGCGCCACGCGTGCACTCCCCGGGACACCGCCCGGGCGGGTGACCTCTGGCGCCTGGTGCAAGACGCCGCGGTGAGCGACGCCTCCGACCGGGGATGGCCGCCCGAGCGGTTCCGGGCGACCGGGACCGGGTTCGTGGTGCGCGAGATGCGCGCCGTCCACCACCGCGAGGCCGTGTACGGCGAGGAGCTGCACGTCAGCACGCTGATCGCGGACCACCGGCGCGAGATCTTGGTGCGCCGCGACACCCAAATCCAGGGCGTGATGTCGGCGACGGCCGACTGGGTGCACATCGGACCGGACGGCGGGCCCGTGCGGGCGTCCCCGGCGTTGATCGCCGCGTTCCCAGCCAACCCCCACGCACCCCCGCCGCCGGGGTTCGCCGAGGTGGAGAACCCCGAGGCGCGCCCCCTGCCGGACTTCACGTTTTCGCCGTGGTGGACCGAGATGGACCCGCTCGCCCACACCAACCACCCCCGGTACGTGGACTGGGCAGACGAGGCCTTTGCGCGGGCGCTGCACGCGCGTGGCGTGGACCCGATCGGGGTGGTCCCGTTGGCGGACCGCGTGCGGTTTCGGCTGGGCGCCCGGGCGACGGACGCCGTGACCGTGAGCGGGCGGGCGCTTGGCCTGGCGCGGGTGGGGGACCGGGTTGGCGTCGCGTGCTCGTTCCGGGCTCGGCGCGTCGGACCGGCCGGCCCGGAGGTGATCGCGGACCTGTACATCGTCCGCGGCCACGTCGAACCGGGCGCCTTGGACCGGTTGCTGCCGGGGGAGGCGTGATCGCGGCTGGTGAGCGGGCCTTGCGAGGTGGCCGGGGGGCCGTTGCCCTCCTGGGGCTCTTGGCTGGCTGCGTGCCGTACCGCGCCTACCCGCTCCTGGCGCTCGACGTCGCCGGAAGCGACGTGGTGTTCGAGCCCTCGGGGCTCACCGTGCTCGGGGACGGCACCGTCGTCGTGAGCGCAGCCGGGCCGGCGGACGCGCTGTACGAGCCGCTCGGCACCGGCCCCGGCGCGACGTTCGCGCCGACGGGCCTCTCCTTGCCGCTCTCGGACCCGCGCCTCGACTGCCCAGGGTGCAAGAACCCGCCGTTCCGGGCGACCGCGCGCTTGGCCGCTCACCCGATCCGCTGGCTCCCCGGCGAGGACGGGGAGGTCCGCCCGGTCGACATCGAGGACTTGGCCAGCTTCGGCGGCGCCCAGGTGCTCGGCGTGACGGCGTACAGCACGATCGGGCGGCGCACCGGGTACCGCAAGGACAACACGGCGCGGCCTCGCCAAGCTACGGAGCGCGTGTTCGTGCTCGAGCGCATGGCCGGAGACGGCGGCCAGGTGGGCGGGTGGGAGGAGCGCCGGGTCCCCGGGGTCGAGCGATTCCGCGACGCGCTATCGGACTGGGGGCGGTCGCACTGCGACGGCGACATGCGGGTACAGGGGCTGGCGTGGAACGAGCTCGGCGGGCTCGCGTACGTGGGCCTCCGCCGCTGCGATGGGCCAACTGCGCGCGTGCTGTCGTACGACTTGCGGGCTGCCGCGGGCGGGCAGGCGGTGGACCTGGTCGTGCTCGCAGACGGCGTGGTCGGGGGCACCGGGCCCGAGGAGGGGATCACCGCGCTCGGGTGGGATGGCGCGGCGCTGTGGGCGACGACCGCGTGGGACTCGTGGGGGCAAGAGGCCGAGCCCGCCTGGGGGGGCCGACTCTTGCGCGTGGAGGGCGGCGCGCTGCGGCCGGTGGGGGAGGGGTTCCTCGACCGACCTTCGGCGCTGTGGCTGCCTCAGCGCGTGAACGAGGATGCCCCGCGGGACGCCGTCCTCTTGTTCGACGACGACTCCCGGCGCGCGAACGTGCCCGGGATCACGTTCGTGACCCAGCCGCTCGAGCGGCCCGAGGGCGGGCGGTGGGCGGGGCTCGCGCAGGTGGCCGATCTCGGGGAGGGCCAGCCGCTCGGCCTCAACGGGTTCGACTTGCGCTGGTACGACCGGGACCACCGGCTGGCCCAGCTCGGCGTGGTGCTCGACCGCCGGGAGGACGGGACCCCGGGCGCGTGGACGCGGGCGGTCGGCGGCCTTTGGCAGATGCGGGTCGGCGGGACCATGGGGATCTTCGCCTCCGCGACCGGCCTGTCGCACCGCGCCGGGCACGATCGGCAAGCGGTGGCGCTGACCGATTGGCGGGGCAGCCCGGACCTCAAGTTCCACGCGTTCCGCGCCGAGGTCTCCGTCGTCCCCCGCGACCGCGAGCGCCAGAACCCGTCCGTCGCGCGCCTGGTGGCTGAGCTCCGCCCCGACTACACCGTGACCGTGCCGCTCCCCGTGCCCGCGTCCCCCGGCGCCGGCCTGGTCTTGCAGGGCCTGGAGATCGACACCGCCGCCCGCGCGGACCGCGGGATCTGCGTCGCGGCGATGGACGTCGGCGTCGCTTGGCACTCCGAGGCGCACGACGCCGTGGACCTGCGCGCGATGCTGATCGGCGGCTTGTGCAACGACTTCGACACGCGGGGCAGCGGGCTCCAGCACGGTCGCACGACGGACGTCGACGGCGGCGTGAGCGTCGCGGTGCGCTTCGCGGTGGTCGAGGGGGCGTCCGCCGTACGCTGGTCTGCCCAGGCGGCCGACCTCGACCTGCCTGCCCCCCGGGATCCGAACGGGGTCGCCCGCGTGTCTCCGGTGATCGTGACCGACGATGCCGTCTCCCGCGCCCACGTGCACTGCGTCGCGCTCGATGGCGCGGCGCCCGTAGACATCGGCGGTGGGGACCCGAGCTGGCGGCGCCTGGCCTTGGAGCGGGACGCGGGCGTCGAAGCCGGGGGAGCGCTCTCCGGCTTCACCCTCGCGCTGGACCCCGCGGGGTTCGACGACGCCAGCGCGGCGGAGCCGCTGTCGGAGGCGCAGGCGCTCAACCGCAACGCGTACATCCACCGCTACCTGCTGCGCGCGTTTGGCGGCCCGGGGGCGGTGCTCGAGGGCGGCATCACGCACGGCATCCACCGGACCGGCTTCATGCGCGACAACCAGACGCCCTCGGCGCTGCTGCTCCGCGCGGACATGACAGGCTTTCCCGGGGCCCTGGGCGAGCAATGGGACATGAACTCCGGAGCGCGCCGGGACCCGAACGTGCTGCCCGAAGACGGGTTTGTGCGCTGGGCCGTCGTCACGCGCCGCCCCGCGGAGGCCCAGTGCTCACGCGCCGAGTGACCCGCCGTGCGCTAGCTGCCACGCGGCGTCCGCAGGGCGTAGCGATCGCGCTCCTGCTGCTCTCGCCGACGCTGGCACGCGCCGAGAGCCCAGGGCGAGCGGACCCGTTCGGCCCGCAGCTCACGTGGTCGCCCGTGCTCGAGATCCGCGGGCGGCTCGAAGGCGAGGGGGACCCGGTCCCGACCACCCGCACGGTCGGGCAGGTGGCGCGCGTGGGCATCCAGGCGGCGCGGGGCATCTTGTCCGCGCGGGTCAGCCTCCAAGAGGTGCGGGCCTGGA
>CALQBK020000162.1 GCA_943328795.2 Bifidobacterium breve
CCGAGCACCACGGGTACCGCACCGTGAACCACCTGATGGTGGGGTTCAAGTACATCGGCGATGGCATTCACCAGCTCGAGTCCACCGGCGCGTTCGCGGGGCTGCAGGGCTCGACCGAGGACTTCGCGCTTGGCGTCGAAGAGTCCCACGGCGTGCTCGTGACCACCGCGATGCGTGACAAGGACGCCGCCGGCGCCGCGCGGCTGTTGGCCGAGATGGCGGTGGACGAGGCCGCCGGGCGGTTCTCGGGTGGCGCGCCGCGCACGCTGTACGGCGCGCTGACGGCGACCTGGGAGGCCCGTGGGTACGTACAGAACGAGCTCGTCTCGACGGTGATGCGCGGGGCGGCCGGCAAGGCGACCATCGACCGGATCCAGGCCAGCATCCGCGCGAACCCGCCGACGGTCGTCGGGGGGCTCGACGTCACCTCGTTCGCAGACCGTGCCGACCCTGCTGGGCCGCTCGGCGCGATCAAGAGCGGCACGGACGCCGCCAGCCGCGACGTGCTGGTGTTCCAGTTCGGGGACCGCGCGCGGATCCTGCTGCGCCCGTCGGGCACCGAGCCAAAGAACAAGATCTACGTGGAGCTGTGCGGGGAGCCCGGCGAGCCGTTGGACGCCGCAGTGCCCCGCGTCGCCGCCGCGGCGAAGGCCCTCGCCCGCGCGTTCACGCAGGTGATGCTCGCGCGCGTCGACATCCACCTGCCCGGCTGGGCGCTGTTGGTGTCGGACCTCGTGGCCATCGAGCAGAAGCGGGACTTCGCAGAGCGGTTCGTGCCGGGGCTCGTCGAGCGGCTCGACGACGGCGGGGTGCAGGCCTGGATCGACCAGGAGCTCCGCGCGTATGGCAAGGACGGTCGCGGGCTCGTCCGTGACGCGCTCGCCGCCTGGGCGAGCGGACAAGGCGACGTCGGCGTGCGCGCCGTGCGCGCGCTGGGCTGAATGTCGGCGGTCTGCATCTCGTGCGCGGCTGAGAAGGAGCTCCCGCTCGCGCGCTGCAGCCGCTGCGGCCTCGCGCCGGTCGGGCCGGACCGGGCGCTGAGCGTCATCGCGTCCACCCGGCTCCTGACCGAGCCGGAGCTGCGCGAGGTGCAGAAGCGAATCCTGGCCGGCGAGCCGTTCCGGCCAAGTCGCAGCCGGGTCGAGGCAGCCGGGCGGGTGCTCGCCGGGCAAGCCGCCGTCGCGCCAGTGAACCTCACGCGCAACCAGGCGGTCGCGCTCGCGCTTGGGAACCTGCTGCTCACGCCCGCGCTCGGCTTCGCCGTCTGGTTCGGGCTCCGCCAGCGCCCCGGCCTCGGCGCGCGCCAGGCCCTGTGGCTCACGCTCCCCGTCAGCCTCGGCCTGTTCGGCTCGTGGGCGCTGCTCTTCGTCTACCACCTGCGCGGCTGATCGTCGCCTTGGTCGCGCTCAGGGCGCGCGGACGCCGTACGCCGTGTCCAGGAACACGACGCAGACGTTGCACCACGCGTGGAACAGCGCGCCGGCGAGCGGGCTGCCCGTCTTCTCGCGCAGGAGCCCGAACGCGAGCCCGGGGAAGAACGTCGCGAAGTGCCACCACTGGAACGTGACCAGCGAGTGCCCGAACGCGAAGTACACGCACGCGAGCGGCAGCGCGTAGCCGAACGGCACGCCAAACAGCATGAACTTGCGCGGGAACACCTCGTTCAGCCGGGTCTGGAAGTAGCCCCGGTAGAAGAACTCCTCGGGCAACGCGACGAAGAACAGGTGGTACGGGGCCAAGAGCCAGGCGTCGTGCGGCACGCGCCAGCGCGGGTGGAAGTGGAACAACTGGGTCTGGTACAGGTGGTAGGCCAAGAGCCACGGGACCACGATGATGGCGGTCAGCTTGGCGACGATGGTCGCCGCCTCGACCCAGGCGGCCCGCTCGTGGAAGTCCGGGATCGCCAGCCGGTACGCGTAGCTGTCCACGCCCCGCCACCGGCAGAGCCCGACCGGCGCGTAGATGAACAGGAACGGCACCAGCGCGAGCGTCCAGTCCGGCAGGCCCATCGCCTGCACAACCACGACGAGCCGGATCAGGAGCAGCGTAGCGAGCCAAAGCGCTGTCAGCTCGATGAACACGCGCTTTCGCTCGCCGGGGCGCACGTCCCCGGTGCGGTCGCCGAGCCCGGGCGTCCGCACCGCGAGCGCCTCCGGATCGGGTCCGGGGGCCAAGGCGTCTGCGGCGCTCACGCGATCACGGCCTGGAGCCGCGCCGCCAGGCCTGGGTCGTCGAGCGGGTCGTACCCGCGGGCGTTCAAGCACACGAGGTGCTCGACCACCGCCGGGTCCACCCCCTGCGCGCGGAGCAGCATCGCCTGGACGGCGGTCCGGCTCGCTTCCACCAGGTCCCGCCACACGACGTCAGCGTCCGCGCGCGAGAGCGTCGTGTCCCACCTCGCGGCGAGCGCGTCGATCGTCGGCACGTCGGCCTCGCCCGCGACCTCGCGCAAGTGCGCGAACATCGGTCGATGCAACCCCCGCCGGCTGTCCTTGAGCAGCTGCGAGCACAACACGCCGTGCCCGCCCTCCCAGGCCTCCAGCACGATGCTGTCGCGCAGCAGCCGCGGCAAGATCGAGAACTCCTCGATCGCACCGTTCCCGCCGAGCACCTCGATCGCGTCACGCACGCCCGCGGGGCACGTGAGCGCCGTCCAGATCTTGTTGAGGTTGACGAGCATCCGCCACGCCGCCGAGAGCGCTGGGTCGGGCGCGCCAACCGCGAGCTGGTCGGCCAACGCGGCGAGGTGGAACGTCAACGAGCGCGCCGCGTGGGCCTCCACGCGGAGCTTCGCGACCGTGCGCGCGACGGCGGGGAACGCCAGGACCGGCTGTCCAAACGCGAGGCGCGTGCGCGCCCACCCGTCCGCCTCGCGCCACGACCGCTGGAGGATCGCAGCGGCGCAGACCGCGTTGTAGAGCCGCGACGTGTTCAACACCACGTCCACCGTCCGCACGAAGTCCGCGACGGGCCATCCGTACGCGCCCTCGAAGTCCACCTCGGCGGATGCCATCGAGCGCGTCCCGAGCTTCCACTTGAGCCGGCGCACCGCGTACCGGTTCGGCTCGCTCCGCGGGTCCCGCGGGTCTTGGCCCGGGAGCGCGCGGGGCACCACAAACGCGCGTAGCCCGCTGGTCCCCGCCTTCGCCCCCTCCGGCCGCGCAGTCACGAGGAACAGGTTCGCGTCGATGACTGAGCAGAACCACTTCTCCCCCGTCAGCGACCACCAGCCCTGGCCCCCGAGCTCCCCGTCGGCCGGCCTCGCGACCACGGCGTTCGCCCCCACGTCCGAGCCGCCCTGCACCTCCGTCAAGAACTGGCTCGCGTACAGCATGCGGCCGTAGTCGGGGCTCAGCAGCCCGTCGAGCCAGTCGGCGGGCAGGTCATCGGCGCGCGCGCACACCTTGATCATCCCCGCGGTGCACGCCATCGGACAGCACCAGCCACCTTCGCCGTCCTGGGCGAGCAGGTACAGCAGCGCGAGGGTCTCCCGCTCGTGCCCCGGCTCACGGTACCGGCCGAGCAGGTCCACCCCCCAGATCGCGGCCCCGATGCGCGCGTGGTCGGGGTGGAACACGATCGCCTCGGTGCGCCGCCCATCAGCGTCGAACCGGCTCAGCCGCGGCAGGTGCTCGTCGCGGTTGGTGTTCTTCGCCCACCCGTCGATGGCCCCGGCGCACTGCCGCGCGAACGGCGCGAGCTCCGGGATGCCGGGGGCCAACGCGACGAAGTGCGGGTCATCGGCGAGCCAATCCGCACCGACGCGCGCGCGCCAGCCCTCGAACGCGACGCGCGCCGAGGTGGGGGAGGAGGACGACATCGCGGCGGGATCGGAGGGCATTCCGAGAGCGTATTCGGAACCCCGCCCGCCGGTCACCGGCTCGCGGCGAGGATCTGCTGGATCCGGTCTTTGCCACGGAGCTTGAGCCGCTTCACCCGCGCGATCTCTCGCTGCTCGGACTCGCTCGGGTAGCGAACGCTCATCTGGGAGAGCTGACCCTCGTACTTCTGGTGCTGCGAGTACAGGTGCCGCAGCTCGTCGTTCTTAGCGGAGAGATTGTGAATCAGCTCGATCTCGGAAGACTCCATGAACACACTCCATGTGCCAGTTGAGTGTAGGAACGGACACGGCCATGAGTCAAGCGGCGGGCGACGTTTTCGGGCAACGGTTCGTCACCGTTGGCTGGCGGCTTGACCGGAGCCCCGGGATGGCGCAAGATAGGGTGTCCGGAGTCCCAGTGAACGCCACAGAGAGTGCCCTCGCCGAGCTTCGAGCCTACTGCGACGTCGCAGTGCGGCACAGCTACGACCAGTACGAGAAGCACGGGACCTTGCACGAGAAAGCCCACATCGCCTTCCACGATGACGCCGTGTGGAAGCAGACCTGGGTGCCGGACGAGTTCGACGTGACGGACGCGCGGCTGCACCCCGTGTTCCAAGAGACCTTCACGGACCGGCAGCGGCTGGCGTGGAACCACTTCATGTGGGCCCTGGACTACTCGTCGATCGCCCAGGGCGAGCGCCAGATCATCGTCCTCAACAATTTCGCGGTGCAGCACTACGGCCGCGTGCTCCCGAGCGTGGTGGAGCTGGAGCGCCGCGAGAGCTTCGAGGAGACCGACCACATCTCGGCCTTCGCGATGGTCATCGAGGGGGTGCGGCAGCGCTACGTCGGCGGCACGAAGCCGATCTGGTCCGTGGCGGCCTCCGGGTTCGGCAGCAACTCGGTGAACACCGTGGTGCGACAGGCGATCGGCCGGCTCGGCAACTTCGTGATGGGCTCGAACTTCCCGACGCTGTTCTTCCTGGCGCGCGGGATGAAGACGCACGGGATGAAGCCGTTCGAGAACGCGATCACGCGGTTCGAAGGCGGCCACAAGGCCATCCGGATGATCTCGCACCTGCACCGGCTCGACGAGTCACGCCACATGGCTACGTCGCTGTACCTGGCGCAGCTCTCCGCGGCCGCGCTCGACACGATGCCGAAGGACAACGCGTTCATCTTCAAGCAGGCCGTGAAGGCCGCGTTTCCCCCGGGGCGCTCCTCCTTGTACCGACTGGACTACTGGAAGCGGGTGCTCGACACGGCCGACGTGTACGCCGACGTGCCGCAGGTCGAGAAGGATGCCTTGTTTGCGCACATGTCCGAGCGCATCGAGGCCAACCTGGCCTCGCTCCACACCGTGCAGACCCACGTGACGCGGCAAGCCAACAAGCGCATCGTGGAGGAGTGCGGGCTCTCGCCCGACATGAAGCGCCTGTTCGTCGAGGTGATGCGGCAGGACCCCGCGTACGCGGCTACCGTCGACGCCGTCGTGCTCCCGGAAGTCGGCGAAGCCTGATCGTGCAGTGACCCCCTCGCGACGCCGGACAGCGCTCGGCACCCTCGTACTGCTGTGCGCGAACGCCTCGATCCTAGCGGTGGCCTGGGTGTTTCACCTCACGGTCTACCCGGGCTGGAAGAAGGGCCCGCTGATCGACCCGGCTTCGCCGTACTCGCCGGAGAACGCGATGGTCCTGTTCGCCGTCGCGGCGTGCGTGACCGCGAACGCCTACGCGGGCATCCTGGCCACGTGGCGCCCCCAGGGGCGCTGGCAACCCTTCCTCGCGATGGGCGTGAGCCTCGTCGCAGCCGAGGGGGTGATTCGGGGGTACCTCGCGTACGACATGGTGACGTACTTCCGCCCGGATCCCGTGCAGCAGTGGGTCGTGCGGCCGAACCTGGTCCACTTCGACAACCTGACCGGCGGCGGGGCACTGAACACGAACGCCGACGGGCTGCGCGACGTCACGCTCCCGCGCACCAAGCCGGGCGGCCCGGACAGCGAGTACCGCGTGTTCGTACTCGGCGACTCGTCGAACTTTGGCCACGGGGTCGAGGGAGACGAGACCTGGGAGCACCAGCTGGAGGTGCTGCTCGCGGGGAAAACCTCGCGGCCGGTCCACGTCATCAACGGCGCCTGCCCCGGGTGGACGACGGTCGAGGGGATCACGTGGCTCCGGGACGTCGGGCTCGAGTACCAGCCCGACCTCGTGCTCGCGGGGTTCAACAACGATCCTGGGCCCGAGTACCTCGAGGACAAGGCGCGGATCACCCCGCCGGGCATCGGCCGGTCGGCGCAGCGCCTCCTGTTCGACTCGGAGGTGTACTTGCTCGCCCGGGAGGTCACCCTCTCGTTGTTGCGCGAGAACACCAAGCAGTTCACCGCCCGCGCCGCCGGCGCCGACCCCCTATACGGCAAGCTCCCCGACGAGGAGATGAGCGGGCTCCTCGCCCGGGTCTCGCTGGAGGACTTCGTCGCGAACCTGCGAACCCTTCACGCGATGAGCCCCGATTTTGCGTGGATCAACATGCCGATCAACCGGTCTCAGCCGGACCTGGTCGCACGGTACGTCGACACCCGCTACCGGGAGGCGGCCGCAGCGACCGCGCGGGAGGTCGGCTTCCCCCTCGTCGACATCGACGATTGGTGGTCGCGCTCCCGGGAACAAGAGCTCTACTGCTCCGGGCACGTGTTCCACCCGTCGGTCACCGGGCACCGCCGCTTCGCGGAGATCGTCGCCCGCGCCCTCGCCGACCGTTGGCCCGGCTTGGACGCGCCCACCCCGGTCGGGGGGCCGCCGCCTGCCCCGACCGAGCGCACCCTGCGCTTCGGCTACTCGTCGTTCACGCCCGTGCACGCCCACATCGGAGCCGTCCTCCGCGCGATGCCGGAGCTCGCACGCGACGCGGGGCTCGAGATCGAGCTGACGGACTACGTGTCCGGGAAGGGCCAGGGCGACGACGTCGCCGCCGGGAAGCTGGACGCGTTCTTCTCCTGCGAGCTGCCTGCGCTGCGGATGCTCGAGACCCGCAAGGACGTGCGCGTGGTCGCTACGCCGGGCGCGCTCGGCCGCATCGCCGTCGTAGTGCGCCCCGACGGCCCGACGGACTTGGCGAAGCTCGATGGCAAGCGGGTCGGACTCGCGAAGGGCTCCACGCCGGAGATGGACTGGGCGTCCTGGTCGAAGGGGCTCCACGCGACGGTCGTGCCGCTGCCCACTGACGGGCTGTTGAAGGCGCTGCTCGCGGGCGAGGTGGACGCCGTCGTGAGCTGGGACCCGTGGGTCGCGGACTGGGAGCGGAGCAGCGGGGTGCGTGTGCTCGCCGAGAGGGAGTTCCGCTCCGTGCTGGCGCTCAGCGTGCCCTGGGCGACGCGTGAGCCCGACCGTGCGCGGAGGTTGATCGCGCTGCTCGACCAGGCCGCCGCGATCGCGGCCGCCGACCGCCCGCGCTGGGACGCGGAGGTGGCGCTCGCGTCCGGCTGGGCCGTCGCCTCGGTCGCCGCGGTGGCGGACCAAAACGCGCTGCTCCGCGCCCCCGCCTCAGCCGACCCCGCCCGGTGGGGGCTGGGAGACGTCGATCGCGCCGCGATCGACCGCCTGGCCAAGTACGCCCACGACGGGCTGGACTTGCGCCAAGTGATCGGCCCGGAGCTCCTCGATGGCCTGCCCCCGCCGACGCGCGACCTGCCCCCCGCGGGCGCGAACCCTGGCGCTCGCTCGAAGTCGGCTGGCAAGCCGGAGGGACCGGCGAACCCAAACCAGGGCGGGCCGAGCGCGTCGAACGTTGGCCCGCCGAACCCTGGACAACCTGGCCCGCCGAACCCCACGCAACCTGGCCCGCCGAACCCGGCTGGAGGCGGGCACCGCTGACGGCCGGCCGCCGCCGCCATTCACTTGGAGGCTGGCGGGTCGTGACGGTGGGCAAAGGCGAACGTGAACTCGGCGCCAAGCAAGATGAGCTGGGCCGAGTAGAAGATCCAGACGAGCATCACCACGAACGAGCCGGCCGCGCCGTAGGCTGAGCCGACGCTGCTGTTGCCGAGGTAGAGCCCAATCAGCTGCTTCCCGAGCGCGAACATCACCGCGGTGGCGAACGCGCCCACCGCGACGTCCCGCCACGCGACCTTCACGTCCGGCAGGACCTTGAAGATCAGCGCGAACAACACGGTCGTGACCACCAGCGACACCAGCAGGTTCACCAGCTGGGCGATCAGCGGCGACCACTGGACCCCGATCGTGCCCTGGAGCCCGGAGAGCGTCGCGCTGACCACGAGCGAGACGAGCAACAAGAACCCGATCACCAGCACCATCGCGAACGACATTACGCGCGCGCGCACGAGCACACCGATGCCGTGCTTCTTCGGCGCAGGTGCGTTCCAGATCAAGTTCAGCGCGCTCTGCAGCTCCCCGAACAAGCTGCTCGCGCCAAGCAGCAACGTCACAGCGCCGATGACCGTAGCGATCACCCCGGAGCCGTCGCCATGCGCGTTCGTGATCATGGCTTGCACGGCCTCGGCGCCCTCGGCGCCGAGCAGCCCCTGCATCTGGTGGCTCACCTCGTCCCGCGCAGCGTCCGCCCCGAACACCGTCCCCGCCACCGCGATCGCGATGATGAGGATTGGTGCCATCGAAAATGCCGTGTAATACGCCAACGCAGCGCCGATACGACGCCCATTGTGGGCATTCCACCCCCGCCACGTCTGGAGCATGACGCCCTTCGCCTCTTGAAAACCCTGGGTCATGTCACGCTCGGCTGCACCCCTGAAAGCACGGATTGGCCAGCTGAGATATTATATTTGGAACACCACATTCTCACGATACGTGCGTACACTTGGGCGTGCGATTCCTCTGCCTACTCTTCGTCTTTGCCTTCGGTTGTGTAGCGCACCGGTCGGGCGACGCCGTGCGGAGCATCTCGTTCAAGGTGGAGGGTCGGCCCTTCCCAAAATCCCTGTGGGTCCCGCAGTCGAATCACGCGCTCAAGGGCGCGATGGAGCAGCGGGTGAGCTCGTGGCAGTCGTTGTGGTTCCCCGGCGCCATCGAGCCTGCATGGCTCGACCGCGCGCGGCTGGACAAGGACGGGCAGAGGCTCGAGATTTGGATGGCCGAGCACGGGTATTTTGACGCCGAGTTCCTCCGCTGGGAGGTGAAGCGCCACGGATCCGAGAAGCGGAAGCTGCACCCGGTCTCCATCCGGGGCTACATCGACCAAGGCAAGCCCTCGCGCATCCGCGAGGTGGACATCGCAGGCATCGGCGGCCTCGGGCGGTCCCTGCAGCGCCAGCTCCGCACGGGGACGATCATCGCGCCCGGTCAAGTGTTCTCCAGCACCGCGTACCTCGCGACCATCACCGCGCTGCGCAACACGCTGCTCGCTGGCGGGTACGCGTTCGTGGACGTCACCGGCTCGGCCGAGGCGTACCCGGACGAACACGTGGTCGACGTGAAGCTAAAGGTCGAGCTCGGCCCCGCCAGCGTGTTCGGACCGATCCAAATCGCGGGCATCACAGAGATGCCCGAGCGGATCGTCGAGGCTGCCGTGACGTTCAAGGAGGGGGACCCGTTCACGCCGCTCGACCTGGCCAAGACACGCGCGTCGCTGTTCGGGTTGCGGGCGTTCTCGGTGGTGAACGTCACGCCTTCGTTGGCCAACCCTGAGCTCGGGGTCGTCCCGGTGAACATCGAGGTCAAGAACAGCAAGTGGCGCCGGGTGAAGCTCGGCCCGGGCCTCGAGCTCGAGAGCGGCAAGGGCACGGCGTACGGGTTCATCGAGTGGGAGCACACCAACCTGTTTCACAAGCTCTGGACCTTCCGGCCCGCCGTGAAGGTTGGCGTAGCCGGCGTCGTGGCGCAAGACACCAAGCTCAAGTCGTTCGCGCTGTCCCAAGTCACCGTGGCGCCCGTGTTGGACGTCACCAGCGCGATCGGCATCCCGCACGTGGCGGGCCCGGACTGGTCCTTCGACATCGACGGCAGGGTCCAGGTCGGCATCGAGACCAGCTACCGGTTCTTCTCGCCGGAGGTCGCGCCGGGGCTCACCTGGCGCCCGATGACGCACCTGGGGCGGGACGCCCTCAGCCTGTCACTTGGGTACCGGCTCCGGTACTTCGACTACTTTGCCTTCACGTCCGACGTGAGCGAGATCACCGACTCCCCCTGGGCCTGGACCTGACGGACCCGTACCTGCTGTCGATGCTCGACCAACACCTCGTCCTCGACGGTCGGGACGACCCAATGGCGCCGACCAAGGGCTGGTATGGCTCGCTGCAGCTCGGCGAAGCGGGCGGCCCGCTGTTCGGGAACTTCAACTTCGTGCGCGGCCAGGTCGAGGTGCGCGGCTATCGCTCGCTGCCGCGCATCGCTCAGCGCGACCCGAGGCTGATCATCGCGGCCCGCGTCGGGGGCGGCATCATCGTGCCGTACGGGACGGGCCCGAAGGCGAGCGTCCCGTTCGCCGAGCGGCTCTACCTGGGCGGGGGGACGACGGTCCGCGGCTGGGGCGCAAACCGCCTCGGCCCGTCCGTCACGACCACGGACACGACGGAGCCTGCTGCGTCGGCGCACGCCACCATCTTGGTGCCCGCCGGGGGGCTCTTCGACACGCTCGGCAACCTCGAGCTCCGAAAGTTCCTGTTCGCGGGGATCAGCATGGCGGCGTTCACCGACGTGGGGCGGGTGTGGCCAACGTTGAGCCCGCTGTAAAAACCGCCCAAATCGCCGACCGGAGGTCGCGGGCGCGCACGGCCCCGACGAGTTGCCGCAGCGCGACGAATTTGTTGCCGCCCCCTTTGCGACCACCCGAGGGCTCGCGTTGGTCCGCCTGAGCCTTCC
>CALQBK020000163.1 GCA_943328795.2 Bifidobacterium breve
TGCGTTCGCACCACGACGAGGCGACCGGCGAGCGGACCGAGGTGCGGGACAGCGACGAGGTGGTCGCGCGTTACCAGGGCCGTTGGAAGGGCGACTGCAACGCCTGGGTCCAGAGCGCGGTCACGGGCAACACCTACTGCTCCTCCCCGTGGGTTCCGTTCTCGACGCAGCCCGCCTACGACGCCCTGAAGGTGGTCGTGGCCGCGTCCGACCCGGCGTTTGATGGCTGGGATGCCAAGTCGCAAGACGACAAGAAGGCGATCCTCATGAAAAAGGGCGAAGAGGTCTACGGGAAGAACTGCGCCGCGTGCCACCAGGCTACCGGGCAGGGCCTCGCGGGGAACTTCCCTCCGCTCGCCGGCGATCCCCTCGCGAACGGCGGTGACGTCGGGGAGCACCTCACCGTGATCCTCAAGGGCCTGAGCGGCAAGCCCATCAACGGGGTGAGCTACGCGGCCGCTATGCAGCCCTGGGCTGCGGTGTTGAATGACCAGGAGATCGCGTCCGTCGCGACGTTCGAGCGCAACTCGTGGGGCAACAACGGCGGCATCGCCGAGCCCGCACAGGTCGCCGCGCTTCGCTGATGGGCGCTGACCCGGCGGCGGATCGACGCACGCCGTCCGGGTGGGCTTCTTCGTGGCTGGCGTTCGTTGCCCGCGGAGTCGTGATGATCGCCCTGTTGCTCACTGCTCGCTCCGCCCTGGCGCACACCGGGGTGGTGTTGCCCTGGGACAACTCGGAGTTCGACTACGCGCAGGCGCCGCCGGACGCGTGGAAGGTGCTGGACCTGCACGTCTCCGTCGTGATGGGCATCGCGCTGTTCTGCTGGCTCTACTACAAGGCCATGGGGGACTGGCGCGTACGCTACGGGTGGTCGGCGGTGACCGGTGAGCCGTGGCGGCAGCGTGCGTTCTACGCGGGGCAGCTGGTGCTGTTCTGCAGTCTCAACGGGCCGCTTCACCACCTCTCCGACTACTACTTGTTCAGCGCGCACATGGTCCAGCACCTGCTGCTGAACCTGGTGTGGGCGCCGTTGACGGTGCTCGGCTTGCCCCCGTGGCTCGTCGAGGCGGCGCTGGGGGTGCCTTGGCTCCGGCGAGTGTCCGACTTCTTCGGCCGGCTCCCTGTAAAGTTCGTGGTCTACAATGGGGTCTTGTACTTTTGGCACGTGCCATACATGTACGACCTGGCGTTGCGCGTGCACAACTGGCACATCGTTGAGCACCTGGGGTTCATGACGACCTCAGTGATCGCGTGGTTTGGGCTCCTCTGCTCGGCCCCGAGCTTGCCGCGCAGCCACCGGTTCTCGCAGATGCTGTACCTGTTCTGCATGACCCTGCCGATGAAGCTGCTCGGCGCGATCATCACCCTCGCTGACCAGCCGATCTACACTGGCTACTTGCGCGCCCCGCGAATTTGGGAGATCTCCCCGATGCTCGACCAGGAGTACGGCGGCCTGCTGATGTGGCTCCCCGGCGGGATCGTGCTGTGGAGCAGCATGATCTACGTGTTCTCGCAGTGGATCAAAGAGGAGAAGGCGGAACGCGCGATGGAGGTCGCCGCACACATGGCGTCGTTTCAACGGCCCGGGGGACAGTGATGCTCCTGCTCTGGGCGCTCCTCGCGTGCGACGTGCCAACGTCTGCGCCGGCTGAACCCGCGGCCCCCGTAGCGCCCGGCGTAGCCGGGGCGGCCCCCGTGGCTACGGCCGCCGGCCGCTACCGGGTCGCGTGGAGCGCCGATCCCGCGCCGATCCCGTTCAACACCCTGTTCGCGATCCGCACCGTGCTGACCGATCCCTCGGGCGCGCCAGTGCCCGACGGCGTGGTCCTCGTCGACGCGACGATGCCGCAGCACGGGCACGGAATGCCAACTCACCCGGTGCCGGACCCGGGGAGCTGCCCCGCGGGGGTGGTCGGGCCCGCGGACGGCTGTGTGCACCCGGGCGGCGTTTACCGCACCGAGGGCATGAAGTTTCACATGCCGGGGGAGTGGGTCCTCCACTTCCAGGTCGACGGCCCGGCGGGCCCGGACGCCCTTGACGTGCACTACGCGTTGTAGCGGCGCGCGGGCCCCGCAGCTCGGTGCCGTGGTGGCGCTGTGGGCTACGGCGTGCACCCCCCAGCTCACGCCCCGTGAGCAGGCGCTGGCCTTGACCTTGTCTCCGGTTCCCGGCCCTCCGCCCAGCGCGACCAACGCCGTCGCGGACAACCCCGCAGCCGCGGCGCTCGGCAAGGCCCTGTTCTTTGACCCCGCGCTTTCCGCGGACGGAGCGCGGTCGTGCGCCAGCTGCCATGATCCGGCGAAGCACTTCACCGATGGCCAGCAGTTCGCGGCTGGGGTCGGCGCCGGCCCGGGAGGGTCCCGGAACGTGCCGTCGGTCGAGAGCGCTGCGTGGCAGACCTGGTACTTCTGGGACGGGCGCGCGGACTCGGCGTGGTCACAGGCCACGGGTCCGATCCGGAACCCAATCGAGATGAACAACACCGCCGCAGGGGTCCGCGATCACGTGCTGGCCGCCTATGTCGCGCCGTGGACACCCGTGTTCGGCCCGGTCGCGGACGACCCGGACGTGGTGTTGGCGCAGGTCGGGAAGGCGATCGAGTCCTTCGAGCGGACCCTCTCACCGGGGCCGGCCCGGTTCGACCAGTACGTGGCGGACCTCCGGACGGGTACAGTGTCCACGGCGTTGACTGAGGAGGAGCTCCGCGGCCTGCGGCTCTTCATCGACAGCGGCTGCGTGAACTGCCACAACGGCCCGTTGTTCACCGACCACAGCTTCCACAACATCGGCGTCCCGCAAGTGGCGAGGGGTGGGCTCGACGCCGGGCGCGCGATCGGCGCCGTCCAGGTGCAGCGCGACCCGTTCAACTGCCTCGGGGCGTTCGCCGATCGGCCCGGTCCGGCCGGGGAGGGGGCGCCCGAACCTTGCCCGGAGCTTCGCTTCTTGGACAACTCGTTCCCCGACTGGCCGTTGGCGTTCAAGACCCCGAGCCTGCGGAACGTCACGCACACCGCCCCGTACATGCACGATGGCTCGATGGCGACGCTGGACGCCGTGCTGATGTTCTACAGCGAGCTCCCTGGCACCCCGCTCGCCGGGCACCGTGAGCTGACGTTGCAGCCGCTGCGCTTGTCGGCGGCGGACAGGGCGGACGTGGTGTCGTTCCTGGGCACCCTGGACGGCATCTCCCCGTAGCGTCGGCGGTCACGGCGACCAAAACACATTAGAGCGCCCTGACCCCGGAGCCCTCGTGCTGTTCATCGCCCTCTTCGCCTGTATCAGCGTCGATAACTTCGACGAACGCACGGTCGCATTGACGTGCCAGCGTTCGGAGGAGTGCGACAAGGGCGCCTTTGAGGATGCGTACGACGACCAAGGCGAGTGCCAGGACGACGTCGCCGACTACTATGGTCCCCTGTACGACTGCTCCGTCGAGAATTGCGACTTCGACGCCCAGGCCGCGAGCTCATGCCTGTCCGACGAGCGCTCGGCCTCGTGCGACGAGTGGACCTCCGGCGACGTCGGGAGCGACTGCGACGAGGTGTTCACTGACTGCGACGAAGTGGACCTCGCGCTCTGTTTCCTGGGGGGCTGACCGGCCCGCATGTCCAACTTCTCCGCCCTACTCCCGGTGCTGTTGGTCGCTTGTGTGACCCCGGCGAAGTTCGGGTCGGAGCTTGATCGGCTCACGTGCGAGCGCGAGTACGAGTGCGCCCAGGGCACGTTCGACTCGTTGTACGGGGACGTGGGCGAGTGCCGCGCCGAGCTCGACGAAGCGTTTGGGGAGCTGTTCCAGTGCGAGCTCGAGAGCTGCACGTTCGACGGGTCGACCGCCCGCCAGTGCCTCCACGACCTGCGCACCGCCCCTTGCGAGGACATCGTCGACGGCACCGCGTCGATGCGGTGTGACGACGTCTTCGTCGACTGTGACATGACGGCGCTCTACGCCTGCGCGGGCGAGTGATGCCGGACGAGAGGGCCGACGCCGACCAGCACGGCATCGCCTCCCGCAAGGCGGACCACATCGCGTTGTGCGTGGAGGGCGACGTCGGGTTCGCCGAGAAGACCACGCTCTTCGAGGACGTGCAGTTCGTCCATGACGCCTTGCCTGAGCTCGACATCGACGCCATCGACCTCGGCGCGCGCTTCGCCGGCAAGGCCCTCCGGGCGCCGCTGATCATCGCCGCGATGACGGGCGGCACCCCCGAAGCGGACGCCATCAACCGGGACCTCGCGGCGGCGGCGCAGCACTTCGGGCTGGGCTTCGGCTTCGGGAGCATGCGACCCCTGCTGGTCCGCGGGATCCGACACGGCTACTTCGTCCGGGACGTCGCGCCCGACGCGCTCGTGCTCGGGAACATCGGGGTCGTGCAGGCGCGGGACACCGCCACGGCGCAGCTCCGCGCGCTCGTGGACGAGACTGGCTGCGACGCGCTGTGCGTCCACTTGAACCCCGCGATGGAGGTCGTCCAGCCCGGCGGTGACCGGGACTTCCGCGGGGCGCTCGACACGATCGCCCGGCTCGTGGACGAGCTCGGCAAGCCGGTGATCGTCAAGGAGACGGGGTGTGGGCTGTCCCGCGCGGTCGGCGAGCGCCTGCGGGCGATCGGGGTCACGCACGTGGACACGTCGGGAGCAGGGGGGACCAGCTGGGTCGCGGTCGAGGCGGCGCGCGCCAAGGACGGACAGCGGGCGCTCGGCCAACGCTTTCGCGACTGGGGGATCCCGACGGCCGCGAGCGTCCTTCAACTACGAGGGTTGGGCCTGTCGATCTGCGCGACGGGCGGGGTGGGCAACGGGCTGGAGGTCGCGCAGGCGCTGGCGCTGGGCGCGTCGTGCGCGGGCATGGCGCGGCCGCTGCTCCAAGCGCACGCGCGTGGCGACCTGCACGCGGCGATCCAGGGGGTCCTGGACGAGCTGCGCGTCGCTTGCTTGTTGACCGGCACGGCGGCGTCGCGGGACCTCCCCGGTGCGCCACGCCGAATCGGGGCCCGACTCGCGGGGTGGGGGGCCAGCCCGGGCGCTGCGCACCCGTCGGAACCGGGCTAAGTCCACCCGATGCGCTGGACGACCCTCCTTCGACTCACTGCGCTCGCGCTCGCGGCCCTCGCGATCGTGATGTTCACGCTGCAAAACGTCTCCCGCACGACGTCGTTGTCGTTCGACGCCTACTTCGCGGCGTGGGAGCTGGCCCGCCCGGTGCCGGTGCCGTTCGTGATCTGGGGCAGCTTCGGCGCCGGCGTGCTCGTGGCCTCTGTCGTCGGCTGGGCTCGCGCCCGCGGCTTAGCGCGCACAGTCGCGCGGCTGCAGCAAGAGGCGCTCCTGCGCTCCGCCGGTCGCACCTCTCCGGCGTCGGCGCCCGCCGCGGACGCCAAGCCCTCCTCCGCGGACGACTGGGGTCGCTGATCCCCGGTAGCCGACGCGTCAGCGCCGGCGCCGCCGGAGCAGGAGGACCCCGAGCACCAGCGGGGCGTAGCCGACGCCCTCGGCCCCTCGCGCCGAGCAGCCGCACTGTGCGCACTTTGGCGCGCCCGTCTCGGCGCACGGGATCAGCCGAAAGCGGAACGGCGAGCTCTCTGACGTGGTGATGAACCCGCCGTCCGCGGTCACCGCGATCGCCTCGCCTTGCGGGTCAGACCCAAGGTCGAGAGGCTCCGGGGCAGCGTTCCAAGTCTCCGCGGTGAACACGCAGTCTTGCCAGATCCAGGCGCTCGACAGCGTCCGCAGCACCACGGCGGAGGCGGTCATCGCCCCGCCGGTAGCCGGCCCGTCGAGCTGGACCTCGGCCTCGAGCGCCAGGGCGTCGGCGGTGTCGCCGCACGTGAGCCCGGCCCGCTTGAAGACCTTGGCTTCGCCGTCGCTCTCCTTCGAGACGATGCGCACGGTGCCGGCGCCGTCCGTGCCCGCTGGCGCCACGAGCAGGGTCTCGGCGTCCCGCGGGCCGTCGGGGAACGCGAGCGGGCAGGCGACCGCGTCGACGATGGTCTCCGTGCTCTCGGGCACGACCCACAGCGTGATGGTGTCCCGGGTGCCGTCGTTGTCGCCGATGTCGGCGATGTAGATGCACGAGGCGGCGTCGACCGCGGCCGGGCACGGCCCAGTGGCGAGATCCTCCCAGTCGGTGTTGGTCGCGCCTTCGACCAGCTGCTCGCCGCGGAACGTGCCGGCGTCGTCGAACATCAGCAGCGTGGCCGCACCGCCGGCGTCGTTCATCGTGTAGTACAGCCCGTCCTCCAACGTGCTCGCCGCGACCCCGGAGGACTCGGGGGCATCCACGTCGGCGTCGGTTAGCGCCCCGGCGTCGCTCCACGCGACGCACTGCTCGTCTGCCGCGCGGGCGACCATCGCGAACAGGAGGATCAGCCCCACTTGCGCTCCGCCTCACGCTCGCGGACGACGCCCATGATCGCGTTCAGGAGCACCTCGAACGGGGCCGGCTTGCGCACGCGGCTGTGGACCCGCTCGCCGAGCAGCGAGATCAGGATGGGGTCCGTGCACGCGGTGTGGGCCAGCACCACCGGCGCGGGCACGACGCGGTCGATCTCGTCGAGCAGCACGAGCCCGCCGAGGTGCTCGATGTCCTGCGCGTACCTGCGGGACCGGGGGCCGAGCACCCGCCGCGGGTTTTGGCCCATCGGGATGAACAGGTCGGTGATGACGATGTCGATCGGCGATCCGTCCGGACCGGGCCTGTGCAGCGCCGCGACGGCGGCCTCGACCGTGGTGGCGACGAGGATGTCGCCCTCGGCGGAGCCGAACGCGTCCCGGAGCACGCGGGCGAGGGACTCCACGTTCTCGGGGTCGTCGTCGACGAACAAGATCCTCAAGCGGGCCGCCGATGGGTGGAGAGGGGTGAGCGGCCGGCGCGGCGGGCAAGCAGGCCCATGACGAGCGCGACCAGGAGCGCTCCGCCCCTGCCTGCTGGCACGTTCGCGCAGGTCCAGGCGATGCCGTCGCCCGTGGGGGAGTCGTCGAGGGTGCGGGCGCACCCTTCGTCGGCCGTGCCGTCGCAGTTGTCGTCGGCAAGGTTGCAGAGCTCCGTCGCACCCGGGTGGACGGTAGCGTCGCCGTCGTCGCAGTCGTCGCCGCCGTCCACGATCGCGTCGTAGCCGTCGCCATCGGCGTCCACGGGCTGGGCGGTGTCGAGCGCGACCCCGTTCAAAACCGCAGCTCCGTTCCGACCATCGCGTCTGCGAACAAGAGACCCGGGCCCGCGCCGATCCGCACTTCGCCACGCAGCGCGCCCGCCTGGCCGAACCCGCGGGAGACCCCGCCGAGCGCTGCACCGTAGACCGCGAGCGGCTCGCCCCCGCCGACGATGTCCATCCCTGCTTGCAGCCCGACCACCGGAGAGAGGGCGGCGGTCGCGTGCTCCCAACGGCCGCTGACGGCGACGGGGATGGTCGCGCGGAACCTGCTGCCGCCGCCGCTCTCGGGCGGGAGCGATCGCCGGGTCGCCGTCGGCAGCACCGCGACGCCCAGCACCACCTGCGGGTGCACGGCCCACGAGGCGTTCACCGAGAGCCCGGCCGAGAGACCGCTCGCGTCGTCCGCACCTCCTGGGCGCAGCGCGAACCGGGCGACGGGACCTGCGCCAACCGCCCCCCGCCACGCGTCCACGCGCGTGCGCTGGCGGGCATCCACCGCGTCCACCAGCGCGAGTCGGCCGTCCACCACCCCGTACACGCGCACCGAGTCCGCCCGGGACACGGCGAACCGCACGTCCCCGACAAGCGCCGCGGCGCCAGCCAGCAGCCCGTCGTCCGGCTGCTCCCGCGCGAGGGCGCTCACGGCGAGCGCAACGTCCCCCGTCCCCCGCGGTGTACGCCCGGGCGCGACCCAGATCAGCGTGCTGGAGCCCGGCTTCAGGCGGACCAGCGCCGCGGCAGTCACCTTGCCGCCCTCCACGGCCTGCACGAGGTTCAGCCCCGCGACCCCGCGGCTGATGCCGGCGACGGGCCTACCGTTGAGCCGCGTGCCGGTGACTTGCCCCGCGAACAAGATCTTCGGCTGGCCGCCGTCCCCGTCGTCGGTCGCGAGCGCTTCCCGGCGCGCGTCGAAGTCCTCGAGCAGGGCGGCGTCGAACCCGCTGGGCGCGGCCAACCCGAGCCCAAACATCGCGGCGCGGTCAAGCGCGGCGTCGGCCTCGTCCTGGTGCGATGCCCGCGCTTCGGGGTCGTCGTCCAGCTGCCCCAGCGAGCGGTGCAGCCCGGCCAGCGAGAGCTCGAGCCGCACGAGGTCCGACGCGGCGGGCGGCCGGTCGAGGCACGCGGTCTCGACCTCGGCTGCCGCGAACGTGCCGAGCGCACGCGTCGTCTGCAGCGTGTTCGCTTGCTGGCGCCCGTCGTCCAGCTCGGCGCGCCACGCGTCCAGCTCGATCACCCCGCCGCAGTCCGAGTCCGCCGTGCGCGCGACGACCGAGATGACGTCGAACAAGTCGATGAACGCGCCGACGCCGATCACGCGCGCAGCACCTTGGCCTGGCTCGCGGACCACGCTCGCGACCCGCGGGTCTTCGGCGCTCCCGTTGGTCACCACGAGCGGCGCCGCCATCGCCCGGGGCAGCAGCGCTCCCGCCAACACCAACGCGCGGGCCAGGGACCCGATCCGCCGGGCCAGCCTGGGCGCTGCGTCTTCGGCGGCTTCGCCAGACCGTGCCTTGGAACGGCGCAAAGCAACCGCCGGCGCCACTATTCGTCGACCCAGTCGGCGGTCTCGAAGTTCCAGATCTTGCGCGCCTCGGCGCCACCGTTCACGGTGACCTTGAACGTCTTGGCCTCGTAACCGGGGGCGATGAGCTTCACGGTGTGCGGCCCGGCTGGGAGCTCGTGCCGCAGCATCGGCGTCTCGCGAACGAACGTGCCGTCCACCAGGACCTGGGCCGAGGGCTCGCTGCCGACGGACAAGAACCCGGTGCTGGAGACCGACGCGGGCGCCGCGGCGGGCGTCGACGTGCGCGGAGTGATGCGCTCAGCGGGCTCAGGGGCGGGCTGTGGGGCCACGGGCTCCACGACCGCGGGCGCGACTACGGCGGGCGCGACGGGCGCCGGCGCGGCAGTGACGGTCGGGGACGTGGCGGGGCGCGCTGGGCGAGGCGGGGCCACAGCCGGGGCTGCGGGGGAGGGGGCTGCGAGCGCCGAGAGGTCCGGCGGGGCTGTCGCGGGCGGAGGAGCTGACCGGGTGCTGCGAAACAGCTGGAACGCAGCGAAGGACATGATCATCAGCGCGGCGAGCACGAAAGCGCCGATCGCGCCCGCCCACAGGAGGCTGGGCGCCCGCGCCGGGGCTGGCCGCTTGCGCTCCGCACGGGGGCCGTGCGCGTCCCCGACGCGGACCGGCAAGCCGGCGGTCACAGGCACCCCGGACGGCCCGATCGTGGAGACCGAGCGCACGCGGTCTTGGGCGCCGGCTTGGACGGAGCCCTCCTGGGCGCGAAGGTCCGCTGCGAACTGCACGAGGCCCTCGTGGGCCACCAGCGGATCGCCTACCAAGCCCGCGAGCGCCCGGCCGAACGACGCCGCGCTCCCGAACCGCGCCGCGGGGTCCCGCTGCAGCGCGCGGATCAGCACGGGGGCGAGCTCGGAGCGCACCGACGCGGCGGCCCGCCGCGCGGCTTCGTCGCGGACGAGGCCGTCTCGGATCGCCTGGTTCTCGCGCTCTGGGAACAGCGCCTCCCCGGTGCACAGCTCAAACAGCACGGCGCCGAGCCCGAAGATGTCCGCCGCCGGGCCGACCGGCTTCCCGCCGCTCGACTGCTCGAGCGCCATGTAGCCCCACGTGCCCTTCACGCCCAGGGAGTCTGCTGTGCCGTGTGCGCTCGAGATCCCGAAGTCCAGCACCTTGACGACCCCTTGCAGGTTGACCATCAGGTTGGACGGCTTGACGTCGCGGTGGACGAGCCCCAGCGCCTGCCCGTCTTCTGCCTCGAGCGTGTGCGCGTAGTGCAGCCCCTCGCATACTTGGCGGCCGATCTCGGCGATCAGCGTCGTGGGGACGGGGCTGCGCGTGCGGCGGACGTGCGAGATCAGCTTCCGGAGGGTGAACCCCTCGATGTACTCCATCACCAAGTAGAGCAGGTCCCTCTCGCGGTTGAACTGCTGCACGCGCACGAGGTTCAGGTGCTCGAGCCGGGCGGAGATGCGCGCCTCGGTAACGAACAGGTCCTGGAACCCCGGGTCCGCCGCGAAGTCCGGGTGGATCACCTTGATCGCGACCCGCGTGCTGACCCCCGCGAGCGAGTCGAGGCGGCCCTCGTAGACGTGCGCCATGCCGCCCGCCGAGACCGGGCGGACCAAGCGATACGGTCCGAGCCGCTGCTCACCGTTTCGCAGGTCCAGGTCGAGGCTCGCCATCGCCGGAGTATATCGCGTACGCGTCAAGACGTGCGTGCCGGCCGATTCGACAGATTACATGGCTTTGGCCTGCATTCTATGCGGATATCGGTGGGCGGGGGCTCACGTCCACTTCGTGTCGGAGACCGTGACATTGAGCGCCGACTGCACGTTCTCGATGGAGTTCGCGTAGGTGCAGCCCTGCCCGGCGGCGAA
>CALQBK020000164.1 GCA_943328795.2 Bifidobacterium breve
GCCTTTCTCCCCATAGGGTCGGGAGCCACCCGGCAGGCCTGGGCGGGGTTTCGCTCCAAACGAGGCAAAAGAGCATGCCGAACAAGGGTTGTGCTCGCATCGACCGTGGGCGCGGCCTGCTCCTTTGCCCTGAAGTTTGAGGTTCGCCCTGAGAACCCTGGGGCGAGGGTGATGCCTCACCCAGCGTTTGAGGTTCTCAGGGGGTGCGGATCCGCGGCCGCGCGCCACGGCGGGTGAGGCCGACATCTGAACCGTATCCACTCACCCAGGCACGTCTCCCGCGCGCCGGCGCCGCGGCTGAAGCTCGCGCGTGCTGAACTGCCGTCGAGGGGCTCGCCGAGTGGAGGCACGATGGGCCCCGATGGCCGGCCGAGGCGCTGCGGACGCGCGAGGCCTCGCCCACCCCCTGCCGGATTGGGCGGCGCGAGCCCCACAAAGCCACCAGTGTTAATCGCCTTCACCCGTCGAGGTCTCCGATGTCGTCTCGTCTCTCCTCCGCCCTCGCCTCCCTCGCGCTCCTGTCGGCCTGCACCGGCAAGGCGGACGACACCGCTGCCCCGGGTGACGACACCAGCGGCGACGGCAGCCCGCAGCCGGCCGAGCTGGCGCCGCTGTCCTCGGGCGCCTGCCCGGACTTCTCGGCGTCCGGCACCTCCACGTTCTTGTCTAGCGACGAGGAGCGCCAGGTCACCGTCATCGTGCCGGCGAGCCCGAGCGGCAGCATGCCGGTCAACTTCTTCTTCCACGGCGTCACCGACCCCAGCACGACGAGCAACCCGGGCGGGGACACCGCGGACGGGCTCGGGCTCCAGGCCGAGGCCGACGACACCAACACGGTGTGGATCGTGCCGGACGCGCCGGTGCAGAACCTGATGGGCGTGATGGACGTGTACCTGTGGGACCTCGCGCTCTCGACGGACCACGACCTGGTGCTGTTTGACGACCTGCGGACGTGCGCGGCGCAGGAGCAGGACGTGGACCTCGCGCGGCTCTCCGCCGCCGGCTTCTCTGGCGGGGCGCTGTGGACCACCGTGGTCGCGGTGAACCGCGCGGACACGCTGGCTACCGCGGTGGAGCTCTCCGGGGGCAGCGACGTCGAGGCCCCCGGGTTCGACAGCTTGCTCGCTGAGTACAGCACCCCCGCGACGGACCTGCCCGTGCTGCTCACCACCGGCGCGGCCGACGTGGACGTGTGGCCGAGCGAGTCGATGGTGATCGTCGACTTCGCGGCGGCGACCGACACGCTCCAGGGCGAGCTGGTCGCAGACGACCACTTCGTGGTCCGTTGCCAAGACGAGAAGGGCCACGTGATGAGCAACGGGGACTGGAACATCGCCCGCGACTGGCTCGCGGCGCACACGTTCGGGGAGCCCTCCCCGTACGCGACGGACGGGCTCGGCGGGGACGCCGACTGGTGCGCGACCGTCGCCGCCGAGTAGGGAGCCGGCAAGCTCGCCGCCCGAAGCACCGGCATCCCTGTTGGGGTAGGTTCGCGGATGCCCGGCCCAGCCGCCACCACCCCCGCGGCGCCCGCTCCCGCCTGGCTCGCCCCGGCGGCGGCGGCTTGCGGCCTGGCCGCGTGGCTCTGCTGGAACGCCCGGCTTTGGCTCGCGTGGCGCGCGAACCAGCTCCCGGCGTTTGACTTCGGGATCTTCGCGCAGCTCAGCGGGTCCCTCGCGCGTGGGGGCGGCGGGCGGCTGTCGCTGCTGAACAACACGCACTGGCTCGGCGACCACTTCCAGCCGGTGTTCTGGGTCGTGGCGCCGGTGATCCGCCTCGCCGCGTCGCCGTACGCGCTGATCGTCGTCGAGACGGGGCTCGTCGCCGCGGCTGCGGTCCCGGTCGCCCGCCTCGCGCTGCGGGCGGGAGCGCCGCCCGTCGCTGCGCTCGGGCTGTCCATCGCGACCTTGCTGCACCGCGCCACGTGGGACGCCGTGCTGTTCCCGGTGCACCCGACCACCTGGGTCGGCCCGCTGCTGGTTTTTGCGCTCGCGGCGCTGGACTCGCGGCGGTTCGTGACCGCCACGGTGTTGTGCGCGCTGGCGCTGTGCTGCAAGGAGGACGTCGGGTTCTACCTGGTCGGGCTCGGCGCGTGGCTCGCCATGGCGCGCGGGTCGCCGAGGCTCGGCGGGGCGTTGGCGATCGTCTGCGGGGCCTGGTCGCTCGTGTGCGTGACGGAGCTGATCCCCTGGTTCCGCGGGGGCGACTTCCACATGTTCGACTGGGCGCCCCAGCTCCGGGACGGCGCCTGGATGAACCCACTGACGACCGCGAGGGCGGCTGTAGACACGGGGGCGAAGGTGCGCCTGTGGGTCGGTACGCTCGGGAGCTTCGCGTTCTTGCCCCTGCTGGACCCGCTCGGCGTCGCGCTCGTCCCGTACTTCGCTGAGCGGGTGCTGGGGTCGAACCCGCAGCACGTCGCGCCCGGCTGGCACTATGGCGCGCCTGCGGTCACGGTCCTCGCGTTGGCAGCCGCGGGGGCGATCGGCCGGCTCACCCGGCGGGCACCGCACCCCGGGGTGCCTTGGCTGCTGTTGGCAGGGATCGCGGTCGGCGTCGTCGCGGACTGGACTTGGGCCCCTGCCACGCCCCGGCCCAGCCTCGCCGCGCTCTACGCAGCCGCGACGAGCGACGACGCCCGGGCCGTAGACGAGGCGGTGGGTTTGATCGCGCCCGGGGCCAGCGTCGTCGCGCAGGACACGCTGGTCGCCCGGCTCGCTGACCGCGAGCGCGTGGCCGTGCTCGCCCGGCGGCCGCTCGACAGCAGCCGGTACGTGCTGGTGGACGTGACGCTCCCCGACGCACCCGGGATCCTGCGGCCGTCCATCCGGGCCCTGCAGGGGTCCAAGAAGCACGTGCTGGTGTACAGCGACCAGGGCGTGGCGCTCTGGGAGCGCGTGAAGTCCGGCCAAACGGCGCCCCAAGCCGTGCCCCTGTCGCCCCGCGTCGCGGCGTTCATGGACGGCGCATGACAAGCCTGGACCTGCGCCAGAAGCTCGTGCTCGCCGGGCTCGTCGCGCTCCGGCTCACCCTGGACAGCGCGCGGTTCTTGGGGGACCCGGCGCACTACTGGAACTGGGAGGACAACTACAACGCCGCGGTGGGCTGGTATGTCGCGTACGCCGGGATGTGGGACCAGCTGCTGCAGCTCCAGTACAAGGCGTTCTGCGGTGGCTGCACCGTAGAGGCCCTCGTCGCAGCGCCGCTCTTCGCGGTCGGGGGCAACCACCAGGTGCTCTGGAAGGCGGTCGCGCTGCTCTACACGGCCGCCACGATGCTCTGTGGGTTCACGGCGCTCTCCGCGCACGCGGGCCGACGGGCTGGATGGGCGTTCGCGGTGCTGTTCGCCGTGCCGCCGCTGGGGTCGACGGACATCGCGCTCATGCTCTGGGGCAACCACAACGAGAGCATGCTCTACGTCTTCTCTGGCTTCGCGCTGATCGCGACGGGGCGGGCGTTCCCGGGCGGTGTCGCGCTCGGGATCGGCGCCTGGGCCTGCCGGACGACGCTGTTCGCCCCGCTCGCGCTGGTGCCGCTCGCGCTGGCCCTGCCGGGACGACGCTGGCGCGTGTTCGCTGGGCTCGGCCTCGGGCTCGCGCTGCTGCTGATCCCCGCCGGGGGAGGAGACACCGGGACGTACCACATGGACGTCGCGTCGAACCTCCTTCCCGAGGGCCCAGGCGCCGCCGTACAGCGCCTCGTCACCCTGGTCAGCCCCGTTGAGATCGGCCGGCGGTTCTTCGGCGGCCGGCCCGGGAACACGGGGGGCGCCGCTGGGTGGCTATGCGTCGTCGTCGCGGCCGGTGTGCTGGTCGCGTCGGACCGGTCTCGCGGACCCACGCGCTTCGCCGTGCCCGGCCTGGCGCTCGCGTTCGCCGTGTTGTACAGCGTGTCGGGGTTCCAACTCCCGCGCGCCGTCGGGGACTCGGTGGTGATGAGCCTGCGCTACCACGCGCCGTGGATGATGGTCCTCGCCGCGCTGGCCGCCAGCGCCGCGGGGTCGGGGGGGTGGCGAGGGCGCGTCGCGGTCGGCGGGGTCGTGGTGATGGTGCTCGCGAGCGGCAGGAGCCAGGTCGAAGCGCTCGGGTCCACGTGGGGATCACGCGTGAGCTTGCGGGACGCGTGGGGGATCACGCTGCTTCACCCCGTGGAGTTCGCCGGGCCCGCGCTGGGAAGGCTGCGGGGCGAGCGGGTCGCCGTCGCCCACTCGCGAGACCCCGCCACCGAGGCGAGCTTGCGCCGGATGGAGGGCTACCGCGCCGGCCGAGACGCGCCCGTGTTCGACGCGCGCACGGTCCTCGCTCTCGCGGCGATCTCGCCGGCCGCGGTCGAGGGCTACGGCCAGGTGATGGCAGACCCCGCCCCGGGCTGGCGATCGATCGCGGACCTCAACCGCAACCTCGCGACCGTGCCGCTGGACCTCGCGGTGGACCTCGGCCACGGCGCCGCGTCCAACCTGGTCTTCGGCGTTGGCGGTCCGCCGCCAAGAGGCCAGGAAGCGAAGGGGCGCCCCGCGAAGGGCGTGGATCCCGCGGCCGCGGCGAGGCAGGGCTCGGAGCTCGTCGCCCGCGCCCAGGTGGGGGGACCATCGGACGCCTGTTGGGCGTGCAGGGCGGTCGGCCCGGCGCTGGTCGACGCGTGCTCGGGCCCACACCGGCACGGCGACGTCCCCCCGGGGCCGATCGGGGCGTGCTTGGCGCTCGCGTTGCCCAACGTCCCCTTCGCTCCCGAGGTCGCCTACGGCGCTGGGATGAGCTGCGTCCGACCCGGCGCCACGGGTGTGCGCTGCGAGGCGATGGCGGCCGCGTTGCCCGACCCCTACGCGGCCGCGTTCCGGGCCGGGGTAGCGGACCCCGTAGCCGGCGCGGAGCGGCCGATGACCTTCCGGCAGGAACCCGCCCGACCCCCAAAATGAGCGGCCGTCCTATGGTACCCTCGGGTCGAGGACTCGCGTATGCTTCTTGCCCTGCTCTCGACGGTCGCCAGCCCGGCGTTCGCCACCACCTTGCGCAACGACACGGCGACGGACGACACGTTCAGCTCCGACAACAGCGAGGTCGCGTGGCTCGCCTACCCCGAGTGTGCGATCAGCGTGCTGAAGGCGACCTCGGCCGATCTCCCGCTCACCATCGACACGATTGAGTTCCTGCTCGGGTCGAGCCACGGGGACCAGGACGGCGACAGCACGCTCGCCGAGATCGGCATCCAGGTCACGGACGGCGGCGCCCCCTCCGTGTCCGACCCCTACGCCTGGGGTCCAGAGGAGGTCAGCGTGACGGTGTCCACGTCGTCGTTCAACTCGCTGACCCTCGCCGACCCCGACGCCGGCTACGACAACGTGACGATGACCGACATCGGGCTCGTCGTCTGGGTGTGCCCGCCGGACAGCTCGGGCGGGGACGTGTGGCCCTACTCGAGCGCCACCAACACGTCCGGCTTGTTCATTCACAGCGCGTCGCCGGACGAGGGCAACTACATCCAACTCTCGACGGGCATCGACCCGCTGTCGAACTACACGTCGGGCTCGTGGGTCATCCGCGCGCTCGGCAACGAGGGCGACTCGGACACGGACTCCGACTCCGACGCCGACTCCGACGCCGACTCGGACGCCGACTCGGACACGGCGCAAGGGGACGTCTCGGTCTACGAGATCACCCCGGCGACCACGGACCTCGGCGTGCCGGTGAACTTCGTCGCGCTCGGCAGCGGCTTCGAGGACGGGGCCTCGGTCACCATCGGCGGGCTCGACGCGAGCAACGTCGTCGTCCAGGACGACGGGACGGTCTCGGGCAAGACGCCAAGCGCGCTGACCGCGGGCACGCACGACCTCGTGGTGCGCAACGTGGACGGCTCCTCCGCTACGCTCTCCGACGCGTTCACGGTGACCGGCGGCTGCGGATGCTCCGCGGTCGGCGACGTCCCCCTGGCCTGGCTCGCTCCGCTCGGGATCGGGCTCGTCCTCGCTCGCCGTCGTCGGTGACGGCCGCGGCTCACTCGGGCAGGCGGGTGACCACGTCTCCCTCGATGACGAGCGCGCTGGGGTGCACCCCGTAGTAGGCGCTGATGCCGGTGTCGATGCCGTAGAGCGCGCCGTCGCAGCGTGACGCGATGCGCCCGGAGTCCTGGGTCGTGTGGCCGACAACCATGCGCCGCGCCCCCAGGGCGGTGAGCGCACGGGTGAGCTCCGCGCACGCCACGGGCTCGTCCTCGAGCAGGTAGCCGCGGTTCCACAGCGGACCGTCGGACCCCAGCACGGCGGGCTTGGGCTCGACCGGCCCGGCGATCGCCTCGCGGAACAGCGCGTTCAGCCCGGAGACGCCCCGCGACGCCCAGTTCGCGTCGATGCCGCCGTGCACGAACACGGTGTCCCCCACCTGGACGGTCATCGCGTGCGCCTTGACCCACGCGCCGCCGGCCCCGGTGGTGGCCCACGCCCTGCGCGCGGCGTCACGCTCGGCGTCGGTGGACCCAGGGAAGTCCTCCAGGTCCGCGACGTAGCGCCAGTCGCCTTGGAGGTTCATCACCTCGTGGTTCCCGTCCAAGAGCAGCGCTCGCCCGCCCGCAGCCGCGGCCTCGGCCTCGACGCGCGCGAGAAAATCGATCATCGTGCGCCCGTCCCGGCCGCGGTCCAGCACGTCGCCGGTCTGCACGAGCCAGGTGGCCCCGCCGACCCAGTGCCCAGCAGCGTCGACGACCTTCGCGAGCTGCAGCGCGCCGATCGCGGATCGCACGTCCCCGTGCAGGTCGCCGACGGCTACGACACGCGCGGGCGCCGGGAAAACGTCCTGCGGGGCGGCGGGGATGGACGGGGCGGCGGGGGACGGCGCGGCGGCGGGGGACGGCGCAGCGTCGGGAGACGGCGCAGCGGGGGCGGAAGGCGCGGCGGGGGGTGAGCACGCCAGCGCGAGGACGAGGACGAGAGCCATGGCGTGCTCTATCCGGGACGCTCGGAGCGGTCCCCGCCACGTAGGTGGGGATACTTGCCCCCAATGCCCTGGCTCCTCGCCCTCCCCTTCGCCGACGCCGCGCCGCCCACGACGCCCGCGCTGCCCGCGCTGATTGACGTCGCGTTCGACAACGCGGACGTGCACGCTGCGATGCGGTTCCTGGCCGAGGTCGGGGACGTGAACATCGTGATCGGGGACGAGGTAGCCGGGACCGTCACGCTCCAGCTCCACCACGTCACCTGGGACGAGGCGTTCCAGACCGTGCTCGCGCAGAAAGGGCTGCTCGCCGTCCCGGTCGGCTCCACGTGGGAGGTCCACGCCCGGTGACCGCCCTCTTGGCAGCGCTGGCCCTGCTGACAGGGGCGTTCGTGCAGCGCCCGCTGCTGGGCCGGCTCGGGAGCGGTGTCGTGCAGCACCTCGTCCGGCTGCCAGGCAACCTGCTGCACGAGCTCGCGCACGCCGTGATGATCCTCGGCACGGGCTACACCGTCGCCGACCTCAACGTCTCGTTGTTCGACCGAGAGGGGCGGGGCCACGTGACGCCCGGCCGGGCCTGGACGCGTTTTGCCCGGCCGTTCGTGACGAACCTGGTCTCCCCGGTCGCTCCCGCGTTCGCGGGGCTGGCCGCGCTCGCGCTGCTCCACCGCTGGGCCGGGGTGCCGGCGCTGCCGGTGTCGTTGGCTGGCGTCGGCCCCGCGTTGAGGTCGGTGGACTGGGGCCAGTGGCAGCCCTGGCTCGCGCTGTTCCTCGCGTTCTCGGTGAGCGCGGAGATGGCCCCTTCGGACGTCGATCTGCGCGTGTGGCGGTGGCCCGCGCTGGCGACCGCCGTGCTCGTGGGGGTGGCCGCCTGGGCGCTGAGCTACGCCGCGCCAGGCTTGGCGGAGTCGAACTTGCGTGCGCTCGACGCCCTCGGGTGGGCCGAAGCCGGCCGAGCGTTGACGATGGCGGTAGCTAGCGCGGTCGTGGCCGGGCCGGTCGCGTGGGCGATCGGGCGGGCCCGCGTTGGCTGGGCGCGGGCGCGACACGGCGCTCCAAGCGAGGAGCGCTGATGCTGAGGGACGACTACATCCAGCGGCAGGTGGCCGCCCTGGCCGCGTTCGTCGCGAAGCTCCTGCGCAAGCCGCGATCCGCGGAGGAAGCCGCGGCAGAGGCCCAGGCCTCGGGCCTGGTGGGGCTCGACCTCGACCTCGCGGCGCAGCTACCGGCGTCCGTGCTGCTCAACCTGCTGACGACCGCCGATGGGCTCGACGCCGAGCGGTGCCTGGCGCTCGGGCTCGGCATCGCGCTGCGGCTGCGCGCGGCCGAGGCCGCCGCGGACCCTGGCCGCGTGCTGACGCTCCGGACGCTCGCGCTGGCGCTCATCCACTCGGCGATCGAGGCCCTCCCGAGGCTCGACGATGACGATGTCCAAGCGGTGATCTCCGGCCTCCTCGGCGGATAGGGCCGCGACCCGGGGGCCCGGTTAACGCCGAACCCATGTGGCTCCTCTCCTTCGCGCTCCCCGCCCTCGCGGTCCCGTACTTCGTTGAAGACCCGACAGCCCTCCCGAGCCCGCAGCCCTGCGCGTCCGACACGGACTCCACCGAGGGCTGCTACAGCAACCAGGCCCAGCTCGCGGACCTGGATGGCGACGGCGACCTCGACATCGTGTTCGCGAACGGAGGCGGCTACTACGAGCCGGGCGACGCGCAGCCCCTCGGGGTGTACCGCAACGACGCCGGCGCGTTCACCTACGTGACGGACGACGCGTTCGGGGGGTTCACCGGGCGCATCCGCCAGGTCGCGATCGGCGACATCGACGGCGACGGCGACCTGGACGTGGTGGTGCCCGATGGCTACGCGCAGCAGCCGGACGCCGTGTTCGTCAACGAAGGCGGGGTGTTCACGAATGACCCGACACGCCTCGGCACGACCTCGCGCGCTGGGGCCACCCGCTTGGCGGACGTCGACGACGACGGCGATCTCGACCTGTTCATCTCGGACTGGGGCGACGCGCCGCCCACCTCGGTCGGGGTCGGCCACCTTTACGTGAACGAGGGCACCGGGTTCTTCACCGAGGCCGTCGGGGCGATCCCCGCCGACCTCTCCGCGACCGGAACGGGCCCGATCGACGCGGACTTCTTCGACGCCGACGCGGACGACGACCTCGACCTGGTGATCGCCAGCCGCGAGGGCGACAGCCTGCTCCTCGTGAACGACGGCGCGGGGGTGTACGCGGACGCCGGCGGCCAGCTCCCCGCGCAAGGCGGCCCCTACGTCTACGGCCCGGACGCGTGCGACGTAGACGGGGACGACGACATCGACCTCTGGCTCGACGGCGGCTCCCGGAACGGGCTCGAGCAGCTGATGATCAACCAGGGCGACGGCACGTTCTCGGACCAGACCAACGCGCGGGTCGACGGCAACCCCGCCGCCGACGACAACGAGGTGCAGTGCGCCGACGTCGACCAGGACGGGGACATGGACGCCGTGATCGCGTCGTTGTCCGACACCGAGCGCGTGCTCGAGAACGACGGCGAAGGCAACTTCGTGCTCGTGGAGGGCTCGTTCACGGACGCCGACGGCGCCGCGATCTCGGACAGCACGCTGGGGATGGCGATCGGAGACCTCGACGGGGACGGCGTCTTGGACGCCGTGACCGGCCAAGGCGAGTCGGGGCAGGACTTCCTCAACAAGGTCTACTGGGGAGAGGGCGCGGCGGACGCGATGGCGCCGGACATCCGGCGGTTCACGCTGTTCTCGAACCAGCTCACGGAGAGCACCTCGCTGTTCCACTTCGCCGTCCAGGACGGCGTGACGAGCGAGGTCGGACCCGTGCTTCAGCAGGCCTATGTCGAGTACGACGGGGCCGCGGTCGAGGCCAGCTGGATGGGCGGGGACCTGTACCGCACCGAGCTCGACCTCACGAACGGCGCGCACACGCTGCAGGCCTGCGCGATCGACGTCGCCGGGAACGAGACCTGCTCGCTCGAGGCGAGCTTCTCCGTAGGCGAGATGAAGAGCGGCTGCGGCTGCGCGAGCGCAGGCTCGGGCGCCAGCGGGCTGCTGCTGCTTGCCCTCTCGGTGGTCGGCGTTAGCCGCAGGTCTGCACGGAGCACCGCATGATCCCCCTCCCCTCGCTCGAACCGCTGGACACCGTCATCGCCGCGATGGAGCAGCGCACGGTGGACGAGCAGGTCAACTGGATGCGGGGGCTCGGCAAGCGGGAGCTGAAGGCGCTGTGGGAGAAGGCCGAGGGCCGCGCCGCACCGCTGGACGCGCTCCGTGGGGCGGAGGGCGAGATCGTGATCCACGAAGGCCAGAACTCGCTCCCGGCGTTCAACGCGTTCCAGAAGCGCGTGGTCGCGCGGAACGGCAAGGTCCAGGGCTACAACCACCAGGCGATGAGCTGGATCACCGGGCCCGGGCACTTCCTGGTGCAGACGGACGGAACCCAGAGCTGGTTCGACTACACCGAGGTCGCGAGCACGGCGCCGAGCGAGTTTCCGCCGATCAAGGGGAACACCGGGTTCCCGGACATGCTGGTGTACGGCGGGATGATCGACAAGCTCTGGCGCGTCGGGACGCGTGCCCTCATCGGCGCCGCGTTCCGCAAGGACAA
>CALQBK020000165.1 GCA_943328795.2 Bifidobacterium breve
GACGTCACGCACAACCTGCGAACCATCCCGTCCGTGCCGCTCCGACTGAAGGGCGGGCCGGCCGGGCGCCTCTCGGTGCGGGGCGAGGTGCTGTTCGACCTGCCAGGGTTCGAGCGGATGAACGACCGCCGCGAGGCGGCTGGGGACCGGCGTTTTGAGAACCCGCGGAACTCGGCGGCCGGCACGATGCGGCAGCTCGACCCGAAGATGGTCCAGGGGCGGCCGCTGCACTTCTACGCGCACTCGGCGGGGCTGATGCCCACCGGGGTCCGCTGCTCGTCCCAGTCCGAGCTCTCGGCGTTGTTCAGTCGCTGGGGCTTCAAGGTCAACCCGCTGAACCGCGTTGTCGAGGGGGTGGACCAGGTGGTCGCCGCGATCGCGGATCTGCGGGCCGCCCGGTCGCAGCTCGAGTACGAGATCGACGGCGCGGTGGTGAAGGTGGACGGCTTCGACCTGCAGGACGAGCTCGGCTTCGTCACCCGGTCGCCGCGCTGGGCGATCGCGTACAAGTACCCGCCTGAGCGGGTCCGGACCGTGCTGGAGGACGTCCTGTTCAGCGTCGGCCGCACCGGCGCGGTCACGCCCGTGGCCTGCTTACGACCGGTGCGCGTCGGCGGGGTCACCGTCTCGCGGACGACCCTGCACAACGAGGACGAGCTCGGGCGGCTCGACTTGTGCATCGGGGACACCGTTGAGGTCGAGAGGGCGGGGGACGTCATCCCCAAGGTGGTCCAGGTCGTAGTGGACGACGCGCACGCGGGGCGAGCCCGCGTCCGGTACCCGGCGACGTGCCCCGAGTGTGGGACGGCGCTGGTGCGAGACGCCGAGGAGAGCGCCACGCGGTGCCCGAACGACCTGGAGTGCCCAGCGCAGGTGCGCCGGGTGATCGAGCACTTCGCGGGCCGGTTGTGCATGGACGTCGAAGGGCTCGGCGAGAAGCTGGTTGACCAGCTCGTGAGCGCGGGCAAGGTCCGGCGCCCGAGCGACTTGTACCGGCTGGAGCTCGACGCCCTCCTCGGGCTGGACCGCATGGGCAAGCTCTCTGCCCAGAACCTGCTGAAAGCGCTGGAGGTGTCGAAGACACGCGGGCTCGACAAGGTGCTGATGGCGCTGGGGATCCGGCACGTTGGCGAGAGCACCGCGCGGGACCTCGCGCGCCACTTCGGCACGATCGACGCGTTGCTCGCCGCGTCGCCGACGGAGCTGCGGGCCGTGGAGGGCATCGGGGACATCGTGGCCAACAGCGTGAGCTCGTTCCTCGCCGAGCCGCACAGCCGGAACGAGATCGCCGCGCTGGCCGAGGTCGGCGTCACGTTCGCGCCTGTGGCGGTGCGGCGCGGCACCGCCTTGGCGGGGCGGACGTTCGTGCTCACGGGCACGTTCCCGACGATGAGCCGGGAGGAGGCCAAGCAGCTCCTGGAGGCCGCTGGCGCGAAGGTGAGCGGCAGCGTCTCGAAGAAGACCGACTACGTCGTCGCCGGCGCCGACGCGGGAAGCAAGCTCGACAAGGCGCGTGAGCTCAACGTTGCGATTCTTGACGAGGCGGGGATGCTGTCGCTTCTCGCCGGTTCCGGACAAGCAGGGTAGACGGCGGGATGCCCTTTGCCATCCTGTTCCTGTCGCTCCTCGGCTGCAAGGAGCCGCCTGTGCTCGACCCGCTCACCGAGGCGTTGGCGGGGCAGGTGATGGCCGACGCTGAGCCCCAAGTGCGCCTCTTCATGGGGATCGCGGGGGTGGTCGGTGAGAGCTGCGTCACGGACAGCATGAGCTCGTACCGGTTCCAGGGCGACGCGGCGTTGGCGCTGGGCGTGACGTCGGCCTCGGTGGTCACGAGCGAGTCCGGCGACCGCACGTGGACGTTCTCCAACGTGGGGCTGGAGGGCACCGGCGGCGACTTGGTGCTCACGACGGACTCGGAGCGCACGAGCTTCGCGGCGACCTACACTGGGGACAACAGCACGCTCATGAGCGGTGAGTTCCACATCCTCACGTGCTCGGCGAACTTGGCCACCAGCCGGGCGTTCGCCGGGGACTCGGCGGATACGGGCGGGACGGACACGGCTGGGACGGACACGGGCGGCTCTTCGTCGGGCTCCCCGTCGGAGTACACGGTGAACGTGAGCGGCAACATGGACGCCACGACAGCCACCGAGACCGACCACATGTACACCGACGGCGACGCGCCGTACTCCGCGTTCACCTTCGCTCCGATTAGCGCGGTGGCGCCGGTCTCGGGCTTCGTACACTGGCAGGACGCTGTGGATGACGGCAAGGTCGAGGAGCAGGTCACGCTGCAGGGCGCCGAGAACATCGACTACACCGCGCGCACCTGGCCGGGTCAGGCCAGCAGCGCCCGCTGGTCCCGCTCCATCGTGATCCCACTCCTATGATGCTCCTCCTCGCAGCTCTCCTCGGTGTCGCGCAGGCGGCGCCCATGTCTCCCGGCAGCTTGCAGCCGGTCCCGCTCTCCTTCGAGGTGACCGGCGCGCTCTCGGCCGACAGGTTCTACCTGCGCGCCCCGGGGTGCACGGGCGACGCCTGCCGGGCGATCCGGAAGGAGAGCTGGCAGGGTGGGGAGGGCTCGCTGTGGTTCATCCCGCAGTTCGGCGTGTACGGCGGCCTCGCGCACGAGGCTGAGCAGACCACTGCGGCGACGTTCTCAGGCTCTGGCTACCGGATGTACGGCGGGCTCAAGGGCGACGTGAAGGTGTCCAGGGCCGCGCAGCTCGCGGGGTGGTTCACCATCACCCACACGGTCACTGACGAGGTCCAGACAGCCGAGAGCACGTCCAACACGCCAGACCAGGCGCGCCGCAACCAGTTCGAGGCCGGCGCGGTCTTGCAGGTCGGGCAGGCGGACGGGGGGATCCAGGCCTGGGCCGGTGTCGAGGCGATGCCGTACACGGTAGACCTGACGCGGGTGCTGGACGGGGACGCGAAGATCGCGCTCAAGCCGTTCATCCCGGTCTCGGCGGTCGGCGGGGTGCGGATGATGTCAGACCCGCTCGGCGGGCCTTGGTCCGAGCGCGGCCGGCTCGGCGTCGGGGTGTCGGGCGAGGTTGGCTACCGCATCGGCGTCACGGGCTGGCTCACCGCGGCGCTGTAGGGCCGCCGGTGCCGGCGCTCGGCACACCTCGCGTCGGCACGGCGGTTGCCTTTGCGCCGTTCCAAGGCACGGTCTGGCGAAGCCGCCGAAGACGTCGGCTCCGCCAGACCCTGCGGGGAACGGCGCGGGAGGGGGCCAGCGAGCGTCTCGCTTCAAGCGATTTCAGGACGTTCGGGCCCATTTGTGTGCGCAGCGCCGGGGCTGGCCCCCGGCGCGCTACGCTGGGGGCGTGCTGCTTCGCCTCCTGAACTGGCTGCCCCCCGACGAGATGGTCGAGCCCGTGGTGCGCAGCCGAGCGGCTGCTCCGCACGACCCGGCGCGGCCCTTGTCGATCCTCACGTGGAACATCCAGTTCTGCGGGACCCGGCGCCACCACTATTTTTACGACGGCGGGCCCGACACCCGGCCGAGCCCCTCGAACGCGCGAGACGGGCTCGCGGGCGTACGACGCGTGCTCGCGGAGCTGCGCGGGGAGGGGCTCGACATCGCGCTGCTCCAAGAGGTCGACCGGGACAGCGCGCGGACGGGCCGGGTCGACCAGCTCGCGGACCTGACGGAAGACTGGGAGACCTGGGTCTCGACGCCGTACTACCGCTCCCGGTTCGTCCCGAGCCCGGTCCCCAAGCCGCTCGGGCGGATGGACCTACACGAGGCCATCCTGTCGCGGTGCGAGCTCGGTCCGTCGCGGCGGCTCGCGTTGCCTGGGCTCGACGAGCCGCCCCTGCGGCGTGCGTTCAACTTGCACCGGGCGATCCTCGCGACGACGGTGCCGCTCACCGACGGTCGGCGGTTGCACGTGGCGGTCACGCACCTGTCGGCGTTCTCGCGCGGCGATGGGACGATGGGTCGGCAGGTGGACGTGATCCGACGCTGGATGGAGGCGTGCGGCGACGAGCCGTTCGTGCTCGGCGGGGACCTCAACTTGCTCGCCCCCGGCGACGACGCGGCCAGGCTCGGCAAGGACGCCAAGGAGTACGTCGAAGACGTCCTCAAGCGGCTCACGGACGTCGCGCAGCGTGTGCCACAGCTCGGCGAGCACACCTACTTACCGCCTCGCTCGGATGCACCCGACCGCACGTTGGATCACCTCCTCGCGAGCCGTGGCGTGACCATCGAGGCCCACCGGGTGGTCCCCGTGCCCCCGTGGTTGTCGGACCACTGGCCGCTGTTCGCCCGCCTCCGCGTGGCGTGACCTCGAGAAACTGTTGGCCCGGTAGCAAAACCGGGCGATCCCCCACACTGCGGGGTAGACGGTCCGCCTCGTTCGTGCCATGTAGTACGGACTCGGAGAAACGATGAAAGTCTCGCTGATCAGCCCCTACCCGGACATCACGAACTACGGCCTC
Organism: Bifidobacterium breve; assembly: GCA_943328795.2. Taxonomy (GTDB): domain Bacteria; phylum Myxococcota_A; class UBA796; order UBA796; family SXON01; genus CAIUMM01. Next base: position 4,453 of record CALQBK020000165.1, read on the forward strand.
CGCTCGATCTCGGCGACGCTGCGCCAGGCGGGCCACCAGACGCAGGTGATCTGCATGCCGGACTTCGCTGGGGACGGCGAGAGCGTCCACGTGCGGATGTCCGAGGAGCGCTACAGCCCGCAGGTCATCGACGAGATGCTGGAGCTGGTCAAGGACTCCCAGCTGGTCGGCATCACGCTGATGACGCACTACTACGACTCCTCGCGCCAGCTCACGAAGGCGATCCAGGAGAAGCTCGGCATCCCCGTGGTGTGGGGCGGGTTCCATCCGTCCGTCCGCCCGGACGAGTGCGCGAAGCAAGCCGAGTACGTGGCCATCGGCGACGCCGAAGACCTGATGCTCGAGCTGTGCGAGAAGCTCGAGAACGGCGACAAGAACAAGCTGCACAGCATCAAGTCGCTGGTGTGGCGCAAGGGCCAGGACGTCATCCGCAACGCCCCCGGCTCGCTCGAGCAGGAGCTTGATCGGTACCCGGCGCCCGACTTCTCCCGGGATGACCATCACATCCTCTTCGAGGGGCAGATCCTGCCGGTCACGAAGGACTTGCTGCGTCGCTACCTGCACAACGGCACCGTGAGCCGCATGTTCGGGCGTACCGGCTACCAGACCATGACGGGCCGCGGCTGCCCGCACGCTTGCACGTACTGCGGCAACAGCTTCTACCGCGACCTCTACAAGCGCCAGCGCTACGTGCGGTTCCGGTCCACCGCGCACGTCATCGGTGAGCTCGAGGACATCAAGCGCGAGTACCCGTTCATCAACTTCGTGTGGTTCTCGGACGACAGCTTCTTCGGCCGCCCGCTGCCGGACCTGCTGGACTTCGCGCACCAGTACAAGACCAAGATCGGCGACCCCTTCTACCTGCTCGGCTCGCCGGGCACGATCACGGAGGAGAAGTACGAAGCCTTGGTGGACGCCGGCCTGATGAGCATCCAGATGGGCGTCGAGCACGGCTCGAAGCGCATGCAGAAGATCTTCAAGCGCTCGACGATGGGCAACGACAAGATCATCAAGTCCGCCGAGATCATCACGAAGTTCGCAGATCGTACCGCCCCGCCGCAGTACGACATCATCTACGACCTCGCGTACGAGACCATCGAGGACAAGCTCGACACCCTGCGGCTGATCTCCGACCTCCCGAAGCCCTACCGGCTCCAGGTGTTCTCGGTCATCTACTACCCGGGCACCTCGCTCCACACGCTCGCGGCTCGCGACGGGCTCGTGAACGACGAGAAGGCCGAGATCTACGACCGCATGTTCTTCGAGCGGCACGACAGCTACACGAACACGCTGTTGTTCCTGGCGCGTTCCGGGCGCTTCCCGCACCCGCTGCTGAAGCTCCTGATCGATCGGCGCGTCGTGGACGTGATGACCAGCGACTACATGGCGCCTGCGGGGAACGTTGCGAAAGCCGCGATCCACTCGCTCCGCCAGGCGCTGCGTAGCCCCGCGGTCGAGCGCGCGAAGGCGATGGGCACCTACAAGGCCCGTCTCACCGGTATGACCGGCGCGGATGCCGGCGCGGCTGCCCCCGTGGCAGGCGCGACCTTCTAGGGACGCCTCGCCGCGGTTGCGGCGGGGTCGCCCCCAGGGCGGAGGAAGCGGCATTCCCGGCACCATCGTCGTCGTGCCCACCCGCAACGAGGTGGGAAATATCGGCGTCCTCGTGGACGCGCTGTCCGCGCTTGGTCTCCGGGCGCTGGTCGTGGACGACGCCTCTCCGGATGGCACGGCCGCGATGGCCAGGCTGCACGGCGCCGAGGTCCTGGAGCGGCGAGGGGCGCCTGGGCTCGGCCCGGCCTACCGCGACGGCTTCGCGTGGGCCTTGTCAGGCGGGTACGACACCATCGTACAGATGGACGCGGACCTGTCGCACGACCCGGCGGACGTGCCGAGGTTGCTCGCCGCCGGGGCCGACTTGGCGCTGGGGTCGCGGTACGTGCCGGGCGGAGGCACGCGGAACTGGGGCTGGCGTCGGCGCGCGCTGTCGCGCTTTGGGAGCCTATACGCGCAGGCGTGGCTCGGCGTACCGGTCGCCGACCTGACGGGGGGGTTCAAGTGCTGGCGCGCCGACTTGCTGGGCCGTGTGCTCGAGCAGCCGCTAGTGAGCGATGGGTACGCGTTCCAGGTGGAGACCACGCTCGCCGCGCACCGCCTAGGGGCGCGCGTCGCCGAGGTGCCCATCGTGTTCACCGAGCGCACCGAGGGCCGCTCCAAGATGTCGTTGGCCATCACGGTCGAGGCTGCGCTGCGCGTACCGCGCTTCTGACGAGGCCGGGGATCGAGGCGGAAAACGGCGAAGGCCCGACCGGAGTCCGATCGGGCCTTGCTTTACCTAGGAGTGGAGCTGTGGGGAATCGAACCCCAGACCCCCAGAATGCCATTCTGATGCTCTACCAACTGAGCTACAACCCCGAAGGTGGCGCCAGTTTAACGCGCCGCCCGAACCGCGCAAGGGCGATATCGCGCGGCTACGGCGAGGCTGGTTCGGGGTCCGGCTCGGGCTCGAGGCCGACCGCGCGGAGCTGGTCCTCCAGGTCCGTGATCTTCTTCTCCAGCTCGCGGATGCGCGCGACGCCGCGGGCGACGCCCGGGTGCTCGAGCTCGCCGGCCTCGTGGAGGTGCCGGGCCTCCTTCCCGAGCTTCTGGTACATCCGGTCCCGGTCCGCCCGGAGCTGGCGGAGCGTCAGGCGCTCGCGGGCCCATTTTGCGGCGCTGCCGGCCTCCGCGCGACTTCGTTGCCAAAGGCGGGAGAGCGCGTCGGCGACGAGGTCCTGGGGGCGATCGTTCTGGCGGTCCTGCGACATGGCGCGCGGTTAACCGGTGCGGACGCTCGCTGACGGGGATACCATGCGGCCCGCTTCGGAAGGCTCATGATCCTCGTCGTCGGCGGCACAGGCCGTCTCGGTAATCAGGTTGTACGCGCGCTTCGTGACCAGGGTAAGGAGGTGCGCGCGCTCGTCCGCAAGGGGAGCGAGTACTTCTGGCTCAACGACACGGGCACGAACTACTTCTTCGGGGACCTGCGGGACCCGCAGAGCATGCATCGCGCCCTGCGGGACTGCGAGACCGTGATCTCGAGCGCGAGCGTACGCGTCGAGAAGACCGACAACAACCACAAGACCATCGCCGATGGTCACGCCGCGCTCTGGGAGGCCGCCAAGGCCCGCGGCGTCAAGAAGGCGATCTTCGTCTCCTGCTCGGCGGCTCCGAACGGTGGCGACATCGCGGCGTTCTCGTCGAAGCGCGCGATCGAGGAGGCCGTCCAGGCGTCCGGGATCCCGTGGACCGTGTTCCGGCCTGGGCTGTTCGCCGGCAACTTCGCGGACCTGCTCCGGCGGACCGAGTACAACGGCTCGGTGTTCTTGCCGGGCAAGACGGACGCGATGGTCTCGCCGGTGCACGCTCGCGATGTCGCCGACATCGTCGCGGCGGCGGTGGACTCAGACGAGGGCCTGAACGAGGCGATCGACCTCGCGGGGCCCGAGGCGATGACCGTCGAAGCCGCGTGGAAGATCGCGTGCGAGGAGGCCGGGCTCCCCGGCAACTTCTGGAGCATGCCCCCGGGCACGCTCAAGCTCGCGGCGATGGCGGTCCGGCCGCTGATCCGCCGCTGGGCCAACCACTTCGAGGCGATCAGCGTGCACTTCGGCCAGGCGCAGGCCACCGATGGCGTCGCGGCCGCGGCGCGGTTTGGCGTCGAGCTGACGCCCTACCGGGACGCGGTGAAGGCGGCATGGCTCGCCCGGCACCCCGGCGAGGACCCCGTGGCGCGCGAAGAGAAGGTCGTGCACCGGCAGTTCGTGGCGACGATCTACGAGCCGGGCACGATCAAGTTCGACGACCTGCCCGAAGGCCCGCCGCCCCGCCAGGACTGACGCCGCGCTGGCGCTCGCCGCCGGACGCCGTTGCCATTCCGTCACCGAGCCGGACTTTTTTTGGCCGCGGCGCGAGTTAGCCGCCGGTGGCGAGGTGTCCCGTGTCCGCCGAAACCGCCGCCGGCCCGTCCGGCCTGGAGCACACGTCCGCGTACCGGTTCCGCCGGTTCCTCAACTGGTTCCCGCTGGGAATAGCGTACGCGCTGCTGTACATGGGCAGGTACAACCTCACGGTCGCCAAGACGAACCTCGGCGACTTGATGAGCAAGGAGGAGTTCGGGACGATCTTCGCTATCGGCACGTGGGTGTACGGCATCGCGTTCCTGCTCAACGGTCCGCTCACCGACAAGTTTGGCGGCAGGCGCTCGATGCTGGTGTCGCTCGCGGGGTCGGCCGCAGCGAACTTGGCGATGGGCGTTTTCGTGCGCGGCATGCTGAGCGCTTCGGACCCCGGCGCCGTGAACGTCTCGCTGTGGATGAGCGTGATCTACGGCATCAACATGTACTTCCAGAGCTTCGCCGCTGTCGCGATCGTCAAGGTCAACGCGGCGTGGTTTCACCTGCGAGAGCGCGGCGCGTTCTCCGGCATCTTCGGGACGATGATCAGCTCCGGCATCTTCCTTGCCTACACCGGCAACCAGTGGATCCTGGACACGTTCAAGACGGCCGAGACCACCCCCGTGTGGCTGGTGTTCTTCGCCCCTGCCGGCCTGCTCGGGATCGCGCTGCTCACCGAGCTCGTGCTGCTGCGCGACCGGCCCTCCGAAGCCGGGCACGAGGACATCGACACGGGTGACGGCGGGGACGGCCGCAACGAGCCGCCAGTGCCCGCGATGCAGCTCATCGGGCGCATCCTCAAGCACCCCGTGCTGCTCACCGTCGCGCTGATCGAGTTCTGCACGGGCGTGCTGCGCCAGGGCATCATGCAGTGGGTCCCGCTGTACGCGAAAGAGGTCTGGGTGCTGCCCTCCACGCACGTGCTGATGTACGGGCACTGGGCGACCGCGGAGGAGCTGGGGCTGCCGGGCCCTTCGTGGGTCGGCATCGTCGCAGTGCTGCTCCTCGCGTGGTCGGCGTCGGCCGCGCTGTTCTTTGGGGCCAGCCGGGCCTCGGGGATGAAGGGCCGGGTGCTGGCGACCAGCGGCCTCCTCTGCGCGCTGGTGCCGTTCCTGCAAGGCGGCTGGGGCGGGCTCCTGTTCGTCGCGGGCGTGATCGGCGGGAACGCGGCCGGCTACATCTCGGACCTGGTGTTCCAGTCGCGTCGCGCGCCGGCGGCCGGGGGGCTCTACGTGGGCCTCACGCTTGGCATCGCCGCGATGATCTTCTCGCTCGGCGGGACGCGCGCGGAGATCGGCTGGGTCAAGGACGCGACGAAGACGGACCTGCGGCCGGGCGACCAGTTCGTCGAGATCGCCGGGATCGGGGACGTGCACGACTGGAAGGACGTGTCGCGCGCGTTTGCGTGCGTGCCGGCGACCTGCGTGGTCCCGAAGCGGTTCGAGGGCACGGGGATCGTCGCGCCGGGCTGGGACGGGGACGCGTGCACGTGCTCGAGCGCGATCGCGCCGACGGACGTGAAGAGCCCCGGGCTCATCACCGCGAAGGTGCTCCGGGACGGCGTCGAACAGACGCTCGCGCTGAAGGACCCGAAGGCGACACAGACGGCGGGCGACGCGCGCACGCTGCCGGGTGGGCCGGCGTTGACGCTCAGCCCGGTGTTCCTGGTCGTGATCAGCTTCGTGGTGAGCCTGTGCGTGATCGGCACGCACGGCCTGTTGTCGGGCACCGCGACCATGGACTTCGGCGGGCGACGGGCGGCGGCTACCGCGGTCGGGGTGATTGACGGCTTCGTGTACCTGGGCTCCGGGGTCCAGGCATGGGCGCTCGGCGTGCTGACGACGAAGGACTGGGCGTTCTGGCCGATGTTCCTGCTGCCGTTTGCGGTCGTCGGCAGCCTGCTTTGCTTGCGCATCTGGGACGCCCGTCCCGGCAAGGGCGGGCACTAGCAAGCGATCATCCCCCGGTGAAAGCACCGCCGGGTGGGGGGCCAGCCCCGGCGCTGCGCACACAAACGGGCCCCAACGTCCTGAAATCGCTTGAAGCGGGACGCACGCTGGCCCCCTCCCGCGCCGTTCCCCGCAGGGTCTGGCGGAGCCGACGTCTTCGGCGGTTCCGCCAGACCGTGCCTTGGA
>CALQBK020000166.1 GCA_943328795.2 Bifidobacterium breve
CCTGCTCGCGCTGCCGGAGCTGGCGCACATGCACGGCGACCTGCTCGAGCGGCGCCGGCTCGGCCGCTTGAAGCTGCCCGAGGCCGAGGAGGCGCTGTCGACCGAGCTCGCGCGCGACGGCATCCTCGCGTGGGGCGAGCTCTACGACCAGGTCGCGGGGGCGCTGCGCATCCCGTTCGACCGCGGAAACGGCGTCGAGCCCCTGTCCCCGGGCCAGCTCTCCCAGCTGCTGTCGAACCCGGACAAGGACCTGCGGGAGCGCGCGTTCGCCGCCCAGAAGGAAGGCTGGCGCACCGTCGCGTCGACCTGCGCAAAGGCGCTGACCCACATCACCGGCACGCGGATCACGCTCAACGCAAAGCGCGGCCTCGACACGCTGGACGAGCCGCTGGCCAACGCGAAGATCGAGCGGTCGACGCTCGACGCGCTGATGGAGACCGCCCGGGCCGCCCGGCCGCTGATGGACCGCTACCTGGCCGCGAAGGCCAAGGCGCTCGGCCAAGAGACCCTGCAGTGGACGGACGTCGCCTCGTTGCTCGGGCGCTCGAACGCGGTGATCACCTACGACCACGCCCAGGACTTCATCGTCACGCAGTTCCGGACGTTCTCCCCCGAGCTCGCGGCGTTCTCCGAGCGCGCGTTCCGCGAGTCCTGGGTCGAGATCGAGGACCGCCCGGGCAAGCGCGGCGGGGGCTTCTGCGCGGAGGTCCCGACCCGCAACGAGAGCCGGATCTTCATGACCTGGGGGAACAACGAGCGCAGCCTCTCCACCCTCGCGCACGAGCTCGGCCACGCGTTCCACAACGAGGTGCTCGCCACCGTGCCGCCTGCCCAGCGGCGCCTGCCGATGACGCTCGCCGAGACCGCCTCCACGTTCGGCGAGGCGCTGGTCCGCGAGGCCGCCCTCGCCGAGACCCACGACCCGCAAGCCCGCCTCCGCTTGCTCGACGCGTCCCTGGCCGACGCGCTCGCCTACCTCGTCAACATCCCGGCGCGGTTCGAGCTCGAGCGCCGCCTGTACGACCTCCGGGCCGACGGCCCGCTCGAGGCCGACCAGCTCGAGGCCGAGACCACCGCGATCTACGAGCGTTGGTACGGCCCGCGCATCGCGAGCGTGGACCCGTTGTTCTGGGCCAACAAGCTTCACTTCTACATCGGCGGGCTCGCGTTCTACAACTTCCCGTACCTGTTCGGGTACCTGTTCTCCGCGCTGGTCTACGAGCATTTTCGCGCGCAGGGACCCGCCGGCGCGCCGGGCTACGAGCGCCTCCTGCGCCGGACGGGGGACGCCTGGGCCGAGCCCATCGCGCTCGAAGAGCTGGGCTTGGACCTCTCGAAGCCGGCCACCTGGGCGCTCGCGCTGCGCTCCGTGGAGCGGGACGTCGAGGCGTTCGAGCGAGCGGTCGACGAGAGCCTGGGGGCGTAGTCGATGTACAAGACCTTCTTCGTCCAGCACTCGAGCCAATTCGGCGACGTCCCGTACAACACGTGGGGGCTGACCATCACGCTCGCGTTCATCTTCGCGGCGATGGTGGCCCACGCGCGGGCCGGGAAGGTGGGGATCGACCCCGACAAGCTGGTCGGGATGTACCTGCTGGCGGTGATCGGCGGGCTCGCGGGCGCGCGGCTCTTGCACTTGTCCATGTCCGACGACGCGAAGGCGTTCTTCGCCAACCCCATGATGTTCTTCAACCTGACGCGCGGCGGTTTTGCGTTCTACGGCGGGTTCATCGCCGCGGGGCTCGCGAGCATCGGGTACGCCCGTTGGCAAGGGATCCCGACGTTGAAGATGGCGGACGCGCTCGGCCCCACCGTGATGCTGGGGCTCGCGATCGGGCGAGTCGGCTGCTTCATGGCGGGGTGTTGCCACGGGCGCGCGGTGGAGGTCCCCGCGGGGGCCTTGCCGCTCCTACCGGCAGCCTGGGGCCCGCAGCTCTGGCTCGTGCCCGGCCCCCCGTTCCTGATCGAGATGATGGTCGACGGCGTCGGCGAGAACCACGTCCCCGTGCTCGCCACCCAGGTCTACGAGATCTTCGCCGCGACCACCATCTTCGTGTTGTGCTCCTGGGCTTGGGCCAAGTGGCGCAAGTTCGACGGCCAAATCATCGCGATGGTGCTGATGATGTACGCGGTGTGGCGCCCGTTCAACGAGTCGCTGCGGGGCGACAGCGTACGCGGCCTCGGGTACAACCTGCTCGGGGTGTCGCTGACCACCTCGCAGCTCATCTCCGTCCCGGTGTTCCTGTTCGGGTTGGGCATCGCGCTGGCGCGGTTCCGGTACGGCGTAGCGCCTGAGAAGGCGTTCGAGGCACGGGGCCCGGAGGGCGAGGGCCCGGACGTCGGGGCGAGCGCACCGCGGCTGTAGGGGGCTGGGTCAGAGAGCCGCGCCGGGGGGCGCGGAGGGCGGCCGCGGGCCCAGGTGTTCGACCGCAGGCGCTCGATGCTCGCGGCTGTAGGGCCACGTGGCTCGGAATTCGCGACATTTGCGGGGGCTTGACCCCGCGGGCCCGCCCGGGGCCGGCCCCGTCGCCCGGCCCCAGGCCCGGCCCCAGGCCCGCCAACGCGGGGCAAAAGTCGCGATCCGCGGGCCAGGGGGGCTCAAACGTCGCGCCCAGCCCGAGCTCGCTCCAGTTCGGCGGCGGGCGCCGTGAGCGCCCTCCGGGCGATCACGGTCAAACGCCGATACTCGCAGGGGACGCCGGGCCCCGCGTCCGCAATGTGGTACCCCACCAGCCCCGGTCCGGCCCCGGAGCGACGCTTGACCCCACGTGGCTCGGAATTCGCGACATTTGCGGGGGATTGACCCCGAGGGTCCGCCCGGGGGGCCGGCACCGGGCCGCCCAGGGCCGCCGCCGCTCGCCAACGCGGGGCAAAAGTCGCGATCCGCGGGCCAGGGGGGCTCAAACGTCGCGCCCAGCCCGAGCTCGCTCCAGTTCGGCGGCGGGCGCCGCAAGCGCCTTCCGGGCGACCAAGGTCAAACGCCGATACTCGCAGAGGACGCCGGCCCCGCGTCCGCAATGTGGTACCCCACCAGCCCCGGTCCGACCCGGCGGCGACACGTGACCCCACGTGGCTCGGAATTCGCGACATTTGCGGGGGCTTGACCCCGCGGGCCCGCCCGGGGGCTTGACCCCGCGGGCCCCTCCGGCGAAGGGTGTCGGACATCCGTCACTGACGGTTGTCAGCCCCCCCCGGGCCGGTCGCCGGACCTCGAATCTCACCGCGTTTCACCTATACAGTGTGGATTCCCGCTAGCTGGCATGGATCGTGGATCGTCCCCGCCATGCCCCACTTCCACCTCGTCGCACGATCACACGGCTGGCTCTACACCCGCGACGCCGAGGCCGCGCACCTCTGGCGCTCACTACGCCGGGCGTTCCCGGAGGCCCACGCCGCCTGCTTGATGCCGGACCACCTGCATCTCCTGCTTCCCCACGCCGACCAAGCGGGGCGCCTCGCGCGTGTCCGCGGCGGTTATGCCCGGTGGCTAAAGCACCACCCGCAGTGGGTCCAACCGCTGCGTTGGGCGCCCACTCCGCCCCCCGAAGAGCTCGCGTCCGACCCGTCGCACCTCCGCCGAACGATCCGGTACGTCCACCTCAACCCGTGCCGGGCCCGCCTGGTCACCGACCCCCTGGCGTGGACGTGGAGCACCCACCGCGATGCGACGGCGTTCGCCTACGCACCGTGGGTCCAGGTCGCGAGCCCAGGGCGCTTCCACGCGGTGGTCTCCGGCGACCCGACCGTCCAGGTCTCGGGCACGCTGTTGCCGCGCGTTCAAGCCGGCGTGCACGGGCTGGCGGCGATCAGCCGGGTGGTGGAGAGCGTGTTCCGGTGTGCTGCCCCCGAGACGGTACACGGTCCAGCCCGGCGGTACGCTGTTCGCACCGCGGCGGCGTTCGACCACCGCGACGTCCACGCGCTCGCCGACTGGGCGACCTGCAGCCCGAGACAGGTTCAACGCCTGCTCCGCGAGCCTGTCGGCCGCTGGGACCCCGTCGACGACCCCGTCCTCGCCGGCTGCATTCGCGGGGTCGGGGACCCGCGGTTGGCGGACGGCCTGGTCTCCGGCGAGCTGCCCCGACTACCCAGCTGGCGAGCATACCGCGAGCGCCGCACCGCGATGAGCCCGGGCGAGCGATGACCCGGGTGGAACGCACGACAACGCCGGTGGAGCCTTCGTGCAGCTTGACCCCGCCCCCCCGATCCAGTACGGTGTGGGCAGCGGAGTCTGCCATGCGTACATCCTTGCTTGTCCTTTCCCTTTCGAGCCTCGCCGCACTCGCCGGCTGCTCCGACAAGGGCGTCAAGGTCTACAACACTCCGCCCGCCGTCTCGCTGATCGAGCCCACGGACGGCTCGACCTACAACGAGGGCGACACCGTCTCGTTCGCAGCGACGGTCGAGGATGGCCAGGACGCGTCGACGGACCTGCAGGTCTACTGGCAGTCTGACCTGGACGGCGTCGTCGGGGAGAGCACCCCGGACGCCGACGGCAACGTGTCGTTCGCGACGAACAACCTCCGCGTCGGCAACCACCTGATCACGGTCCAGGTCATCGACTCGGACGCCGAGTCCTCCGATGACAGCGTGAGCGTAGGCATCGCGGACGTGCTCGACGCCCCGACGGTCGCGTGGGTCCACCCGACCCCCGGCGAGTACGGCATCGAGGGCGACACCTTCGAGTTCGTCACGGTCGTCGCGGACCTCCAGGACGAGCTCTCCTCGCTGGTCGTCACGCTCACCTCCGACCTCGACGGCACCGTCTGCGCCCCGGTCCCCGACGCCGTCGGGGCGGCATCCTGCGACGCCGAGCTCTCCGTTGGCGCGCACACCTTGACCGCCAGCGTGTGGGACGCCGACGGCAACTCCGCCGAGGCGGACGTGTACTTCGAGGTCATCGCGGCCGACCAGATCGACGACGACGAGGACGGCTGGACCGAGGCGCAGGACGACTGCGACGACGCCGACCCCTCCACGCACCCGGGCGCGACGGAGTACGAGAACGGCGTCGACGACGACTGCGACGGCATCATCGACAACGACACGGACGCGTACGACGACGACGGCGATGGGCAGACCGAGGCCGACGGCGACTGCGACGACGCAGACGACAGCACCTACACCGGCGCCGCCGAGGCCTGCGACAGCCTCGACAACGACTGCAACGGCACGGTGGACGACAACACCCCCTGCTACGACGACGACCGCGACGGGTACACCGAGATCGACGGCGACTGCGACGACACCAGCGGCACGACCTACCCCGGCGCCCCCGAAGTCGCGGACAGCGCCGACAACGACTGCGACGGCATCGCGGACGAAGGCACAGACGCCTACGATGACGACGGCGACGGCCAAACCGAGGCGGATGGCGACTGCGACGACACCGAGTCGAGCATCTACAGCGGCGCCACCGAGACGTGCGACAGCCGCGACAACGACTGCAACGGCATCGCGGACGACGGGACCACCTGCTACGACGACGACGGCGACGGCTACTCGGAGAACGGGGGCGACTGCAACGACGCGGACGTGACGGTGTACCCGAGCGCCACGGAGGCCGCGGACGGCACGGACGACGATTGTGACGGCTACATCGACGAGGGTACCACCGCCTACGACGACGATGGCGACTGCTTCTGCGAGTCCGGCACCTGCGAAGGCTCGGTGAACCCGTCGTGCACCAGCGTCACCGCCGGCGACTGCGACGACGGCGACCTCGTCACGTTCCCCGGCACCGACGAGCTTTGCGACGGCATCGACAACGACTGCGACAGCGTGGTGGACGAGGGCGACGCCGTGGACGCCGACACCTGGTACGCGGACGACGACACCGACGGCTACGGCAACCTCTACGACTACGCGCTCGCGTGCGCCCAACCCTCCGGGTACGTGGCCAACTCGACGGACTGCGACGACACCCGTGCAGACGTGAGCCCGACCGACCTCGAGTATTGCGACAGCGTCGACAACGACTGCGATGGCACGGTCGACGAGGACAGCGCGGTGGACGCCGACACCTGGTACCAGGACTACGACTCCGACAGCTACGGCAACCTCTCGATCACCAGCGTCGCGTGCAACCAACCCACCGGCTACGTCGCCAGCAGCACGGACTGCGACGACGCCGACAACGGGAACTTCCCCGGCGCGTCCGAGTACTGCGACGGCGACGACAACGACTGCGATGGCACCGTTGACGAGAGCAGCTCGGTCGACGCGACCGTGTGGTACGCCGACGCCGACAGCGACACCTACGGCACCGGCGCGATCTACACGAGCGCCTGCTCCGCGCCGTCTGGCTACGTCTCCAACTCCAGCGACTGCAACGACGGCAACGCGGGCATCAGCCCCGGCGACGTCGAGGTGTGCGACGGCGTCGACCAGGACTGCGACGGCACGGCCGACGACGGCGTGAGCATCACGTACTACCGCGACGCCGACGGCGACACCTACGGCACCTCGGCCAGCACCACCACCGGCTGCACGCTGCCCGGCGGCTACTCGACGAACAACACGGACTGCAACGACAGCGACGCGTCGATCAACCCGACCACGGTCTGGTACCTCGACGCGGACGGCGACGGCTACGGCAAGTCCAGCTACACGCTGACGCAATGCGCCCAGCCCAGCGGCTACGTCAGCAGCTCCACCGACTGCAACGACGCGTCGGCGCTCGCCCACCCGGGCGGCACCGAGAGCTGCGACGGGCTCGACAACGACTGCGACGGCAGCACCGACCCAACCAACTCCAGCGGGTGCACCACCTACTACGACGACCGCGACGGCGACGGGTACGGCGACTCGAGCACGCACCTGTGCATGTGCGGCACCAGCGGCACCTACGACGTGACGAACAGCACGGACTGCTACGACTACAACTCGAGCGCGCACCCTGGGGCGTCGAGCTACTACACGTCGAGCCGCGGGGACTCCAGCTACGACTACAACTGTGATTCGACGGAGTCGAAGTATTATACGGACAGCGGGTCGTGTACCAACTATGGGGTCTATTGCGGTTCGAGCTCGGGCTGGGACTCATCCATCCCCAACTGCGGGAGCGCCGGAAACTACCTCACAAGCTGTAGTTGGGACTGGTTTAGTTGTGACCATAACACCTCGACTTACACCCAGAAATGCCGATAGCGCTTCTCCTCAGCGGCTGCCTGCTCGATCGCGACGGCTACGAGGCCGCGCGGGCGCTGTTGACGGACGACGACCGCGACGGCTACTCGGAGCAAGACGGGGACTGCGACGACAACCTCCGGTCGGTGTTCCCCGGCGCCTTCGACGGCTGTGATGAGCTCGACAACGACTGCGACGGGCTCGTGGACGAGGACGGCGGGACGACCACCTGGTACCCGGACCGGGACTCGGACGGGTTCGGGGACGAGGCGGAGGTCAGCACCGCCTGTGTCCCGCCGGGAGGTTGGGTCGAGCTCGGGGGGGACTGCGACGACGGTGAAGCGCTGACCAACCCCGAGGCCGACGAGGTGTGCGGCGGGGGCGACGAGGACTGCGACGGCGCAACGGACGACGGCGCGGTCGACGCCCCAACGTGGTACCTCGACGGGGACGGCGACGGCTACGTCGCGGGATTGGACGACAGCGTCTCCGCCTGTGAGGCGCCCGACGGCTACGCCGCGGTCAGCGGCGACTTGGATTGTGATGACGCGGACGCGACGGTCTACCCGGGCGCCCCCGAGGTTTGCGGAGACGGCAGTGTGAACGCTTGCGGCGCCACCACCGAGTGCCGGTATGAGGGCGCGAACGAGCTCTCCCACGCCGTCATCGACAATGACGATCGCGGGTTGCTCCCAAGCGTCCTCGTCGCGGAGTTCAGCGGTGATGACAAGCTCGACGTGGTCTTTGAGCACTCGTCAGCGGACGGGGTGACTGACGAGATCGGGGTGCTCGCCGGTCCGTTTCCAACCCACGTGACCACGTCGCTCCAGACCGCGAGTTGGACGTTCTCGGGCCTCGCCCCGGCTTGGTTCGTTGTCGGCTCCGCTACATCTGGCCCGCACTCCTCCCTGGTAGTGGTCACCAAGGACGACCAGACCTACGAGAGCTACCTTCGACGGTTGGACAACTCGGGCGGCGTGGTCGAGGAGCAGTCAGTTTGGCAAACCACCGAGCCACACCAAGATGTAGTCGGCGTGGCCTTTGGGGAGCACTCTGGCAACACTTGGGTGGCCGCCTTGGCGGGTCAGCAGCCTTTTGCTCGAGTGGTCCGTGTGGACAACTACGAACCTGACGGCTCGTTGCTCTCACAGGTGGAGAATTATGTGGCTGTGCCGGACGAAGTGGGCGCCAATGTGGCCGCGTGCGACATGGACGGCGATGGGGTCGAAGAGGTACTCTTCACCGAAGGTAATGACCGGCTGCTCAGCTTCGACGGCGACGCTGTGACTGGTACTGTGAGCGTCGGGACCGCCTTGGGGAGCATCCAGTTGGGCGGAGATGCCCTCGCGACTTGTCTCGGCGACCTAACCGGCGACGGCAAGGCAGATCTCGGCGTGGCATCGGTTGACCAGGTCGTCTACGTTCTTGGGTCATTTCCAACCCAGGGCGACATCGGCGATGTCGCGACCACCCAACTCACGGGCCCCGGCTTGGCCTTTGCGCTCAGCGTCGACGACGGCGACCTCGACGACGACGGACTCCTGGACATCGCGGTCGGGTCAGTGGACGCCGACTTCGCCGACTTCGGCGGCGGCACCGCCGGCACGGACGGCGGCTGCGCCGTGGTCTTCTACGGCCCGTTCACCACCGGAACCCGGTCCGCGACGGACGCGGATGCCGCCGCGTTCTGCTCGTCGACGGACGACGGCTACTTCGGCCTCCAGGTCGCGATGTCCGGCGACATCACCGGCGACGGCATCGACGACCTGGTCAGCACCGCGATGCTGGAGACCGCCTCCGACGGCGTCTCCCAGGGCATCGTCTACGCGATCCCCGGGCTCACGCCGTAGGGCCCGCCGGCCGACCCGGCAGCGCGGGCCGGCGACCCGGCCCGCTCGCTCAGTGCTTCTTCCGCAGCTCCTCGAGCGTAGGCGACTTCGGGTTCCCGTTCGGGCGGCCGGCGTCGGGGCGCTGGGCGGGGTGGGGCGCCTCGGGGGCCTTTGGCAGCGCGCTGTCCGGCGGGCGGGCGCCGTGCGTGGTCTTGGACTCGGGCTTGGCAGCGGGCATCGGCCCCGGGGTGCGGCCGTTGTGCCAACCCATCGCGATGTACTCGTCCCACAGGTCGGGCGTTGGGTCGGAGAGCACCGGCCCGACGGCCGCGGCAAAGGTGGCCCCGCCGTCGTTGGAGACTTGGACGTAGCCCTTCACGGCCCCGGCCGCGTTCTTGCCCGGGTTCTCCCAGCCGACGATCCGCTGCCCGTCCGTGACGTAGGCCGAGAGCGCCCACTCGCGGTCCGGCGCACCCTTCAGCTCGGGGGTCTCCGCCCAGGTGCGCGCGTTCGCGTCGAACCGGGACACCTTCACGCCGGTGTAGCCGCCGTGCTGCGCGTAGAAGATGTTGGGGCCGACGTAGCCGAGCCCGTCCGTGCTCGTGTTGTTGGCGGCGCGCGGCAAGCTCGCCCAGGTCGCGCCCTTGTCCGCGGAGGTCGCGGTCACCGGCCCCGGGGGGTCGAAGTACCAGGCGTCCACCAGGACGTCGCCGGTCGCGCTGAACGCGCAGCCACCTGTGAAGCCGTCGCCCGCCCCGCGCGCGCCCTCGGCCGCGACACGGCGGACAACCCAGCTCTGGCCGGCGTCGGTGCTGTACAGCCCGGTGCCGCCTGACCCGACGGCGAACAGCTCGTCCGCTGCGCCAGCGCAGAACCGGAAGTCCTCGGTGCCCGCGATGGTCGCGGTCTGCGGGACCGCTGCCCACGTCTTCCCCGCGTCCTCGGAGTGGAAAAGCGCCGCGGGGCTCTTGCCGGCGTAGAGCCGGCCCCCGGCGTCGCCCGCGAGCGACACGTACCAGTTCGTGAGGTCCGCGGGGAACGCGCCGCCGACGGGCGCCCAGCCGGCGGCGTCCGGCGTGGAGTGGTAGAGCGTCTTGCCCGGGTTGTACCAAACGAAGAACGCCGGCTGCCCGGCGACGGGCACCGCGGGCGGGAGGGGCGCGACGACGGGGCCCTGCGGGCCGGGGCCGGGCGGCGGAGGCGGCCCGGGCGGAGGCGTGGTCCCGCCGCTGCAACCGAGGGTCACGAGGGCGAGGAGCGACACGGTAGAGAGCAGGCGCAACGGGACTCCGGGGGGTGAAGAAAAGTTTCTAACTCGTCAACTCCCGAGAGCGGGGCCAGCCCGGGCGCTGCGCAAACAAATGGGCCCCAACGGCCTGAAATCGCTTGAAGCGGGACGTCGCTGGCCCCCTCCCGCGCCGTTCCCCGCAGGGTCTGGCGGAGCCGACGTCTTCGGCGGTTTCGCCAGACCGTGCCTTGGAACGGCGCAAAAGAACCGCCGATGCCGACGCGAGGTGTGCCG
>CALQBK020000167.1 GCA_943328795.2 Bifidobacterium breve
CCCACTCGTCAGCAAAGCCGTCCGCGTTCTCGTCCCCAACGGATCCCAAGTACCCGCCGACGCAAACTATCGAGTTGCTGACGATAGGAACCGCTTGATCAAGGTCGAAGGTCCCCATTGGCGCCGAACCACACCCCTCGTTCAACAGGTCATCGCAGTCGTGATCGACCCCGTCACAGCCCTCGGGCGCGCCAGGATAGGTGCTCGGGTCTGCGTCGTCACAGTCATCACCGTCTGCGAACCCGTCGCCGTCGGCGTCTACGGGGTCAGGCGGGGCGGTGTCGGTGTCCGAGTCCCCCCCGCTCTCGGCGGCCGAGTCATCGAGCTCTGGCTGTGAGTCGTCCATTGGCGGCGACTCGTGGGACTTTCCAACGCAGGCGAGGAGGAGCAGCATGGTGCCTCCGTGCCTAAAAAGGGTTCGCGTTGTCAGCCTGCACGGTGCAGGACGTCCCGCTGGGGGCAAGCAGGAGAAGGAGCATAGGGGGCAGGATAGCACAGGTTGGGCGGCCGCTACCTCGGCGCTCGCCGCGGGCCCCGGTCACTCGCCTCACCTCGACCAGACCACCCACACCCCAATGTCGAGGTTGCCGTCCGCGTCCGTGACGTAGGGCGCGCCGTCCAGCAGCGCCTGGTACAGCAGGGTGTTCTCGGCGCCCGGCGCCGCGGCGGCGGTGACGTCCCACTGCACGGGCTCCACGCCCATGCCGGGGCACCAGCCGTTGCGGCCGTACGTCCACGTCCCCGCCTGGTTCGGCAGCGCGCCGTCCCCGACGTGCTCCGCACACCCGTCTTCGCTCCCGGCCTCCGGGAACATCACGTCGTAGCCGCTCGTCCCATTCACCACAAAGGTGTGCTCTGCGGCGCAGAATTCGCCACATCCGTGGCTGTCGTTGCCGTGGCCGGTCGCGATCGTGACCAGCTCCACCCCCGTGGCGTCTGCGGGTACGGTGAACGTCGACGACGGGTGCAAGGCGTCGAAGTTCGCGTCCCAGGTCGTGGACGTGTCCCACCAGAGCTGCGTGCCGCCGAACGGGTGGGGGGCGGCGGGGTCGGTGTGGAGCCGCAGGCTGACGGTGACGATGTTGGCCATGCCCCCGCCGTTGAAGCGGAAGGTGTGGCTGCCCCCGTCCAAGAGCCGCGGGAGTTCGTGCCGCGCGTCCATCACCCAGCGCCCACCCCGCCAGTAGCCAGTGATGATCCGCGCCATCTCCTCGCACGACGTGGACTCGTCCTCCTCCGTGCCCGGGTCGTCGTTGTCGCAGAGCCAGACGTAATCGGAGGTGTCCCAGGCCGGGCAGGCGTCGTACCAAGGGCCGCCGCAGTCGAGCGTGACGTCCACGTCCAGCCGGTTGTACGTGGCCATTTCCTCGGCCGTCGGCAGGTCCACCGTTACGACCCCGGTCCAGTCGGACACTCGCGTGTCCGCCGCGGAGAAGACGGGCACGACGGTAGCGTCCTGCGCCTCGAGCCGCTGCTCGCGCTGGGCCTCGAAGTCGTAGTGCGCGACCTCGTACCCGAGCGTCTCCCAGTTGGCGGTCGTCCAGCCGGTGAGCGGGTCCAGCAGGTACCCGACCTCGCGGATGTGCTGGGACCGGTCGAGCCCGACCACCGGGTACGTGTACGCGGCGAACACTTCGCCGAGCCAGCCCGGGGCGTGGCCGGGGTTGTCGACCGCGATGTGCACCCGGTCGGACCACCACGCGGCCTCGTCGGTGTCCAGCGCCCCGAGCGCCTCGTCGACGAGGCCCCGGAGCTGGGCCTGCAGCGACGCCTGGTCGTCCCCGCGGGCGTCGGGGAAGAGGACGTAGTGCGCGTTGGCCGGACCCTTGTTGAGGAGCTTCTTCATCGACCCGTCGAGCAGCAGCTCGGTGTAGCCGTCGGTGGTGCTCACCCCGAGGAACACGACGCTGTCGCAGCCGGTCCACGCGTCGGCCAGCGTCCAGTCCCCGGCGTCCGTGGCGATGGTGAGGTCGCCGCCGACCGCCCCGTAGTCGGCGCCGGTCGCGGTGGAGTCAAACGCGCGAGCCGGCGCCCCGTCCGCGCACAGCTCCGCCGGGGCCGCGCTGTCTTGCGTGTCCGCGCTGTCGGGCGTGCCGCTGTCGGCAGTGGCGGGACCGGGGGCGTGGCATCCGAGCGCGAGGAGCAGCAGCATCAGTGCAGTATAGCGGCGCCGACTGAGCAGAAACGACCCATCCGATTCTGCTCATTGGCTACAGCTCCTGCAGCAGCGTTGCGCCGGTCGCGGTGAACTCCAGCAGGCCGCGCTCCTGGAACCGCGGGATGACATCGTCCTCCACGGTCGCGCGCATCGCGGTCCAGTGCTGGCGCCGGTCGACGAGCCCGTAGCCGAGCACCTTTGGGGGGTAGACGGGCTCGTGCTCGCCGAGCTTCGCGCGCAGGTAGATCCGCAGCCAGAATGCAATCCGGGGGCGCGCCCAGGCCCGGACGGCGTCCACTCCCTGCATGCGGATCAGCTCGTCGAGCAGCTCCCAGGCGAACGCGCGGTGGGTCGCCTCGTCGCGGAGGATCACGGTGCAGACCTCGCGGGCGACGGGGTCGGTGGCGTTCTCCAGGCGCATCCGGAACACCGTGAGCGCGACGGACTCCTCGCACGCGAGCTCGGCCGCAGCGGTGATCGCGCGGAGGTGGACTGGCGCGCCGAGGTCATCCGCGTGCGAAAGGCGCTTCGGCTCCAGCGCGATCGGCTCGGGAGCGCCCCCCGCGTGCAGGTAGAGCTCGCGGCAGATTGTCGCGTGTCGCACCTCGTCGCTGACCACCCGCGTCGCCCGGACCAAGAGGTCGGGCCCGACCCCGAGGACGACGAGCCAGTGGGTCATCTCGGCGACCAGGGACGCCGCCATGTACTCGGTCCGCGACTGCCGAAGCCACGCGAGGCGGACGCGGTTCATGCCCCGCGCGTGCGGAACGGGCCGGGCTTTCCGCGTAGCCCCCGAAGGCCCGCGGGAGCTGCCTCCGGCGCGCAGAACGCGAGCCGCGACCAGTCGAGCCCCGTCGCAGCCTTGCCGGAGGCGGTGCAGTCCGCGTCTTCGCCGTCCGTCAGCATGTCGCAGTCGTCGTCGATCCCGTTGCCGCAGTCCTCAGTCGCGTCGGGGTGCACGGCGTCGTTCGCGTCGTTGCAGTCCGTCGCCGTGGTGTAGCCGTCCCCGTCGTCGTCCATGTACCAGCCGGAGTTGTTCGAGACGTCCTGGGAGTCGTCGGGCTGCGTGTCGGTGGAGTCACCCGCGGGCCCGGTGCACCCGGGCTGCGAGGCGGCGGTGACGATGGCGAACAGGACGAGGGCGTCGGTGCGGTTCATGGGGTCACTGTACTTGATGGCTGGGCGGCGTCAATCGAAGATGCGCGGCTCCGAGGTTCCACGGTCGGAGGGCCCTCGCCGCGGCGTGTTCCACGTGGAACAGGCGCCGTCGGCTCCTCCAGACCCTGCGGGGAACGGCGCGGGAGGGGGCCGGCGAGCGTCTCGCTTCCAGCGATTTCAGGACGTTGGGGCCCATTTGTGTGCGCAGCGCCGGGGCTGGCCCCCCGTCTCGCCCTGCGCGGACTGATGTGGCGTGGGCCCGCCGCCCCGGCTCGGCTCGGCCTGGTGTTGGGACAGGTACGTTTTCTCAGGCCGTCCGACGCCCTCTTTTCAGGGCACGTTCGTTACAGCGTTGTCGCTTCGTGTCCATCCCCACATCCCTGCGTCATAGTTGGCAATGCTGACAATGTTTGCGTTTCGTAGCGCGAGATAGGCCATGCCGCTGCGCACCCCGCCCGTGCACGTGACCACCACCGCCCGGCCCTGTGTCGCCGGCACGCCGCCGGTCAGCAGCTCCCGCCACGGGACGCTGACCGCTCCGGGGATGTGCCCCCCGCGGCGCTCGCCGTACGGCGTCGCCCCCGCGAATTCCGCGCGCTCGCGCACGTCCAGCAGGAGCGGTGGCCCCGCGCTCCCGACGGCCGCCGCCAGGTCGGCGGTCGTGACCCGCGCCGACGACCGGGGCGCGGCGATGAAGTCCGCCGCGCTGACGGTCCCGGAGAACGTCCGCAGCGGGCTCCGGGTGCGGTCGCCCGTCCACGCCTGCATCCCGCCGCGGAGCACGTGTACGTCGGTGTGACCGAGGTACTCGAGGTCCCAGTACACGCGGCCCTCCTCGCCCCAGCCGGCGTCCCAGTCGCCCACCACCAGCACGGGCAGCCGGGACTGCACCCCCAGCGCCGCGAACGCGGACGCGGCGGCGGTGGGATCCCCCAGCGCGCCGTCCGTGAGCGCCCCGCTGGTGCCGATCCGCCAGGACACGCGGGCGGCCTGGGCGAGGTGCCCGTCGGCGAGGAAGCGGACCATGGAGCGGGTGTCGAGCACGATGGCGCCGGCGCCAAGGAGGCGTTCGGCCTGGGCAACGTCCACGATGGGAGGCAGATCGGGCTGGGGGGCGGGCATGACGGAGGGTAGCCCGATAGGAGCCTCTCGTGATTGACGGCGTCCTCATCCGGCCCCTGCACTGGCACTCCGACCAGCGCGGCTCGCTCGCCGAGCTCGTGCGGGCGGACGATCCCGAGCTAATGAGCGTGCCGTTCGGCCAGGTGTACGTGACGACGCTGTACCCAGGCGTCGTGAAGGGCTGGCACCTGCACCGCGACCAGTGGGACCGGATGACCTGCCTGCGCGGCCGCGTGCTGCTCGGGCTCGTCGACGAGCGCCCCGGGTCCCCCACCGAGGGCGAGCAGATGCGGGTCGTGATGGGCGACCGGAACTTCGTGCTGGTGCGGGTCCCCGCGGGTGTATGGCACGGGCTCAAGAACATCGGGGGCGACGAGGCGATGGTGGTGAACGTGGTGAGTCACCCGTTCAACGCGGCCAACCCGGACGAGGTCCGGCTCGCACCGCACGGTGCCTTGCCCTTCGACTGGGAGCGGCGCGACGGATGAACGTGCTCGTGACCGGGGGCGCCGGCTTCATGGGGTCCGCGGTCGTCCGGCAGCTCGAAGCCGACGGACACGCGGTGCGGGTGCTCGACCTGCTCACCTACGCGGGGTTTGCGGCGCACCTCGCCGGCACGGGCGCCGAGCTCGTGGTCGGCGACGTCTGCGACCCCGACGTCGTGCAGCGCGCGCTGCAGGGGATGGACGCCGTCGTGCACATGGCGGCGGAGACGCACGTCGAGCGCTCGCTCGTGGACGCGAAGCCGTTCGTGCGGACGAACATCGAAGGCACGCGCGTCGTGCTCGAGGCGTGTCGAGATGTGTCGATACAACTGATACATGTATCGACGGACGAGGTGTTCGGAAGCACGGACGCGGGCGGATTTGTCGAGGATGCTCCTCACTTGCCAGGGAACCCCTACGCGGCGAGCAAGGCGGCTGCCGAGGGGCTCGTGCGCGTGTGGGAGCGTTGCTACGGCGTCCGCGCGCGGACCGTGAGATGTGTCAATAACTACGGCCCCCGCCAGCACGCCGAGAAGGCGGTCGCGGGCTGGATCCGGCTCGGGTTGGCCGGGCAGCCGCTGCGCGTCCACGGCGCGGGCCAGGCGGTGCGGGACTGGCTGCACGTCGAGGACTTCGCGCGGGCGATGGGCCGAATTGTGCAGTTCGAGGGGGAGCGCAGCGTGTTTCACCTCGCGGCGCGTTGCCACCGCACCAACCTGGAGATGGCCGAGCGGATCGCGGTGCTCACCGGCGCGCCGGGCGTCGAGCTCGTCGCGGACCGCAGGGGCCAGGACGCGCGCTACGCGCTCGAAGACGAGGGGACGCGCGCCGATCTCGGGTGGGCTCCGCAGGTCGCGCTGGACGACGGCCTGCGGGCGTTGATCGCGCTCGAGCGATGATCGCCGTTCGCTGGGACCCGGCGGCGCTCTCGCGGGCGCTGCGGTCCGGCGAGCCGATCGACTACCGCGCGTCCGACCTGGGGTCGTGCACGGTGCCGGAGTTGGCGCCGCTGTGCCACGCGGTCCAGGAGCCGAGCTGGCAGCGGTGGTCGGCGCCCGCGGCGCGCCCGGGGCGGGTTCACGACGCGCGGGTGACCGTGGTGATCCCCTGCGCGCGGGGGACGCCCGTCGGCCTCGACGCGTGGCGGGCGCAAGACGAGCCGGTGCGCGTCGTGCTGCTGTGGAACGCCGGGCCGAGGCCTGCCGCGCCGCCCGGGGTGAACGTCGAGCGCGTGCCCTGGCTCGGGCACGGGGCGACGAGGCAGGCCATCGTCGAGCAGGTCCGCACGCCGTTCCTGCTGTTCTCGGTGGACGACGCGAGGCCGCTCGGGGCGGGGTTCGTCCGCACGATGGTGGACGCGCTCGAGGGCCGTGGGCTCGACGCCACCTGGGCGCGGCAGGTCCCGTGGCCGGACTGTACGGCGCGGACGCGGGAGCGGCTTCGGAGCTGGTGCCCGCCGACGGGCGACGTGCCGTCCACCCGCCTGGACCACGTCTGCGCGCTGCACCGGACAGCCACGCTGCGCGCGGATCCGCTCGACGCGGTGCCGATCGCCGAGGACTGGGCGTGGGGGCGCCGCCACCGCTGCGGGCTGGTGGTCGACGCGCCCGTGCTGCACAGCCACGCCGCGGCCCTGCGGGCGAGCTTCCGGCGCACGCGCGCGATCCACGCGGAGATGGCGCGGGCCGGGGAGGACGCGAGGTGCAGCACGGCGCAGGTGGTGCGGGCGCTGCCCGGGGTGCTCGGCGACCGGGATGCGCTCGGCGAGCTCCTGGGGCAGTGGCGGCGGGCGGGCCGGGGGTGACCGCGGGGTTTAGCCAGGTTTAGCCGCCGAACGTGACCAACGCCGCGCCGTCGATAGTGCCGCTGTGGGCGGGCACGACCACCGAGGGCGGGCTCCCGGCGAGCCGCGCGCCGAGCGCCTTCATTGACGCGACGTTGTCCCCCGTGTCGTCGCTGAACACCCACGGGGCGCCGACGAGCGTCGGGCCGGACTTGACGCCCGCCGAGTCCCCGATGAACAGCGCGCCGTCGACCAACCAGGCCGCGCTGCCGGCGGTGTGGCCGGGGACCGCGTAGGGGGTGAACGTGCGCGTACCAACGGTGACCGGCTCGCCGTCCTTCGCGACCACGAAGGTCGCGCACTTCGCCACTTGGGGTCCGAAGAGCATGGGCAGGGGCCCGTGGTAGGCACGCTCGCCCTTGGCGTAGGGCAGCTCGGCTTCCATGAGGTAGGTCCGCGCGTTTGGGAAGAGGCTGCACGCGCCGACGTGGTCGGGGTGCGCGTGCGTCAAGAAGATGGCGGTCACCGCGTCCGGCCGGGCGCCGTGCGCCTGCAGGGCGGCGAGGAGCGCGGTGCCGGTGGCGTCATCGCCGGCGTCCACTAGCGCCCAGGTCCCGGCGCCGGCGTCCACGAGCCCGGCGCTGGTGTAGCCATCCACGACGCGCTCGAGCCCGGCCGCCGAGCCGAGCGGGCCGGCCACCATCGGCGTGATGCCGTATAAGGCGCTCCCGATGCCGGCAGCGAGCGCCACCACGGGCAAGGCGAGGACGGCGGGGATCACGAGCAGGAGCTTTCGGTTCCCCGGGCAGGGGTAATGCGGCGCGCGCCGGGCGTCCAGGGGGCGCGTCGGACGCGGCCGAGGAACGAGCCGAATCAAGATCGCGGCACATCCTGGGCTAGGTAAACCGCCGCCAGCGGCCCGGGCGCAGCCAGCCGACGAGGGTGCAGTCGGCCTCGGCGGCGACGTCGATCGCGAGCGACGTCGGTGCGCCGAGGGTGCAGACGAGCCCGATGCCGACGGTGACCGCCTTCTGGACGACCTCGAAGCCGGCGCGGCTGGTGACGACCAGGCCGAGCCCGTCAAAGGCCCGGTCCGCGCGGATGTGGGCCCCGAGCACCTTGTCGACGGCGTTGTGGCGGCCCACGTCCTCGCGCAAGAGCACTACGGAGCCGGTGGCGTCGAACAGCGCGGCGGCATGCACGCAGCCGGTGGAGTGGGTGTACACCTGCGCGGCGTCGAACGCCGCGGCCAGCGCGGTCAGCAGCGCGTCCGTTGGCTCCAACTGCGGCTCGGGGGGCGGGGCCGTTGGGCCGAGCGCGGCCCGGGGGCGCCCGCGGAGGATGCGGTCGATGCTCGCCTTGCCGCAGATGCCGCACGAGCTGCTGGCGAACAACGTGCGGTCGGCGGAGCGGGCGCGCGAGGGGCTCACCCCGTCTGCGAGCCGGACGTCCACGACGTTCTCGGTGACCTGGGCGATCGCCCGGACGTCGCTCATCGGGTCGTCTGGCCCGATCACGCCTTCGGTAGTGAGGAAGCCGATGGCCAGGTCGAGGTCGTCGCCCGGCATCCGCATCGTGACCGCCGTTGGCTGGCCCTCGACGCGGATCTCGAGCGGCTCCTCGACGACGACGGTGTCCTCGGTCTCCCCGAAGCGGGCGGTGCGCGTCGGCGCGGCGGGGTTCACCCCGGCTCGACCCGCACGATCGCGTTGTAGTCCGGCTCCTCGGACCGGGGATCGACCCGGCGGGGGATCAGCACGTTGCACTCGGGCCAGTAGGCCTGGAGGACCCCCGGGCGGATGTCCGCCTCGCGCAGCGTCACGGCCATGCGGCCGACCTCGCTCACGAGGACAGCTGCTTGCCCGTCATGGCAACGCAACCGTGCGATGTCCAACGCGGAGATGAGGACATCGTTGCGCGTCTTGCCACCCTGCACCGGGTCATGGTCCTTGATTACGATGCTGTTGAACTGCTTGCCCCGGCGAGTCGTGAGGTAGAACGCGCCCTCTGGCACGGTGATCGGCGTGGAGACGACCACCGTGAACTTCGCGCGCCCGTCCGGCGTCGGGAACTTGCCATCGCGGCACAACATGTCCCCACCCCACTGCACGGCGTCGCCGGCCTTGCGCAGCGTCTCGATGCCCTTGTAGAGCGGCATGGTGACGGCCATCTCGTCGCGGATCGGCTGACTATCGGCGTAGGTCAACGCGTTCTTCAAGTTCGGGAACGCGGCCATCGCGACCTGGCACGGGATCTCGTACTCGGGCCGGGCTTCTCCGACGACGGGGTGGTCTGCGATCTCGGGCGAGAACCGGATCCGGCGCTCGGTGGACGTGCTGGTGCCGCCGCCGCGCTGCTCGTACCGGGTCTGGGCCGGCAAGACGAGCACGGTCTCGCCGTCCAGCACGGTCGACGTGTTGAACACGATGTCCTGGTGAATACGGAGCTTCACGGAGGAGAACGCCCGCTTCAGCCACTCCGGCTCGGGCAGCACCGCGTGCAGGTTGCCGCCGAGGTTGTACAAGAAGTCCACGGTGCCGTCGGCCATCGCCTCGACCATCGCCATGGTGGTCAGGCCCTTGTGCCGCGGCAGCGGGTGGCCCCAGTGGGCCTCGAACGCCGCGATGTTCGCCTCTGTCGTCGGGATTCCGCCCGGCAGGATGTTCGGGCCGAGGCCGCACTCGCCCCCGCCCTGCACGCCCGAGTGCCCACGGATCGGGATGACGCCGCACTTCGGCCGGCCGAACGCCCCCCGCGCGAGGTGCAGGTTCACGGCGGCTTCGATGTTCTGCGTGCCGTGGGCGTGCTGGGTGAGCCCCATCGACCAGATGGTGATCATGGACTTCGCGCGCCCGACCAGCTCCCCGAGCCACTCGACCTGGGAGCGTGGCACCCCGCTCTCGCGCTCGACCTGCTCCCACGGGATCGCGGTCACCTGTGCGGCGACGGCGTCCCAGCCGGTCGTGTGGGCGTCCACGAACGCCTGGTCGACGGTCCCGCGCTCGAGCAGCACCTTCAGCACGCCTTGGAAGAGCGCGATGTCCCCGCCGACCGCGACCTGCACGAAGTCGTCCTGGAGCTTGGTGCCGAACAGCGCGGACTTCGGCAGCGACGGGACCCAGTAGCGCTCCAGGCCCTTCTCCCGCACGGGGTTGATGACGACGATGCGGGTGCCCCGCTCTTTTGCGTAGGCCAGGTACTTCATCGCGACCGGCTGGTTGTTCGCGATCGCGGTGCCCCAGAGCAGCAGCAGGTCCGTGCCCACCAGGTCCTTCAGCGAGCAGGTGGGCGCGCCGACGCCGATCGTGCCCTTCAGCCCGGCGACGCTGGCCTGGTGGCAGAGCCGGGCGCAGAGGTCGACGTGGTTGGTGCCCGAAAGGCGCGCCGCCTTGGTGAACGCGTAGTAGGTCTCGTTGGTGATGCCGCGCGAGGTGGCGAACCACGCTTGGCGCTCGGGGGGCGTCTCGCGCCAGGCGGTGCCGGCGACGGCGAGGGCTTGGTCCCAGGTGATGCGCGTGAACCCGCGGTCCCCGCGGCGGTACACGAAGGGGTACGGGATCCGGCCGAGGGCCTGGAGCTCGCGGTTGGACATCCGGCGCAGGCGCTCGATGTCCACGACGTCCGCGGGGGCGAGCGCCGGCATGGTGTTCAGCCGGAGCAGCTTGAGCCGCGTGGTGCACAGGTGGATGCC
>CALQBK020000168.1 GCA_943328795.2 Bifidobacterium breve
GAGGCGTTCGAGCTGCGCTCGGCGTACCCGCGGATGGATTGGTCCGCCGGCGTGAGCGGGACGGTGGCGTCCCCGGTCTGCTGCCACAGCGTCCCCATCGCGCTCGACACGATGCCCATGTTGGGGACCTGGGCGGCCCAGCGCACGACCCGGGCGTCCTGGCTGGCGTCGGGCAAGCGCTTCTGCGGCCGGACCGCCTGCGCGAGGCGGGTCTTCACCTCGGCCGTGAAGTCGATGGTGCGGCGCGCCTTGGTCCCGACGTCGATCTCGTTGATGTGGCCCTTAGCCCAGAAGTACAGCTTCTTTCCGTCCGCGCTCCAATCCATCCGCGGGTACGCGGAGCGCAGCTCGAAGGCCTCCATCCCGTCGGGGTCCAAGTCCGACGCCAGCGACTCGATGTGGCCGTCGGCGTAGCGCAGCGCGAGCACCGTGTTCAGCCGCTCCCGGGTGATGAACGCGACCGGGCCGCCCGCGATGGGGCTCGGGGTCGGGCGCACAGCGCTGCCGGGGAGCTGGGTCGCGTTGGACCGCTCGCCGGTGCGCAGGTCGAGCTTGATCAGCTCCCACAGCCCCTGGTGGGGGTTGTGGTTGTACTCGAACCGACCGCTGCGCGTCGAGAACCACATGGTGTGCCCATCCGGGTCGAACGCGGCCTCGCCCGCGTGGGGGTCCACGTCCAGCGTCGTGAGCTTGGTGCCCTTGCCCCCATTCTCGTGGATCAACCAGAGCTCTTGCACCCCAATCGACCGCGTGTCGACGCTGCGCTTGCGGCCGACCAACCAACCGTCGCCGCTCGCCCCGGCCGTCGCCTTCGGCAGCCAGACCCCGTCGCTCCACCGGTCCCCCTCCTCGTCGGTGATCGCCTTGGCGCCAGACCCGTCGGCGCCCATCGTCCACAGGTTCTCGTTCCCCCCGGCGTCGGAGGTGTACACGATCTTGCGCCCGTCGGGGGAGTAGTGGGCGTCCGTCTCCCAGCTCACCCCGGTGGTGAGGCGCGTTGCTGCGCCGCCCGCGAGCGGGACCGTGTAGAGGTCGCCGAGCAGGTCGAACAGCACGCGTGAGCCGTCGGGCGAGACGTCGAGCCCGATCCAGGTGCCCTCCGTTACGGAGAACGTCGCGTCCGCGCCGGGGCCGTGGGGCGCGTTCACGTCCCAGTCGGCCTTCGGCGGCGTCGGGGCGGGGGCGGATGCGCCGCCCTCCGGGGTGGAGAACCGGCCGGGCTCGTGCGCGCGCGCCGTCACGGCGAGGAGCACGAGGGAGCAGGGGAGGACGAGGGGGAGGAGGGCGCGTGCGGGCTTCATGGCCGCGCAGTGTAGCACTGGCCTACGGCGTCTCCTGTTCCACGCTGTGGTCCCGGGCGTCCACGACACGGCCATAGCGGTCGTAGATCGTGGCGCGGTCGAGCTTGTTGTTCCAGATGGGGTCGGCGCTCTGCAGGTACACCTCGAGCTGCGAGGACTTTTCCACGGCGTTCGCGCCCTTGCCCGAGTGGACCTTGAACGTGTAGCCGGGGGGGACGATCACCTGTGGGAATTCCCAGCGATTGCCCGAGATGTCGGCGATCGCGTACCCGGAGAGGTCGATCGAGTCCGGGCTGACGTTGCACACCCGCAGGTACTCGCCGTTCACGTTCTCCCGGTCGTCGCCGTCCGCGTTCGCGTGGAAGCTCGTGATGTGGAGCGTGCCTTGGTACCGCGCGGTGCTCCACACCCCGCGGCGCGCCGTGCGCGCGGCCTCCTGGGCGGCCACGAACTCGGTCATGTCCGTCGAGTCTGGCGGGATGATGAACAGGTGGCCCAACCCCTGCTCGATCAGCAGCATCGACAGGTTTTGGCCGTCGATCATGATCCCGGCCACGAGCCGGCCATAGCCATCCCGCAGGCTCGCGCCGTACAACAGGGTGACGCTCTTGCCTTGCACCTTCGACGCGGTGAAGTCCTTCGCCTCCGGGCCGTAGTCCTCGTGGGGCTTCATCTCGGGCGTGTTGACCCAACGCAAGCGGACGCGGTCGCCGGTGTCGAGCGTGACCGTGTCCCCGTCGTACACGCTCACGACGACGGCGGTCGCGGGCCCCGGCTTTACGGGCGCGGCGGCGGCCTTGGTGGGGATCGGCTCGTCTGGGTCGTCCGCCAACGCGCGAGCGGACCCGAGTGACAACGCGAGGGTGACGGCGAAGGCGAGGAAGCGCATGGTACCCTCGGTGCTATCTCGCCAGGACCCCCGGGGGCGTGTGACGATTCCTCACCGCGCGTAGAGGCCAGCGGCCTGCAGCTGCGCGATGAGGGCGTCGGTGCGGTAGGGGAAGTACTCGTCTTGCAGGCGGTCGTTCTCGGCCTGCCACTCCGCGTCGCGGGTGTAGGGCGTAGCCCGATATGTGTCGCCCCAGCGCGCCGACTCCCCGACGATCGCGTCGAAGATCTCGTCGGTGCGCGCTTGGTAGCGGGCCGCCGCCACGTCGGCGGAGAGCGCTCCGCCGGGGCCGAGGTGTATCGCGGCGCGGTTTGCGTACCGCGTGCGGAAGGACTCGACGTCCCGCAGGCGGGTGTAAACGTGCGAGATCGACCCGGACACGTCCACGTCCACGTTGTAGCTGTCGGTCGGGTACCAGAGCGAGTACTCCATGTCCCATACGTAGAACGTCCACGGCATCGCGTCGGCCCGGAACCGGGTGCCGCGCATGTTGTTGCTGTCGAAGCAACACGGGCCATCCACGTTCGTCGTGTATTGATGTATCAGCATGTAGTCGATCAGCGCGTCGAGGTCCAGGTCGGCGCACAGCGCGTCGTAGTTGGCCTGCACCGAGAGGTCGGCGTCGGCGAGCGCGAGGGTGTGGTTCCACGCGTCGAGATCCCCGTCGATCGCCTCGTTGGTGGTCGTCCGGCGGTTGATCGCGTCGTAGTCGGAGTCGTCGCCCCCGAACGTCTCCTCTGCGAACCCGGCGTCGGGGCGCTCGACCGGCATGTACAAGCCCCAGTACAGCCCGTTCAAGTACAGGTGCACGTAGGTGGCGTGGCCGTCTGTCTTGCCCATGTCTCGCGCTGTGTCACGGGCGAATGCGTCATGGATGTATTGAGCCATCTCGGGGTCGCGGAAGTCCAAGAAGGTCTTGCTGCCCCCGGCCCGGAGCACGATGTTGTCGTACTGCGTCGCCGAGGAGTCCGCGAACAGCGGATACGTGAGCTTTGCTGCTCCGTACTCCGCCTTGAATTGCACGCGGAACGAGTGCTTGAGCGTGCTCGAGTGGTAGCGCCAGCCGTAGCCGTGGATCTGCAGCTCGGCGTCCTGCTGGAAGCCCGTCGTGCCGTCCGGCAGGATGAGCTCCAAGGACCCGCGTCGAGACCAGGCGTCGCCGCGATCCGCGCTGTTGGCGTAGATGCCGTTGTCCTCGAAGAGGTCCTCGGGGGGCATCACGATGGAGAGCGTGGGGATCTCGCGAAGGCCGGCGAGCAGGTCATCGTGGTACGCCGGGTCGTCGGCGACGTCGGGGTCCATCGCGTAGTCGGCGGTGTAGGTCCCCTCCGACTGGGAATTCCAGGTGGCGGGGAAGCCCGCGGGGGCCGCAGGCTGGTGGAGGACGTCGTCGAGGAACAGGTACGTCTCGGTGACCGTCGCGCTGCTGCCCCAGGTGTCGCGGAAGGCCGCGGCGCGCAGGATCGCGGTGGTGGTGACGTCCACGGTGACGGCTGGGCCACCGGCGCTCGTGACTTGGGTCCCGTTCTCGAGCGTTGGCACCGAGCCGTCCAACGTGTACACCAGCGTCGCGCCGGGCGTAGCGGACGCGATGGTGACGGCCTGGGCGCTGTCGTAGAAGCCGCGTGGCGGGTCGAAGGTCGGCGCCTCGACGAACCCCGGGACCCCGGCATCATTGGGCGCGCCGGGGGTTGGGGCCTGCATCCAGAGCGGCTCGCCGGTCTCGATCCAATCGAGCTGCAGCGTAGCGGCGAGGAAGAGGTCGTCGTCCGTCGCCGAGAGGTTGTCGACCTCGAGCCCGAGCAGCCCGGCGGTCCCGAGGCCGCTGCAGTCCACCGCGAAGCTCTCGGCCGCGCCGGCGTTGTGCTCGCTGTCGGCGGGGTGCGAGGCGACCTCCGCGCCGTCGAGGTAGGCGTAGAGCCCATCGTCGTAGTCCACCGAGAGCGTGCAGCGCGTCGGTGGGGTGTCCGCGGCGACGTCGAAGCGGCCGGCGGCGGTCGCCAGCCCGCCCCCGAGGTCGGTCTGCAGGCGGTCGGCGTACGCGCCCGTCAGCTGCCCCGCGACGACAAGCTCGCCGAGTGAGAGCCACTCGCTGCCCGAGTACCCGGCCTTGGACACCGTGATCGCGCTCGCGATGGTGCCCTCGGGCACGGTGAGCTCGACTTGGGCCCCGGGGCTCGCGGGGGTGCCGCCGCTCGCGACGGGGTTCACGACGTCCGACGTCCACGTTGGGTTGCCGGACGCGTCGTAGAGCGTCACGGTGATGTTGTACAGTCGGTCTCCACAGCAGTCCACGCGGTTGAGCAGCCGCACCGTGGAGACGAGGTAGTTGGCCCCGAGGTCGACGTGGAGCCACGCGTCGAGGTCGCCATCCGCGGTGTGGCTGAACGTCGACGTCTCGCCGTCCACCGCTGCGGCGCCGGTGTACCCGTACCCGTCCGTCGACTGTGACGCGGCTTGCCCGAACGCGGCGTCCACCTCGTCCCCGCTCGCCGTCAGCCCGTCGTAGCCCATCGGCAACGTGACGGGCGCCCAGCCAGCGTCGTCAAAGTCGGGCGCAGCCCAACCCTCGGCCGGGCTTGGGGACCACGTCCCGGAGGTCCCGTCGGTCACCGGGAGCGTCGTGGTGACCGCTTGGCCGAGGCCGTAGGACACGTCCGGTCCGAGCGCTGGCAGCACGAGGGTCGAGATCAGCGTGCCGTCTGGCGCCGCGAGCGTCACCGAGTCGCCTGCGCTCGCGAGCTGGAACGACGCGTGCAGCTCACCCCCAGGGCCGGCGTCGCCCTTGCCGGACGCGAAGACCACCCGGTACTCGCCCGGGAGCAGCGTCGTGCTCGGCAACGTCCAGCGCTCTTCGGCGTCGGCCAACGTCCACCCGTCGAGGTTGACCGGGTCGACCCCCGGGTTGAACAGCTCGAGCCAGTCCGACGTGTCGCCGTCGCCGTCCTCCAACGTGCCGGCGTTGTCGCTCATCGCCTCGGTGACCAGCACGTCGGCCCACGTGTCCGTGACGGACGGCACCGAGTCCCCGGAGTCGACGGGGAGCGGGCGGCCCGGCGCGTCGAGCGTGGGGCGCGGTTGGCAACCGGCGAGGAGGAGGAGGGGGAGCATTAGGCGCCCCTCAATCCCCAAACTGCTTCAAAACTGCGATGGCTGCCGCGCGCACGTCCGGGTCCGGATCGGTGCGCAGCGGGCGGATGGTCATCGTCAGCGACGGGCCTGCCAGCGCGCCGATCGAGACCACGGCCTCCTTGCGGACGACGGCGCTTGGGTGCGGCACGAGCCGCCGGATGAGTTGGGCGCCCGATCGCCAGTCGGTCCAGCGCGCGATTCGGCACGCTTGGGCGACCGTTGCGGCGTCCGCGGACGCGAGCATGGTTTGCACCCGCGTGCGGCCCGCGCTGTCGAGCGGGGTGCCGGTGAACAGCTGCTCCGCGCGGGGGTCCCCGGCGTCTACCAGCTTCCAAGGGTCCGTGCCGAGCGGCGTTGGCTCGGGCGCCGGCGCGTCAGTTGGTTGGGCGGCCGCAGCGCCAGGCGGGGCGTCTTCCAGGGTGACCGTGCAGCCCGGGGCGGCTGCCCCGATGGCGGCGAGCTCGGCTTCGGTGAACGGGGCTTCGCGGGAGAGGCGGAGAGTGTGCATCCGGGAGGGTATCCGGGCGCGACGTCAGAACGCGGCGAGACGGCTCACTTGCCAGAGGAGGTACGGGTCGGACGGGTTGAGCCGCGCAGCGCGCAGCGCCCGCTCCCGTGCGAGCGCGAGGTCGCCTCGCGCAAGGGCGACGACCGCGCCCGTGTCGGCGAACGCGGAGTTGCCGGGGATCGCCTTCATCGCGGCCTCGCTCTTCACCTCGGCCTCGTCGAGGCGCTCCTTGCCGAGCGCCCAGTACCAGGCGTCGCAATTGTCCCGGTCCGGTCCGACCAGCTCCGCGCAGTCGCGGTCGTAGCCGGTCTTCAGCGCGGCCTGTGCTTTTTCGGTCTCCCCGACGGCCATCCAGCCGGCGCCGACGAAGTCGAACGGGCGTTGGTCGGGGTGCAGTCGCGCCATCGCGATGCCCACGTCCTGGTCGAACGTCGGGATGTCGTCGCCCTCGGCGCTCAGCGCGTACAGCCAGATCGGCAGGCCCTGCAGCGGGATGATGCTCATCAGCTCGCGCATCGCGACGATGACGCCGTAGCGGTCGCCGGCCGCGGCCGCGATGCGGGCCAGCCGGATCAGGTGCGCCGAGCCCCCGCGGGGGGACGCGTGGTTGGCGGCCGCGATGGACGCAGCTGCCCCGGTGACGTCCCCGGCTGCGAGCTGCGCGTCGGACAGCGCGACGAGGTACTGCTCCGTCTCGTCCGGCACGGGAGGGGCGTTGTCCAAGGCCTCCTGCGCGAGCTTGAGCGCGAGCGGGGCTTGCCCGTCCAGCGCCAACCCGTCGATGTAGTCCAGCCACACGCCTTGCTCGACCAGGTCGACAGCGTCGAGCTGCGCGAGGGTCGTGAGCTCGGTCGCGAAGTCCCCGGAGACGCCGTGGGCGCGCGCGAGCATCACGGTCAGCTCGGGGTCCTTCGGCTGCTTGAGCAGCGCGTCCTGCAGCGTCTTGAGCGCGTCGTCCGAGTGGCCGGTGGACCACTGCATGCTCGCGAGCGTGGTGGCGCGCGTTGGATCGCCGGGGTGCAGCTCGAGCTCCCGCTTCAGCGCGGCGCCGACGGCGTCGAAGTACCGCGGCGGACCGGGCGACTTCTCCATCCAGAAGCGGTGGTGCGGGAAGTCGAAGATGACACGGTGTCGGGCCAGCACGTCGTACCCGGCGAGGCCGGGCAGCCCGGGGTGTTGGTCGCAAGGGCCATCCGCGCAGATCCACCGCGCGGAGACGTCGACGTCGAGCGTTTGCCCCCCAATCTCGACGCGTTGGATTGGGATGCGGTGGGTGACCGAGAGGAGCTTCGCGTCCGGGATCTTGTCCAGCTCCGCGCCGAGCCCGGCGACTTGCTCTTCCCCGGTAGTCGAGAACCCACGGAACGGCTCGCCGCGCGGGCCAATCAACAGCAGGCCCTCCGCGCCCGTGTCCACGTCCAAGTCGATGTCGGCCTTCACGTGGACGCGCTTGCCGTCCTCGGTGCCCCACTCTCCGGCGGCGTTGAGCCGCGTCTCGCTGCGCAACGCGAGCGTGATCCGGGCGCTGTTCTGCGACCAATCCAGGAACGGCGCGCGCTTCGGGGCGTGCCCGTCGAGCGAGAGCGTGAGTTGGTCCTTCGGGTAGTCGACGGTCATCACGAAGTTGGACCAGACGTTGTTGCCGAGGATTCCGCCCAGCGGCAGCGCGCCGATCTGCTCCGGGAGCCCGTCGAGGCCGAGCGCGACGTCCACTCCGCGCAGCGTCATGTCCCCGAGCGTGATCTCCGGCAGGGTGCCGCGCACCCACGGCACTTGGCCCGAGAGCCCTTGGATGAACCCGCCGTCGTCCGGGTTTGCGACGATGCCGAGCTTCTTGGCCAAGTCGGCTTGGATGACCGACGTGGCGGCGCCCGTGTCCACGAGGAACAGCGCGTCCGACCCGCCGGGCAAGCCGACCAACACCATGATCTTGGCGCCGCCGGCCCAGCCGCGCCACAGGTCGAGGGTGGTCTGCCGGGGGCCGCCGAGCACGACCTGGGCTTGGGGGGACAGGCCGGGGGCTTGCTCCGGGACGTCGACCTTGGGGCTGGCGAGCGCGACGGGTGCGGCGAGCGCGAGGAGGAGGAGAGGGGAGAGGGTCAAGATCGGGGTCCTCGGAGGAGCGCGGCTTCGAACTCGACCGGCAACCGGGCGACCTCGAGCAGCTGGGCGACCTCGGTGGAGGGGGAGTCGAACACGAGGTCGTCGTAGAGCCCGTCGCTGCGGGAGGGCGCGGGCACGCGGGCGTCGCCGAGCTCCTTGTCCGCGGCCAACGCGAGGAGCTCGCGCCCGAGCTCCACCAACAGGATGACGCCGACGGGACGGGTCACCGCACCCCAGCCGGAGAGCCGGGCGAGGTCCACGACCGAGACTACGCGACCGAGGTAGCCCCACGCGCCGAGGATCCAGTCGGGGGCCCCGGGGACCGGCGAGATCGGCCCGGGCCGGTGCGCACCGCGGCAGACCGATCGGTCGATGCAGATGGTGCGGTTGCCGATGGAGAGCCGGGTGACGTTCATGGGCTAAGCGTAGCGCGCGGGCGGCGGGGGTACGGCCGCGCAGGCGTCATGGATCGTCTGGTCGAGCGAGAAGCGGCGTCGCCAGCCAAGCGCCTCGGCCCGCGACGGGTCCCCCCAGAGCACGGGGACCTCCGGGCGCGACGCCGGATCCGGCGCAGCCACGGCGGAGGGCAACGGGGCGCTGGAGCAGGCTACGACGCGGTCGTAGAGCTCCCCGAGCGCGACCGTGGAGCCCGAGCACAGGTTGTACGCCTCCCCCGTCTTGCCGTTCTCGGCGACGCAGAGGTAGCCCTCGACGATGTCTCGGACGTCCGAGACGTCACGGCGCAGCGCGCGCGTCGGCTCGTCCGGGGGGCCGTCCCGGCGCCAGGACGGGATCCACCCGTCGCGTTGCCCCGGGCCCGCGTGGTGGAACGGGCGCGCGATGACGATGTCGACGCCGTGCGGGAGGTAGTTGCGGGCGACGTGCTCCATCGCCGCCCGGGCCGCGGCGAACGTGTCGAGCGGGGCCAGCGCGTGGTCCTCGGGGATCGGCAAGCGGGTGGGCCGGCCGTAGGCGAGGCAGTGGCCGACGAGCACGAGGCGGGTGCCGGCGTGGTTGGCCAGCATCGCGTCCAGCAGAGAGACCGTCGGGCGCGTGATGTTCAGGTGGCCGGCGATCGGGTCGCGGCGCATGGCCGCGGGGGTGGCGGTGCCGGCCAGGTGGAAGACGACGTCCGGACGAGCGTCGCCGAGCAGGTCTTGGACGTCGGTGCCCTCGCGAAAGTCGATCTCGACGGGGCAATCGTGGCCGGCGGCGATCACGCGGTGGCCGCGGGCGAGCAGCAGGGCGACCAAGTGCCGACCGGCGAACCCGCCGCCGCCGGTGACCAGGGCGTTCACGCGGGCATCCGGGCTGGCCCCAGCCGCATCAGGGCTCGACGTCCACGGTCTGGAACGGGACGTTGGCGTCGTCTTCGGTGAACCACCGCACCTCCAGGCCCCCGCGGATGTCGCCGACCGTGACCTCCGGCTGGTAGCAGAACGTGTCGTCCGACGCGGCGTCGGTCCAGTGCTCGAACACCGAGAGCACGCCGTGATCGATCGCGTACTCGGGGCTGAAGGTGGCCCCGGCTTGGTCGAGCAGCACGTTCGCTCTCCAGACCAGCACTTCGTGCTCCCCGATCGACTCCCACTCGACGACGGGATCCGCGGGGTCGCTGTAGTTGAAGTCCGTGCACCCCGTCTGGGAGGTGGTGACGGTGACGTCGCCGCCGCAGGCGGAGAGGGGGGCGACCAGGGTGACGAGCAGCGCGGCGAGCGCGCGGGGGGCCAGGGACGGCTTCATCGGGGACTCCAAGCGCGTCACCCGTAACGGCGCGACCGACGCTGCTCCACTTGATCCAGGAGATCCTTCACCTTCTGGCCCTCGGACTTGAGCGCGACCAGCAGCACGTCGGGGGTGTCGACCACCACCAGGTCGTCGACGCCGAGCAGCGCGACCAGCCGCCCGGGGCTGTACACGACGTTGCCGGTCGCGCGGAGCGCCTCGACCTCGCCGACACCGCAGCCCCAGGGCTCCGCGGGCAGGATCTCGGCGAGGGCCGGCCAGCTGCCGACGTCGGACCAGCCGAAGTCTCCGGGGACGACCCCGATGTCCCGGGACCGCTCGAGGATGCCGTAGTCGACGCTCGTCGCGTCCGTTTGCGGCCAAGCGTCGTGGATCGACACGCCCGCGACCCAGTCCTCCATCGCCGCGGCCGTGCGGGGGAGGAACGCGCGGACCGCCGCCTGGACGGTGTCCGCACGCCAGCAGAACATGCCCGCGTTCCACAAGCAGCCCGCTGCGATCAGCTCCTTGGCGCGAGGGGAGTCGGGCTTCTCGACAAAGCGCTCGACCGGGGTGACGGCGCCGGCTGGCGCGAGGCTGCGCGGCGCGATGTAGCCGAAGCCCGTCTCGGGGTGCGTCGGCTGGATGCCGAGGGTGACGATGCCGCCCGCGCTGGCGCTCTCGAGCGCCAGCGCGAGCGCGGCGCGAAACGCAGGCTCGTCGGCGATGAC
>CALQBK020000169.1 GCA_943328795.2 Bifidobacterium breve
CCCTCAACTGGAAGCCGGACGGCCAGGTCCGTGGCAGCTACGTCGTGCTGACCTCCTCCGGCGCCACGGACTTCACGATCTGGGGCCAGTCCGACGTCGACAACGACAACACCGTCGTGTCCTACAACGCCACGACCTCGACCAACGCGACCATCACGGCCAGCCAGGTCAACTTCTTCTAGGTCGTTCCTCCGATCGTACGGATCGGTGCACAACCCCCCGGAGCCTCGGCGCCGGGGGGTTCGTGCTTTTCACGTCTCCCAGCGCGCTGCCGGGGAAGCTATGATGACGTCGTGAGTGCTTACCGTCTCCGTCGCGCTGGCCGGGAGTTCCTGGTGATCGACCGGGAGTCCCTGGTCCAGATGGCTGCCAACCGGCAGGTCCGAACCGGCGACGAGGTCTGGTTCCAGGACCGCTGGCAGGGCGTCGGTGCGTTGCCGGAGCTCCAAGGGCGGCTCGGCAACGACCCGTGGGACGCCTGGGACTCCGACGACGCGGCGCCGGAGCCCGGACCAGAGCCTGAGCCCGAGCCCGAGGAGCTGCAACCGGAGCCGATCCCCGAAGCGCCCCGGCGGATGGTGATTCGGAAGCCCGCCGAGCACGCAGCGCAGCCCGGGGTAGAGCTCACCGCCCTGCCGGGTCCCGACGACGAGCCCGGGGAGCAGCTGGGGCAGGTGATCGCGTTCCCGGCGCCCAAGCCCAGGCGGGAGCTCCCGCAGATGCCCCCGAACACGCCTCGCTCGCCGCCCCCGCTGGTGCGGGCGAGCCGGGTGGTGGCGTTCCTGGTCCTCGGGCTCGCCATCCTCGCCGTGCTCTGGCTGTGGGTGATCACCACGGGCTCCACCGCGGGCGTCCAGCGTGAACAGGTGCGACCGCCCGCGACGACGACCGCGACGCCGCTCCACCCAACCCCGGGGCAGGACCCGGCGCGCGAGCTGCTGCAGGGCCTGCGCGCCCGGCTTCCCCAGGAGGTGCACAGCGTCCGCCAGCCGCCTGACCTCGGGGACGCGATCCTGATTGAGCTGCAGAACCTGGAGACGGGCGTCACGAGCGTCGACGCCGTCGTGACGAGCTGGGGTGGGCCGAAGAACGACCAGCCGAAGGAAGCGACGGTCAAAGCGACGTTCCGCGACTTGGAGACGTCCGACCGTGACGTGGCGTCGTTCGGGCTCGTCGTGGGCCGCTACATCCGCGCGTACGGCATCCGCGTCACCGACGCGAGCGTCGTGTTCCACGACGCCGCGGGCGACCGCGGGATGACGCTCGACGGCGACGCCTGCGCCGAGCTGTACAACGGTCGCCTCGCGCTCTCCAAGTTCATCCAGGGGAAATAGCTACTCCCCCAGCTCCTCGACCTTCACCCGCACGCGTCGCACCGCGAAGAGGTCGTGGCGCGTCAAGAACAAGCGGTCGGTCCCCTCGCCCTCCTCCCAGCCCGCGGTCTGCCTGCGGCGCTTCTCGGGGGTGACCTCGAACAGCGCGACGTGCACCACGTGACGCACCTCGGGGATGTCCGACACCAGCCGGCCGAAGTCCTGCGCGTACAGCGTCGCCTGGAACGGCCAGCCCTCGTTGTCGAGCCCCCCGTCGTACGGGTCGAGGAACCGGTCAATCCACCGCGCGGCGGCCTCGCGCACCGCGAGCGTGTTCGCGTTCGGCCGGAGCCGGACGGTGACGCTCACGTCGATGTGCATGAACTCGGAGAGCCGGACCACCGGGATGACGTTGATGAGCGAGCGCTGCTTCAGGTGACGCTGGACGTTGTCACGCAGGCCGGTGGCCAGCATCGGGTCGGGGAACTTCTCGCCTTCGCGGCGGCGCGGCAGGATCACGACCTCCACCTTGCCGTCGGGCCCGATGTTGCCCTCGCAGCTCGCACGAGCGACCTCGCCGGAGGCCTCCGTGGCGATGACCGCGAAGTCGTGCCGGGTAACGGCGCGGTCCCGGCTCGTGAGCAGGCTCGGCGCGCGCCGGAGGATCTCGTCGATCGTCTCGGGGTCACGCCCGCCCGATGCCGGCAGCAGGTTTTCACACCGCACCGAGTCGGCGACGCCCTCCACCAGCGTGATCTCGCGCGCCGCGACGTTGCCCTTCGCGCCGGGCACGTACCGGTACGTGTCCACCACCACGTTCGACGAGCCCACCGGCAGCATCCGGCCGCGGATCCCGTTCCCGAACGTGAGCGTCCCGTCCACGGGGTCGATCACGAAGATGCGGTCATCCTTCCCGGCGGTGAGCACGGCGCCGTCGCCCACGCGCGTCCAGTAGTCCACCGTGCCGTCGTCGTTCTCCACGAACACGCGGATGTCCGGGAACGCGTCGAGGTTCTTGAACAGCTGGCGTTCGCCCTCGGCTTGGTGCAAAAAGATCGGGATCCGGCGGAGCTGCAGCACCTGCCCGGGCACCCCGAGGCCGCTGAACCGCTCCGTGCGGACCGTGACCAAGTTCACGACGTCCACCGTGTTCAGCAGGATGTGCACTACCGGCGGGAGCGCGGGGACCATGTCGAGCCCCACGCCCGCGGGGAGCGAGAGCCGCGCACGGAGCCAAAAGCCGTCCTCCACGAGCTTCGGGGTCTCGGGCAGGCTGAACGTGAGCGTGCCCGTAGACGTCAAGTTGTACGCCGTCTCGGCCCCTTCGCCCGGGGCGTGCAGGCGCCGCCAACCCGGCCGGTTGTGCTCGCGGGCCTCCAGCATCTCCCACTCCATCCGCACGCCCGCCGGCAGCGACGAGTCGCCCCGGGTGCGGAACGTGATCGAGTGCTTGCGCCCCGGCGGCAGCGGCTGGTCGAACTGGAAGTAGAGCGCCTGGTTCTCCTCCTGCGTCTCGACGAACGGGAAGAACGGGAAGTGCTCGGTCGCCCGGCCCATCGCGGTGGCCAGCACGCGCGTGAAGCGGCGGTTCTGACCGCGCAGGTCGACTTGTGCCGTGCGTGGGTTCGGCAGCGGCTGCTCGTACTCGCGCGCGCCGACAGCGCCTTCGACGCCCAGCCGCACGTCGTAGATCTTCGGGACGATCGGGTGCTGGGTCTTCTTCTCGTCCACGCCAGTGAGCGAGGCCTTGACCATCTCGAACCGGATCCAGGTCGTCTCGCGGCCGGCCACCTCGTGGCGCGCGAGGCCCTTGAGCTGGGTCTTCGGGTCGAGCTCGATGCGGATCGTGCGCTTCCCAGCGACCTTCGCGCCCTCGGGGTCCAGCGTCGCGAACGTGAAGCTCGAGAACACGCGGTCTTCGCTCCACACGACCCGCCAGTTGTCGTCCGCGCGGTAGGTCAGCTGGAGCAGGTAGAGCTCGGGCTCGGGGATCGGCGTGCCGTTCATCTCGAACGCGACATCGATCTCGATCACCACGCGCGACTGGCGCCGGTTCTCGAACAGGTCCGACCCGAGGAACCACTTGCGCCCGATCGTCGGCGGGACTTGCGCCGCGAGCTGGAACGGCGACCACGGGCCCTCGTCGACGAGCAGCGGGTCGAGCCGCCGGACGTCGTCCCCGCAGAACATGTCCAGCTCGATCGGCCGGATCCAGGTCACGTCGATGTCGAAGTCGGGCATCAGCACGCCGAACTGCAGCGCCTCGATGCGCTCTGCGCGCAAGTTGATGCCCTCGGGCGCCATGTCGGGGAACGGGCCTTCGAGCAGCATCTCGGTGCCCTGGGAGCGCACCTTCGGCACCTCCTCCCAGCCCTCGCCCCGCCGGTAGTACCAGCGGTAGCGCGGCAAGTACTTGGTCTTCCGCGCCGACAAGCGCCGGTCGGCGAGCTCGAACCGCACGGTCCAGCCGCCCAAGATCGGCGGGAGGTCCTGCAGCGAGAATTCCAGGTAGCGACCCGTCGCACGCACGGCCCAGTTCTGCACCGCGTGCTTCTCCCCGCCGCGGTCGTCCTGCCAGTACACGTCGAGATCCTCGACCATCCGCGCGGCCAGCCAACGCTCGTACTCGAGCCGCCCGCGGATCCACCAGCGCTCCTCGCCGATGTTCTCCGGGAACCGGATGTCGTCGGGCGAGGTCGCGAACGACTTGAGCTCACACACGTCCGGGAGCGTGGTCACAAGCGCCGTCTCGACCATGCCGAGCGTGGTCTCGGGCTCGACGTCGGCCCCGACGGGCGTCCACCCGTCCACCGTGGGGTACTCCCATACGAACAGGTCCGCGACCGAGAGGGCATCCCCGCCCTTCGAGCCCCGGCGGATCCGGAGCCGGCCCTGGCGACGGCCCTCCTCCCCTTCGAGGCCCATGATCCGGAAGTCCCGGTGCCCGATGTACAGGTACTGCTCGCTCGTGTACGACTCCGGCCCGAACTCGATCGGGTCCAGGTCGAAGAGATCCACGCCACGGCCGCCCGCGAACTGCAGCGCGGACTTGTTGTCGTGCAGCAGCGCGTGCGGCACCTCGCGGACCGCCCGCTTGGAGCCCCCGCGCACCGCCATCACCCGCACGATGCTCGCGCCGTGCACCGTGACGCCGTCCGTCGTGATGTAGTCCGCTGCCGTCGAGTCCTCGCGTTGGCGCGTCGCACAGCGCGTGAACGGCGGGATCTCCACCGCCTTGTCGCCCTTCAACGTGAACGTGACCGGCGCGACCGCCGGCCTGGCGGGCTTGCGCTCCTCGCCGATGAAGTTCAAGAAGTGGATGTACGTCTTGTCCGGCACCTGGTTGAGCCGGTAGATGATCATCTCGGTCATCCACGCGAACAACTGCACGAGCGTCATGCCGGGGTCGGCATCGGACGTGTTCGTCCACTCGGGCGTGTACTGCGGGATCAGGGCACGGGCTTCGCGCAGGATGTCGGCGTAGCGCCGATCGTCGAGGTTCGGCGGGCGAATCGGCATTTTATCGGCTCGATACGTTGTAGGAGAGCTGTTGGAGCTGGTTGGTAGCCAGGATCTTGTAGTCGACCGAGACGCGGACCGTCCCGACCTGGTCGCCCGTGGCGTCCACCTTCAGGACTTCGATGCGCTTTTCCCAGCGACGGAGGGCCTCGCTGACGTGGTGCGCGACCATCGCGCTCGTGGCGCGGGTGTTTGGCGCGAACAGGAGCTCGTGGATCCGGCAGCCGAACTGGGGCAACATCTGGCGCTCCCCCGGCTTCGTGCCGAGGATGATCGTGATGTTCTGCCGGATGTTCTCCTCGAACTCGGAGTAGCCGACGCCGCCGGTGGCGCTGTCGAGCTGGAACGGGAAAGCCCAACCTCGGCCGAGGAACTCTTTCGGGTTTTTCATGCGGGCTCCTCGGTTCGGGCAGGTGCCCGGGGTGCCGTCGCAGTGTATCGCAATCCCGGCGCCGCCACCCCCGCGGCCGGCCGTGCCGGGCACCGCTCCGGATAAGGAGCGCCGTGCCCCAGCGCCTCGTCGGTCTCGCCCCCGTCATCCGGCCCGACACGCGGGTCGTCGTGCTCGGCAGCTTCCCCGGCGCGGCGTCGCTCGCGGCGGGCGAGTACTATGCCCACCCGCGCAACCACTTCTGGCCCATCCTGGCGCAGGTGTGCGGCGCGCCGCTGGCGAGCTTGCCCTACGCCGAGCGGCTCGAGCGACTGCTGGACGCGCGGATCGGGCTGTGGGACGTGTACGCCAGCTGCGAGCGCGCGGGCAGCTTGGACAGCGCGATCCGGGGCGCCGTGACGAATGATCTCGCCGCCCTGCTGCGGGCCGCGCCCGGCCTCGGCGCGATCGTTCACAACGGCGCGGAGAGCGCAAAGCACCGGCGCACGCTGGCCGCGCTCGGCATCCCGGTGGTCCGCGCCCCGTCGACGAGCCCCGCGAACGCGACCTGGTCCCTCGCCCGCAAGGTCGAGGCCTGGCGCTCGGCCCTCGCCCTGCGATAGCTGGCCGGCGGAATGCTCACGCTCCTCGCTACGCTCGCGCTCGCAGGCCCCGTGGTGGTCCCCACCGCGGTCGAGAACCCCGCCGCGCTCCAGCCCTGGTTCGACGCGCTGTCCGGCGCAAAGGCCGGCACTGGCGTCGCCCGCGCCGTCCACTACGGCGACTCCACCATCGCCTGCGACGGCATCGCGCACACCGTCCGCGGGAAGCTCGTCGCGCGCTTCGGAGACGCCGGGCCCGGCTTCGTCACCGCGTCCTTCGACCCCCGCTGGAACCAGCGCAGCGACATCTCCGCGCGCAAGTCCGGCGACTGGACGCTCAAGACCATCCTGTTCGGCGGCGCCAGCGGTCACTACGGCCTGGGCGGGATCGTTGGCATCGCCCGCACCGCGTCGGCGACGGTCAAGGCGATGGTGGGCGACGTCGTCTCCCGGCAGCAGCACGCCGAGGTGTGGTACCAGGCCGGCGTCGGCTACGGCACGGTGTGGGCGAAGGCCGACGGCGTCGAGATCGTCCGGGTCTCCGCTGCCGCGGGGGCCACCACCGACGACCGCGCTACCTTCGACATCCCCGCGGGGTTCGAGACCCTCACGTTCGGGGCGACCGGCGTGGTGCCCTTCTACGGGGTCGTGCTGGAGACGGGGAAGCCCGGGGCGACCTGGGAAGACGTGGGCGTCGTCGGGGTCGGCTCCAAGTCGTTCACGACGTTCGCCGGGGCCGGGCTCGCGC
Organism: Bifidobacterium breve; assembly: GCA_943328795.2. Classification (GTDB taxonomy): domain Bacteria; phylum Myxococcota_A; class UBA796; order UBA796; family SXON01; genus CAIUMM01. Next base: position 6,553 of record CALQBK020000169.1, read on the forward strand.
CGCAGGTCACGATGCGCGCGCCGGACCTGCTGGTGATCGAGATCGGGGGCAACGAGGCCGGCTACCCGAGCCTCTTGGGGAACGGCGGCGCCGCGTACCGGCCCATCTTCGAGGCCGGCTTGCAGACCATCCGCGCCGGGGCCCCCGGCGCCGCGTGCCTGGTGATCCCGCCGCTCGACCAGGGGGCTGTCGACGAGGTCACCGGCACCGCGGCGTCCAAGCCGGGGATGCCGAACCTGGTCGCGCAGCAGCGCGCCGCGGCGATCGCGGCGGGGTGCGGGTTCTGGGACGCGTGGTCCGCGATGGGCGGCAAGGGCTCGGCGATCACGTGGGCGAACGCCCGTGGCCTCGGGAGCGGCGACTACGTGCACCTCTCGGGCGCGGGGCTGGAGCGCATCGCAAACGCGCTGGGTGACGCGCTCCTGGGCGCCTACGACGCGGCGCAGCCTGGGTAGCGCTTCCCCTGGCTGGATATCCTCCGCCCGCATGTCGTCCGACCCGCTCTTCATCCTCGGCACCGAGCGTTCGGGCTCGAACTTGCTTCGCGTGATCCTCAACAGTCACCCGAACATCGTGATCCCACACCCCCCGCACATCCTGAAGTACTTCGCGCCGCTGGAGCCGAAGTACGGTGACCTCGCGCTCCCCCGGAACTACCGGCGGTTGGTCGAGGACGTCCTGCGGCTCGTGAAGGGGCACATTCACCCCTGGTCGTGGGTGCCCCGCGCGGACGAGGTGATCCAGCGCAGCCACCCGCGCGCGAAGACGGGCAAGCTCGAGCTCTTCTCGGCCTACGTCGCGGTGCACGAGGCGCTCCGGGAGCGCGTCCGGAAGGACCGGTGGGGGTGCAAGAGCACGTTCATGATCGACCACGCCGCGCGCGTGTTCGAGGAGTGGCCCGGCGCCCGGCTCCTGTGGCTCTACCGCGACCCGCGGGACGTCGCGGCCTCCTCCCGCGTGTCGGTGTTCTCGACGTTCCACCCCTACTACACCGCGCTGCTCTGGCGCGAACAGCAGGAGAAAGGGCTCGCCCTGGAGGCTGCGGGGGTCCCGCTCCTGCGCATCCGCTACGAGGATCTCGCGGCGCAGCCCGAGGCCGAGATCCGTCGGATCTGCGGGTACCTGGGCGAGGAATACCACCCGCACATGCTGGAGTTCTTCAAGGGCAAGGAGGCGCGGAACTCGTCGTCGCTGTCGGAGTCGTGGAAGAAGACGGCGGAGCCCGTGAGCACCGAGGGGCTCGAGCGGTGGCGCCGGGACTTGTCTGCGGAGGAGGTGCTCGCCGTCGAGTCTGTCGCGGGCGAGACGATGGAGCGCTTGTCGTACGTGCCGGACAACGACGCGGCGCGGCGGGCCGTGCCCCCGACGCTCAACCAGCGGGTGACGTGGTGGCTCGAGGACAAGCGCGCTTGGCTGCAGGTCGAGGTCCGGTCGCTGCGGAAGGACCGGAACGTGCGCCTGCGGTGGCGGCGCGCCCTCCTGCTCAAGCGCATCCGCCTCGCGTTGGTGTTCCGTGCTGGGTGAGCACGTGCTCCACGAGCAGGTCCGCGCCCGCATCGACCTGCTCCGCGGACTGCTCCCCGGCCCGCCCGCGCCGGACGTCGCGGCCTGCGCACGCGACGTCGTAGTGCTCGCGTCGAGCTCCCGGGGCGGCAGCTCGATCTTCGCGGAGATCCTCCGCAGGAGCCCGTCGCTCCTACACTTCCGCGGGGAGACGAACCCCGTCTTCCGGCTGCACGGCCTGGACCACGAGGCGTCGGACGCCCTCGCCGCCGACACCCCGGTGCCAGCGGGGCTCGGCCGCGCGCTCGGCTGGGAGTGCGGCCAGCCGACCTCGGTGCTGGCGGGCGACGCAGACGAGTGGCGCTTCGCCGTGGAGCTCGCGGTCCGCCTCACCCTGCAGTGGCCGCTCCTGGAGTTCGGCGCGGACGCGATCCACGCCGCCGTCCAAGCTACGCTCGCCGGCCTCCGGGCGGACGCCGGCTGGCCCGAGGGGCGCTTTGTCGACACCCAGGCGTTCCACGCCCGGTTCCTCGGAGCTGTCCGCGCGCGCTGGCCGGACGTGCACCCAGCCGCCTACGACATCGACCGTGGGCTGATCTTGGAAAGCTGCCCCGGGCCTTGGCCAGAGCCGTTCCTCCCGGTGTCGCTGGTCGAAGAGCCGCCATTTGTCCTGCTCACGCCGTGGCGCGTCGCGACTGAGGAGCAGCTCGCAACGATGCCGCTCGTCGTGAAGACCCCGAGCAACGCCTACCGGATGGACTGGCTCCGCAGGTGCTTCGCCGCCGCCCGCGTCCGCACTTTGCACCTCGTCCGGAACGGCGCGGCCAGCATCAACGGGCTCTACGACGGGTGGCGCTACCCCGGCTTCCACGCCCACCGCGCCGCGCGCCCGCTCCACATCGCCGGGTACTCGGACGTCGCCCCGGGCGGCGCCACGTGGTGGAAATTCGACCGCCCGCCGGGCTGGGAGGCGATGACCCGCTCGCCGCTCGCCGAGGTGTGTGCGTTCCAGTGGCGGTCAGCGCACGCGGCGATCTTGGCGTCCCCGGGAGCCGACCTCCACCGGCTGCGCTTCGAGGACGTCCTGGGGGACAAGGCGCACCAGGACGCCGCTTTCGAGCGCCTCGGGCCCTGGCTCGGCGTCCCGATCCGCGAGGACCTCGCGCCCGTGCTCGCGGGCAACCTCCCCGTGGTCATGGCCACCGCCCCGCCGCGCGCCCGACGCTGGTTCTCGCGCGTCGACCTGCTCGGCCCGCTCGTCGAAGATCCCGCCCACCTCGCGCTGATGGATGCCCTCGGGTATGACGCCGATCCCGCCACCTGGGGGTAGCCCCCCCTCCACGCTGATGGGCGACGGCTGGCGCGCGCGCACCACCACGCACGCCGAGGAGCTCGGCACCACGTGGGCCGACCTGCGCGTAGGCAGCGAGACCGCGCGGCTCACCGACGTGCTGCTCACCTGGCCGGGCGAGCGGCTCGCGTTCGAGGGCGCCCCGGGGGCGTGGCTGATGCACGCGCGGCCCGACCTCGCCCGGATGCGCGAGGAGGCGACGGGGCTCGCAGACGCGTACACCGCCGACGGTGTGCGGGTGCACTGGCTGCAGCCGCGAGGGGCGGACGACGGGGCGGACGGCGGACCGGACCCGCTGCCGAACCTGGTGTTCGCGCGCGACCTCTTGTTCATGACGCCCGAGGGCGCGGTGCTGGCGCGCATGGCTGCTCAACAGCGCGCGGGTGAAGAGCGGGCCGCCGCGATGGCGCTGGCGGCGCTCGGCGTGCCGATCCTCGCGACGCCGCGGGGCAACGCCACGTTCGAGGGCGCGGACGCACTGTGGATCCGCCCGGGCCTCGTCGCCGTGGGCACGGGGCGGCGCACCAACGCGGAGGGGTTCGCGTTGCTCCAGCGCGTGCTCGCTGAGCAAGGCGTGGCCTGCGTCGACGTGCCGTTGTCCCCCCACGTCCAGCACTTGCTGGGCTCGCTGAACCTCGTGCGCGACGACCTGGCGGTGGCCCGCGAGTCTGGGCCTGGCCTGCTCCGGCTGCTCGACCAGCACGGCATCGAGGCCCTTGCGCTCGACCCCGCCGAGGTGGCCGCGTCGCGCGCCAACAACTTCGTCACGCTCTCGCCGGGCGCGGTGTTGATGCCGGGCGGCTGCCCGCGCTCGAGGGCCATCCTGGAGGCCCGCGGCGTGCGTGTCGTCGAGCGGCCCGTCACGCAGTACCTTTGTGCCGCCGGCGGCATAGGCTGCGCCACCGGCATCCTCGGGAGGCGCGCGTGATCCCCCCCGACTTTGAACCCCTGCTCGCTCCCGGCACACCCTAC
>CALQBK020000170.1 GCA_943328795.2 Bifidobacterium breve
AAGTTCACCCGAGCCGGGCACGGCAGGCCGCGGCCCGTAGGGCCCGGCACTGCCGCCAAGCGGGCTCCGAAGCGCAGCGGAGGAACCGCGCAGCCGGCCGCGGAGTGGTTGAAGTTCACCCGAGCCGGGCACGGCAGGCCGCGGCCCGTAGGGCCCGGCACTGCCGCCAAGCGGGCTCCGAAGCGCAGCGGAGGAACCGCGCAGCCGGCTCGCGGGGGTAGCAGCCGGCCCAAGCCGGCTGCGGAGGGGGCGCCCCGCGCCCCCTCACTAGTACTGCGACGTGAGCGTGATCGTCGTGATGTTCGCGTGGTCGCCCGCGGGCTCCACCGACGCGAGCTCGACCTTGCCCGCGCTGACGGACACCACGACGATGCCTTGCTCCGCGAGCATCGACCCCGGCGAGACCACCAGCTCCTCGCCAGACGGCAAGCCGAGGATGGCGCGAGGGGGCTGGGCCTGCGGGAGGGTGCTCACGAGGCGCACGGGCCACCGCGTGTCCGGCGGAACCCCGACCGCAGGGGGCGCCGGGGGCGGCGGAGCCGCTGGGGGCGCTGAGCCGGGGGCATCGGCCATCAGCTTGTCGACATCAACGCCCGCGGCGGCCGCGATGGACACGGTGCCCGAGGCCATCTCCTCGCTGCTGAGCTTGATGGGCTCGGGCTCGGCGAACGCGTCGGCCGGCGCCGCGGCGGCGGTGGGGGGCGCGATCGCGACCGGGGCGAACGGGTTGCCCGCGGGGGCGGTCGTCGAGCAAGCCGCGAGCAGCAGCGCTAGGCCGGCGGCGAGCGGTCGGCTACGCGCGGACCGGGCGGACGGACGAGCGTTGGGCTGCGCGGGCGGAGGCGTCATGCGGGGAGGGTATCAAATCGGCGCCTCGTGTGCGTTCGGCCGGGTGAGCTCCAGCCGAACGAGCGAGATCGCGGCGTCCGTGAGCCGCTTGAGCTCCTGCGGGCTCTGCAGGGCCTTCACCTGCCGCAGGATGAACCGCGGGCGGAAGTAGAACTTGCGGTGGCAGAGCTTCAGCGCGTCGAGCAGGTCTTCGCGCGTCAGGTGCTCTTCCCAGCACACGGGGACCTTCACTCCGCACAGGGGGTCGCGCATCAGCTTGTCCCAGCAATCCGCCGGGTAGAGGCCGAGCTTCGCGCCGTGCTCGAACGACTCGGTGCCCGGGTACGGCGTGTAGATCGCGAACGCTGCGTAGTCGGCGTCCAGCTTGATCATCTCTTCGAGGTTCTTCTCGATGTCCTCCTTCGTCTTCTCGTGCGGCCCGCCGATCATGATGTAAGCGACCGAGCGAACGCCCTCCTCGCGGCACCAACGGAACACGCGGTGGCAGTCGTCGGTGTCGCAGTGCTTGTCGTGCACCTCGAGCCCGTCGTTGTGCATGGTCTCGACGCCAAAATGCATCTTGGTTGCGCCCGCCTCTTTGCAGCGGCGGATCTGCTCGCGCGTCGTCCCGGCGATGGTGGTCTTGTAGCCCCAATTGAACTTCAGGCCGCGGCGCTCGATGCCGTCGCAGAACTTCATCGCCCACTGGCTGTTCGGCGTGAACAGGTCGTCGACGAAGAAGGTCTCGGTGATGCCGAGCGAGACGCAGTGCTCCATCTCGTCGAGGATGTTGTCGATGTCGCGGATGCGGTACTGCTTCTTGTAGGTGAAGCAGAACGGGCAGGAGTGCGGGCAGCCCTTCGACGTGATCGCGGTCGTGACCAACGGCTGCTTCGAGCCCGGCACCCAGTAGTCCCGGTACCGCGTGCGTGACCGGTCCGGCCAGATCTGCCAGTCCAGGTTCTTCGGCTCCCGCCGGGCGACGTTCTTCGTGACTTGGCCGGACTTGCGGTCCTTCAGCCAGAGCCCGCCGATGCCCTCCATCGACTTGCCTTCGTCGAGCGCCTTGACCATCTCGACCACCGCGTCGTCGCCGTCGCCGAGGCAGATGCTGTCCACCCCGTCGAGCGCGATGGCGTACTCGGGGAACATGATGGGGTGCGGCCCGCCGAGCGAGATGTGCGCGTTCGGGTTGATCTTGCGGATCGCGTTGATGGTGAGCTGCACGTCGGGCAGCGAGTGCGTGTAGGTGGAGATCCCGACGAAGTCGAGGTCGTAGCGCCGCAGGCCGGCCTCGAACTCGGGGTGATCCATGTCGTCGACGATCGCGTCGTACACCTCGGCGCGGTGCGCGGTGCGCTTCTCGATGCTCGCCTGGAGGTACATCAGGGCCAGCGGCGGGAAGCAGTACACGCCGTAGCTCATGCTCTCGGCGATGCCGGCCCACACGCGCTTCTTCTCGGGGGGATTGATGAGCGTGATCGCCATTGACGGACCTCGACGTGTACAGCCTACCACCCCGGGGGCCCTGGGCGTGTGAGGGTGGCTACGGCGCGGTCAGCACAGCTGGTACCCAGCGCTCACGCCGACCTCGACCGCGAAGTCGCGCGCGAGCCGCGGCGGGCGCCACGAAGGGCGCAGCGTGAGGAGCCGGACGGCGTCGACGCCTGCGGCCACGACGAGCCCGTGGTCTACGTCGATGATCGTACCGGGGCTGAACCCCGGAGCGCCGCTCGCCAGCTCGCCGGAGACCAGCACGACCGGCGTGTCTCCCACGTGCGTCCTCGCGCCCCCGTAGGGCCCAGCCAGCGCGCGGATCCGCGCGACGATCTCGACGGCAGGCCGCTCCCAGGTGATCCGCGCCTCCGAGGAGCGGAACCGCTGGGGGTCAGACGCGGGGTGTGGGCCGGCGCCGTCGGACTCCGTGGACCAGCCTGCGGCGAGCGCCTCGATCCCGCGGAGCGTCGCCTCGTCCCGGATCCGCGCGCCATCGTCGGCTGGGTCCAGGGCGAGCGCGACGGCGCGGAACGCGCGTTCCCCGTCCCCGTACACCATGCTCCAGCCGGTGGTCCCGAGGCCCCGCGGCAAGAGCGCACGGCAGAAGTCAGGGGTCACGCCCCGCGGCCCGCACAGCCGGAGACCCGGCCCCGCGCGGCGCGCGTCGGGGTCGAGGTCGAGCACGGCGTCCGCGTCACGCTTTCCGAGCGGCACCCCGAGGTCGCGGCACAGCCCGCGGACCGGGGCGAACCACGGGAGGGACTCGTCCTCCTCCCCCGGGTCCAGCGCCACGACCCGGCAGCCCCCGCGCTCCAGGAACCAGGGCAGCGCTACGCGCGCCAGCGTCGTGCTTCCGAGCAGTTGGACCGTCTTCATCCCAGCCCGCTAAGCAGTTGTGGTACCCTCCGCCGGTTACCCGGAGCCAGCGTGTCAGACCACATCCCGCCCGAAAAGCAGCCCCAGTTCTTTGGGCACCCCGTCGGCCTGTACATCCTGTTCTTCACCGAGATGTGGGAGCGGTTCTCGTACTACGGCATGCGCGGCCTGTTGAAGGCGTACATGGTGTACTACCTGTGCAGCACGTTCTCCGCGAAGCTGTACCAGAGCGACTTCCCGGATCCCCCGGCGGAGGTGCCCTCCAACCCGTTCCACTTCCTCGGCTACGACTTCTTGCACATGCTGCCCAACTGGGTGGTGTCGTTCACGTCGGTCCAGGACTTCGGCTCCAGCATGTACGGCGGCTACACCGCGCTCGTGTACGCGACGCCGTTCTTCGGCGGCATCATCGCCGATCGGTGGATCGGCCAGCGGCGCTCGGTGTACATCGGCGGCATCGTCATGGCGATCGGGCACTTCGTGATGGCGTCCGAGCAGATGTTCTTGGTCGCGCTCGGCCTGCTGATCATCGGAAACGGCTTCTTCAAGCCGAACATCTCGACCCAGGTCGGGGACCTCTACCCCCCAGGCGACTCCCGGCGGGACGGCGCGTTCACCATCTTCTACATGGGCATCAACCTCGGGGCGTTCCTCTGCAACCTCGTCTGCGGCACGCTCGCAGCGGTGTACGGCTGGCACTACGGGTTCGGGGCGGCAGGCATCGGCCTGTGCGTCGGCCTCGTGATGTACGCGTTCGGCGGCCGCTACCTCGCCCCTGAGAAGCCCCGCGCCGAGAAGGCCGCGAGCAACGCGGCGGCGGGCGCGCTCACCCAGCAGGACTGGCTCAAGGTCGCAGCGCTCTGCGCGCTGTGCGTGCTGAACATCTCGTTCTGGGCCGTGTACGAGCAGCAGGGCAACACGATGCAGACCTGGGCGGACACCCAGACGAACTGGCCGGTGATCCTGGGCTTCCAGATCCCGCCGAACTGGTTCCAGTCGTTCAACCCCTTCATGATCTTCACGCTCGCGCCGCTGCTGGACATGTTCTGGCGTTGGCAGAACCAACGTGGCACCGAGCCGAGCTCGGTCGGCAAGATGGCCATCGGGTCCACGGTCCTGGGCCTCTCCTTCGTGGTCATGGCGCTGGGCGCCTACCTGGTCGGAGAGGACGGCCGGGGCTCGGTGTTCTGGCCGTTCTTCTGCACGCTGGTGCTCACGATCGGCGAGCTCTACCTGTCGCCTATCGGGCTCTCGCTCGTGACGAAGGTCTCGCCCCCGCGCATCGTCAGCATGATGATGGGCATGTGGCTCGCGTCGAGCTTCCTCGGGAACTTCCTGTCGGGCTTCATCGGGACCTTCTACGACGACATGACGAAGACGCAGTTCTTCCTTATGCTCTGCGCGATCGGCGTCGGCACTGGCGCCGCGATGTGGGCGTTCAACAAGCCGCTCAAGAAGGCCCTGGGCGAGCACGGCGTCTGATCGACCTACGGTATGACCGCGGGTCACCTCACGCGGTGAGCTCGGTGATCCAGCCGAGCATCGCCGCCGACTGCTCCTCCATCGCCGACGACAGCAGCTTCGGCGGGGTCCAGCTCCGCGCGCGGTTGAGCCGCACGTCGGGGACGCCGCCCGCGACGGCGGCGTTCACCATCTCCAGCGCGAGGCCGGTCTCCGGCCCGTGGACGTGGTCCCAGCTGCCCTGTGCGCGCCAGTACGGCACGCGGAGCGCGCCGACCCGGCGAACGGCCTCGCGCTCGGCCCAGAACCCGTCGTCCTCGGGACGTGAGCGCAGCTTCAGCCGGCTGGCCACGAACCACTCGCGGCTCGGCGGGCCCTCCCAGTCGACCAGCCCCCGCACGCCCGTGGGCCGCGCTGCAGCAGCCGCCAGCCCGAGCACGAGGCCGAAGCTGATCGTGAGCACCACGATGCGCGCGGGGTCGACCGCGGGGTCACTGGCGAGCACACGCAGGGCCTCGATGGCCTCTGACTGGTGGAGCGGCCCGTTGCGGTCCTCGACGCCGGGCGCGCCCTCTCGGCCGGACGGGGACCAGCACAGCGCGGCGAACCCCGCGCGCGCGAGCCGCTGGCAGCCGAGCACGACCGAGAGCCCTTCGCCGCCCCCGAGGCCGTCGAGTCCGCCAGGGCACAGCAGCACGCCCGGGCGGGGCCTCGTCGCGTCGAGCGGGTGGTGGACCCGGGCCGGCAAGGCGTAGCCGGCAGGCGACCTGAGGAGGACGCTGCGCGCCCCCGTGGGCGTGGCTTGCCGTGCGATCACCTCGGCTGCCCGGAACCGCAACCTCCCGGCGGAGAGCGCCGCCCAGGTGGCCCGAGTGAGCACCGTCCCTACGCGTTCGCCCGGGCGTTCGCCGCCAGCTCGCGGGTGGCCTGCGTGATCGCGATCTCGAGGCCACGGACCAGCCGGAGCTGCCACTGGTCGAACGGCTCGGTGACAGCCACCCAGAGCGAGGCCCGCGCGGGGCCCTTCGCGAGCTCGTCGACGAGCACACGCTCGGCGTCTGCGCAGGCCGCCTCGAGGGCTGGTCCGTGCGCGAGCATCGCGGCGCGGGCAGCGGCGGGGTCCGCGCAGACCGCGAAGACCGGCTCGAGGTAGGTCGCGGTCTTCGCCCAGCCGTCGGCCGCGCTTGGCCCCAGCCCGGCGACGAGGGTGAGCAGCGCGGTGTTCGCGGCCGTGAGTTGCCCCGTCGCCGTACCCTTGGAGTAGCCGAGCTTCATCGCCTCGGAGGTCTTCTTGTGCAGGTCCTGGAACGGCGTGAGCGTCGGCACGAGCGCGTCGCTGAAGCGCTCGATCAGCACCTTCTCACCGGGCTTGCCCTTCACGGCGCGGCCGAGCTCTGCGGCCCCGACCTCCCAGCTCTGGACGACCGCGGCGCCGACCTTCTGCCCGTAGTTGTCTACCTGCTCGACCAGCTCGTTCCACTCCTCCTCGTACGCCGGCGAGAAAGCCGGCCCGATGGCCGCGACGGCCTTGGGGCGGAAGAGACGATTCCGGACGCGGGAGAGCAGGCCCATGCGCGGGTGTACCCCGGCGGCGGGGGCTGGGAAAGAGATACGTTTGCGGCCATGCCTACCGATCCTCCTAAAGGCCCCCCCGTCCCTACGGCGCAGCCGACAGCGGGGGACGCGTTCGCCAGGCCGAAGCCGCTCGCCTTGAACCGCCCGCGTCCCGCCGAGCCGCCCGCGCAGACGCCCGGCGCGCTGGACCCGCTCCCGCGGGCGAACATCCCGCTCACGCCTCGGCTCGCCCCGATGGCCCGGCCCGCGGTGTACGAGGAGGGGCTCGGGGGCCCGGCGGTCAGCGTCATCCTCGCCGGTGGGCGGATGTCCCCGCCGTCTCCGTCCGTGGGGCTGATGAGCCTGCCGACGATGTCGCGCTTCCAGCCCCGGGAGCCCCGCACCTGGGAGGAGACCGGCGTCGACCCGCTCCTGATCGAGCAGATCGTGCTCCGCTACCTGCTGGTGGTGGGCAGCGAGTCCGGCCGCAACATCGCGACCGACGTCTGCATGAGCACGCCGCTCGTGAAAGAGCTGCTCGACTACCTCAAGCAGCAGAAGCTCGTCCAGCACCGCACGTCGACGAACGTGGGCGACTTCGTCTATGACCTGACCGACCTCGGCCGCGCTCGCGCCCAGGAGTACAAGCGCATCTGCGCGTACGTCGGGCCCGCGCCGGTCCCCTTCGACCAGTACCTGCAGAGCGTGAAGGAGCAGTCACCGAGCCACCGGGACTTGACGCAGCAGGACCTCGACCACGCGTTCGAAGACCTGCTCGTCAGCCGCAAGCTGCTCGCCCGCATCGGGCCCGCGATCACGTCTGGGCGCGCGCTGTTCCTGCACGGGTCGCCGGGCAACGGCAAGACCAGCATTGCCGAGCGGCTGACGCGCTGCTTTGGCGACACCATCTGGATCCCGCAGACCCTGCTGATCGACGGGCACCTCGTGAAGGTGTACGACCCCGCGACGCACAACCAGGTCGAGAGCGACTTCAAGCCGCTGACCGCCGCGGAGCGCTTGGACCGCCGCTGGATCAAGATTGAGCGGCCGACTGTCGTCGCGGGCGGTGAGCTCACGCTCGAGATGCTCGAGATCCAGCTCGACCCGCTCACCAACATCTGCGAGGCCCCGCTGCAGCTCAAGGCGAACTGCGGCACCCTGGTCATCGACGACTTCGGTCGGCAGCTCACGCCGCCGCAGATCCTGCTCAACCGGTGGATCTTCCCGCTCGAGAAGCGCCTCGACTTCCTGAAGTTGCCGGACGGGCGGAAGATCACCGCGCCGTTCGACCCCATCCTGGTGTTCTCGACGAACTTGGAGCCGCGCCAGCTGGTGGACGAGGCGTTCCTGCGGCGCATCCCGTACAAGGTCGAGGTGCTCGACCCCGAGCCGGACGAGTTTTGCCAGCTCGTCGAGATGATGGCGCCGCTGCTTGGCGTGACGCTGCCGGCGGGCGCTGCCGAGGACCTCGTGTTCCGGCACTACCACCAGGCCAACCGCGCGATGCGGTTTTGCCAGCCGCGCGACCTGCTGCAGCAGATCGCGAACCAGGCGCGTTTTGAGCGGTCGCCGGCGATCGCGACGCCGGAGGCGTGGGACATGGCGGTGTCGAACTACTTCGGTACTCTGTAGTCATGGAGGGCGCCCGCACCCTCCATGACTACAGAGTTGCTTCCTGGGGGGGCGCGGGGCGCCCCCCCAGACCCCCTGGGGCCCAACGGGAAAAGGCACTCGGAAGACCTCGCGCCTTTTCCCTGGGGATCTCGCCGGGGGCGAGATCCCCGGGCCCGTGGTTTTCGCATCGGGGAGTGCGTTCACCCGGTGTCGGGCGGCAGGTTTTGGACGAGCGGGTGGGGTTCAGGGCGCTCGGCCTGGCGGCGAGCGCTGAGGGAGGAGGGCGGCGGGGTTTTGGACGAGCGCGTGGTGTTCAGGGCGCTCGGCCTGGCGGCGAGCCGTCACTGCACCGGGGCGCCGCCGGCCAAGAGGGTCTGCTCGTACCCGAGCTCGCGCGTGAGGTCCATCGCCGCCACCACCTGCTCGTAGGGGACGCCGTCGTCGGTGTTGATCACCACGCGCTGCTCCTCCGGGAACGTGGCCCGGTCCGCCGCGACCAGCGCCCGGATTGCCTTCCAGTCGGGGGCAGTGTCCGCCGACCGCCCAAGGTCGCCCCCGGCCCGGCTGGGTACCGTCACCCCCGAGGTCGGGTCTCGGGCGACCCAGGCGGCGCTCGCGCCCAGGTGCACGGTCAGCGGTGGGAGCGTCGGGCCAGCGAGCTCGTCGATGTCGTGGCCCACCTCCTGGTCCACCTCGATCGCGGCGACCTGTGCCCACACGGCGCCCAACATCAGAAAGGCGATCAAGCACGAGAGGAAGTCGATGAACGGGACGACGTTGAGGTCGACCACGAGGCTCTTCCGACCCTTGCCGTTTTCGACAGTTACGCTCATGGAAGCTCCGGGGTTGAACGGTTCGTCACCGCCGCGGCGGCGGTGTTCCCGGCCGGTTCCGGAGTTGACCAAACGCGCACATCGCCGGCCCGCGGCGGGGCTCGTCTCGACGCGTGACCCCAAGCCCGCCGCGCTACGTTTCCGGGCGTGCGCCCCGATCTCCACAGGCTCCTCGACCCTCGCGATCCGGGCGAAGCAGCCGCGCTCGTCCGGGTCGTACTTGGCGTGACCGGACACGCCGGCTGGGCCTCCGCCTCCGCGGGGCCCCCGCCCGGCGGTGTCGAAGTGCGCGACGAGGGGCTGGTCGAGCGTGCCGCGCGCCTCGACCCGGGCGGTGTTGTCGGCTCCGTCGCGCTCTCGCCGCGTTCAGGCCTCTCCCTCTGGGACGCCCACCAGGACTGGGCAGTCGGGCTCGCGGACCTGGAGGACGAGGCCCGGCGCGACGCCGTCGTTCGGCTCCTCGGGCTCGCGGACCTGGCCGCGGCGCTGTGGTCCGGGCCGCCGGCAACCCAGGCCGCGCGCTTCCAGGCGACTGAAGCCGGTGCGGCGGCGCTCGCTTGGCTCGCCGCTGTCGAGTTCGCGCTGCCGCTCACCCCTGTCGACGAGCCCTGGGGCCCGGCCGACGCTGCGACGACCTTCGAACAGTGGTGCACGCACGCCGCGGAAGAGCTCGGGGTCGGGCCCCTGGCGGTGGAGGTCGCGCGGGCCTGGTTGCCCGACCTCGACCGCGCCTGCGCCGCTGCTGGTGGTCAACTGGAGGCGTTGGCTGCGGCGATCCGCGAGTCGCTGCCAGTGCTCTCTGTCAGCGGTCGGGACGAACTGCTGGCCGAGGCCGAGCGGACGCCGATCTTCGCGATGCTGGCGGCCCACGTCGTCGCGGAGGCGCGGGGATGGCCGGTTGAGTTGGCTGCCGGCTCGTCCCCGGGCTGGCGGCTGGAGGAGGAGGCGCGGGTCGCCGCGGAGGCGGAGGCCGAGCGCTTGGCGGAGGCCGAGCGGTTGGCGGAAGCTGCGCGGGTAGAGGCCGAGCGGCTCGCCGCGGAGGCGCGCTTGGCCGAAGAGGCGGAGGCCGCCCGGTTGGCGGAAGCTGCGCGGTTGGAGGCCGAGCGGTTGGCGGAAGCGGCGCGGGTCGAAGCCGCGCGGTTGGCGGAAGCGGCGAGGCTGGCGGAAGCGGCGGAGGCCGAGCAGTCGGCGGAAGCGGCGCGGGTTGAGGCCGAGCGGTTGGCGGAAGAGGCGCGGGTAGAGGCCGAGCGGCTGGCGGAAGCGGCGCGGGTGGCGGAAGCGGCGGAGGCCGAGCAGTTGGCGGAAGCTGCGCGGGTCGAAGCCGAGCGGTTGGCGGAGGAGGCGGAGGCCGAGCGGTTGGCGGAGGAGGCGGAGGTCGAGCGGTTGGCGGAAGCTGCGCGGTTGGCGGAGGAGGCGGCTGCGGAGGAGGCCGAGCGATTGGCGGAAGCTGCGCGGGTTGAGGCCGACCGGTTGGCCGAGGAAACGCGGCTGGCGGAAGAGGACCGGTTGACCGCGGAGGCGGAGGCCGAGCGGTTGGCGGAAGCGGCGCGGGTCGAAGCCGCGCGGTTGGCGGAAGCGGCGAGGCTGGCGGAAGCGGCGGAGGCCGAGCAGTCGGCGGAAGCGGCGCGGGTTGAGGCCG
>CALQBK020000171.1 GCA_943328795.2 Bifidobacterium breve
CGTGGATCCGCGGCCTGGCGCCCGCCGGATGAGCTCGGCCCAGCCAACGCCGCCGGAGGTGACCGGCGTCGTGTTCGACGTCAAGATCGGCGACGGCGGGATCGCGGACGTCTGGCGGGGGACCTGGGACGACGGCAGGGGGCCGCAGACCGTCGCGATCAAGGTGCTGCGCGAGGCCGGCCGCCCCAACCTGCGCCGCCGCTTCCTGCGCGAGGGGCGGATCCTGCAGCGCCAGAACCACCCCGGGCTCGTGCGCTGCTTAGCGAACATCGACGGCCCCCAGCCCGCGCTGATCCTGCAGCTGCTCGCGGGGCAGACCCTGGACAAGCGGCTCGGATCAGGCCCGCTCACGGTCCCGCAGGTGTACTCGCTGGCGACGCAGCTGCTCAGGATCCTGATCCACCTGCACGACCAGGGCGTCGTCCACCGCGACCTGAAGGCGTCGAACACGTGGCTGCGCGGCGTGACCGACGCAGCGCCCGACGACCCTGCGGGCGGCAGCGTCGACATCGTCCTGATGGACCTCGGCCTCGCGATCGACCCGGCGGATCCGCTCACGTCTACGCTCGGCGAAGTGCTCGGCACCCACGCCTACATGGCGCCTGAGCAGATCGCGGGCGCGAAGGTGGACGTGCGCGCCGACCTGTACTCGCTCGGCATCACGCTCTACGAGGCGCTCTGCGGGCAGCGGCCGTACCAGGCGCGGGGCCTCGCCGGCTACATCCAAGCGCACCGCTCGGGCCGCGCCGCGCCGATCGGGCAGCGGCTGCCGGACTTGGACCCGGGCTTCGCGCTGTTCGTGGACCGGCTGCTCGCGCGCGATCCGGCGGATCGCCCGCAGTCGGCGGCGATCGCCCTCGCCCAGCTCATCCGCTGCGGGGGCGTGCGGGCGCCCGAGCCAGTCACGGTGTTCACGCTCGCGACGCCACGCCTGAACATCGGGCGCGAGGCCGTGCGTGGCGCGGTGTTGGCCGTGTTGGACGGCGGCGTGAACGGGACGGGCGGCGTCGTGCAGCTCCACGGGGAGCTCGGCAGCGGGCTCGCTGCCGCCGCTGAGCAGGCGCGCACGCTCGCCGAGGGTGTAGGCGTCGAGCACGTGACCATCAAGGCCCGCGGCGGGGCCAGCGCGGAGTGGGGCTACGCCCAGCTCGCGCGGTGCCTCGACGGCTGGGCCGGCAGCGTCCAGCCGACAGCCCAGAGCGTCAAGCGGGCGCTGGCGGGCCTCGCCGGGGAGTCGCGGACCGCGCCTCGCGTGCTGTTGGTGATCGAGGACGTCGTCGACGACGCGTTGTTCGGCTGGCTGGCATCGCTGCGGGCCGCGGTGCCCGAGGTGTCGATGGTGATCACTGGGCGCGCGTCGAGCCGCCGGTTGGAGGGCCCGATCGTCGAGCTGCGGCCGCTCACGCGCGCGGAGACCGGCGAGCTGATCCGGGCGCTGCTCGGTACGGCGGCCGAGCCGCTCGGGCTGGCGTCCACGGTCTACACCGCGACCGGGGGCCAGCCGGCGCTCGCCGTAGCGACCGTTCGCCGGCTCGCAGCTGCGGGGGCGCTTTCCTGCATCGGCGCCGACGACGACGGGTCGCCGTCATGGCACTGGAACTCCGAGGTTCGCCCGGCACCCGCTGGCCGTGCGAGCCGGGACCTGCGGCGGGCGCTCGCGCAGCTTCCGCCGGGCGCCCAGCTCCTCCTGAGCGCGATCGCCGAGCACGCCGAGCCCGTCGACCTGGACGAGGTGGAGGCCACCACCGGGGTCGACCCCGCGGCGGTCTACACGTTGATCCGCTTTGGCCTCGTCACCATCGACGCCGAGGACCGGGTCGCGCTCCAGCGCCCCATCCTGGCCGACGTCATCCGGTCCACGCGGCCCGGTGCGGCCGCGCGTCTCCCGCCAGTCCAGGAGCTCCAGCGCGCCTGGGAGCGCCTCCCGCACCTCGGTTGGGCGGGCGTTCGGGCGGTGGTCGACCGGTACCGCGACCCGACCCCCGGCCCGCAGGCCGTCGCCGTGACGCTGCTCGACGTGGAGTCACTGCTGACCTGGGGACGGCCCGTCCCCCAACGGCTCGTCGAGTCCCTGCGCGACGTGGCGGACAGCCATCCCGCCGAGCGCTCGTGGATCCTCGCGAATGTCGCGTTGCGAGCGGGTGACGCCCCCGCCGCGCGGAGGCGCCTTCAGCGCGTGCTCGAGCGCGACGCCGACCCCCAGTCCCGCACGAAGGTCGACGCGGCGCTGGCGATGGTCGATCTCGAGCTGCGGCTCGGGCGGCGCAGCGACGCGGCGGTCCGGGCCCGCGGGTTGCTCGGCGACCCGCGCTTCCCCGCGGAGGCTCGTGGCCGGCTCCACGTCCGGCTGGCCCAACAGCACGCGCGCCACCTCGCGCTGCACGCGGCGTGCGAGAGCCTGGCGCTCGCGCGGCCGCTGCTGGCACCGGAAGGCGAGCAGCTCGCCGACCTGGCGTGGGTGGACATCCTGCTCCGCGCGGGCTGCTGGGACGAGGCGGAGACCCGGCTCGCCGCGCTCGGCCGCGCGTCGGGCGAGGACAACCCCTGGGCCATGCGCGCCACCCACGGCATCCTCGTCGCCCGGCTGCGCTCGCTCAGGCGCGACCCCGCCGCCGCGCACGCCGCCCACCTCCGGGGCGGCGAAGCCGCAGCCCGGGCCGGCGATGTTCCGCTCCGCGACTACCACGCCGGCATGGCCGCCGCGCTCGCCGGGGACCTCATGCTCGCCACGCACCACTCGACGCTGTTGGCGTCACCCATCTCGGCCGAGCTGCGCACCGAGCTGCTAGCCGTTTGCGCACGTCGGGCCCGGGACGCCCGCCTGTACCAGCTCGCCGAGACCGGCGCGAGGGAGTGCGGCGATCGGTCGCTGTTGTTGGGCCTCCTGCACAGCCTGCGCGGGCCCGGGGCGCGCAGCGAGGCGGCCGATCTCGTGTCCGCGACGCTGAAGGACATATACAGTCCGTTGCGGGCTGGCTTTTTGGAATTGCCGGAAGTCCAATGGGCGCGCTCCCGCTCGGGATGAGATAAGCCGCCGGGATGTCGAGAATCACCGCTTCTGGCCCCACCACCCGCATCGTGGGCGTGAACCCTACGACCGGCGCGGAGACGGGCTGGGGAATGGACGCGCACGACCCCTCGCTGCTCCCGGGCATCGTCGCGTCGGCGCGTACGGCGGGCGCGGCCTTCGCGACGTTGGAGTTGGAGGAGCGCAAGGCGGTGGTGCGGCGGCTCGGCAACAGCCTGCTGGCCCGCGCGGCCGACATCGGGGCTGTGCTGCACGACGAGCTCGGGAAGCCGCTCGGCGAGGCCTGGACCAGCGAAGTGGTGACCACCGGGGAGCTCTTCGACCACTGGCTGGCCGTCATCGACGACCTGCTGGCGCCGATCGACGTGCCGCTCAACCCGGTGAACTACCCTGGGAAGCAAGTGTGGCTGGAGCTCGATCCCATCGGGGTCATCGCGCTGATCATGCCGTGGAACTACCCGTTCAACTTGCCGCTGCGCACCATCGTGCCGGCGCTGCTGGCGGGCAACGCGGTGGTGTTCAAGCCGAGCGAGCACGCCCCTCGCACCGGCGCGCTGCTCGCGGAGATTATGGCCGCCGCGTTGCCGCCGGGGCTGGTCACGACCGTGCAGGGCGATGGCCGAGTCGGCGAGGCGCTGATCGCGGCGCACCCCGACAAGATCGTGTTCACGGGCAGCGTAGCGGCCGGCAAGCGCGTCGCGATGCAGGCAGCGACGATGCTGATCCCGTGCTCGCTAGAGCTTGGCTCCAAGGATGCCACGATCGTGCTGAAGGACGCGAACCTCGACCGCGCGGTCGCGGGGATCGCGTGGGGCGCGTTTCACAACGCGGGCCAGGACTGCGCCTCCATCGAGCGCTGCTACGTGCACCGGTCGATCTACGCGAACTTCGTCGAGCGCGTCGTCGCTGCGGCCAAGGCGCTGCGGCCGCAGCTGGACGTCGGGCCGCTCGTCAACGAGGCCGCGCTGTCCAAGGTGCACGGCCAGGTCGAGGCCGCGCGGGCGGCAGGCGCACAGGTGTTGACCGGCGGGACGCCCGGCGCCGCCGGGTACTACTACCCGCCGACCGTGCTCACTGACGTGCCGCTCGACTCGGCCGTGATGGTGGAGGAGACCTTCGGCCCGCTGCTGCCGATCGTGCCGTTCGACTCGGTGGACGAGGCCATCGAGCACGCGAACCGCACGCCGTACGGGCTGTGCGGCAGCGTGTGGGGCAAGGACCTCGCGGCGGCGGAGGCTGTCGCCCGGCGCATCCGCTGCGGCGTGATCTTCGTGAACAACTGCTGCTTCACCGGCCCGATGGGCGGCGCCGCGTGGACGGGCCGCGGCGAGAGCGGGTACGGCGTGACCGGCTCCCGGTTCGGGCTCGAAGGCCTCACGCACGTTCGGACCGTCTGCATCGACCGCACCCGGCAGCAGCGCGAGATGTGGTGGTATCCCTACAACGAGGCCCTCGTGACCATGGCGCGCGGCCTGGTCGAGGTCTCGCGCGGCGGCGCTACGCTCGGCGAACGCGCCCGGGGGGTGCCGTTGGCGCTGTCCGGCTTGCTGAACCGCTGGAAGTGACCCTATCGAATCGAACCAAGGAGTTAATTTGCGGACCATTCGCTACCTCGGACTTGACCTGGGCTGGACGCCGCGCGACCCCTCGGGTGGCGCCGTCCTCGAGACCACGGAGTCCGGGAACCTGATCCTGGTCACCGCCGAGAGCCTTCGCACCCACGAGGACACCTTGCGTTGGGTCTCGAAGAACAGGGGGCGCGGCCACTGCACCCTCACGGTGAACGCGCCGGTCATCATCGAGAACCTGTCCGGCTCGCGCCCCTGCGACAAGCTCCTGCTCGAGCACTTCGGCCGCTTCAAGATCGACGAGTACGCGAACAACAACATCTCCGCGAGCCACCCCCGCACGATGGCGAAGGCGTGGATGCGCATGGGGTTTGACCCCGACCCGGGCAGTGAGTCGGACCGCATCATCGAGACGCACTTCCAAGCCGCGCAGATCATGCTGTTCGGGCTCGATCGCCCCGTGCGCATCAAGTCCGGGCCCATCGGCAGCCGCAAGGAGTCGGTCGACCGCCTGCGCGAGCTCATCCAGGAGCGCATGATGGATGGCACGCCGGAGCTCGAGCCGTCTGACGCGCTGGACAGCATCTTGGACGCCCACTTGCCCGACCTGAACGGCACCCGCATCGGGGAGCTGGAGGAGCGGATCGAGGCGTTGATCACCGCGTACGTTGGGGCCGTGTTGGGCCAAGTCGGGGGCGACGCCTGCGCGTTCCTCGGGGACCTCGACAAGGGGTACATCCTCTTGCCTGATCCCAGCCGGCTCAACCCGCCTGCCGAAGCGCCCGTATAGGCTGAGCGTTGAACCCCGCGCCTGCAGGGCTCGCGGATCCCAGCGCCCTCTACCGGGCGATGTTCGAGCGCAATCCCGCGATCAAGCTCCTGATCGACCCCAAAGAGGGCTGGATCGTGGACGCGAACCCCGCGGCAGTGGCATTTTACGGTTGGGACGTCGAGCAGCTCCGCTCGATGCGGATCTGGGACATCAACACGATGCACCCGGCCGACATCGCGGCGCGGCTCGAGGAGACGCGCCTGGGGAAGCGGCACCGGTTCACGTTTCAGCACCGCACGGCGTCGGGGGCGTTGAAGGACGTCGAGGTCTTCACCGGCCCGCTCAGCGACGGGGGCCGGGAGCTGGTGTTCTCGATCATCCACGACGTCACCGAGCGGCGCCAGCTCCAAGCTCGAATGGCGCAGACCGAGAAACTCGAGGCGATCGGCCAGCTCGCGGGCACCGTCGCGCATGACTTCAACAACCTGCTCTCCGTCGTGCTTGGCTACGCCGACATGCTCGGCGAGTCGTTGCCGCCGGAAGGGGCGCACCGGCGTCCGCTCGGCGAGCTCACGCGCGCGGCGTCGCAGGCGAAGGTGCTGACGCGAAAACTCCTGGGGTTCAGCCGACGCCAGCCGGTGGAGAAGCGACCGTTCGACTTGGCCGGGCTCACGTCGGACCTCCACTCCGTCCTCGACCGGCTGCTCGGCCCTGGGATCGACCTCAACACGCACCTCCCCTCCCCTGCGCCCGTCCTCGCCAACCCCGCCGAGTGGGAGCAGGTCGTGATCAACCTGCTGATGAACGCCCGCGACGCGATGCCCTCCGGCGGCGCGATTCGCCTCTCGGTCTGCGATGTCGAGCTGCTCGACGACCCCGAGCTGCACGACGGGACGTGGATCGAGCTCGCCGTCGCGGACTCCGGCAGCGGGATGAGCGCCGAGACGCTCGCGCGGGCGTTCGAGCCGTTCTACACGACCAAGCCCCCGGGCCAAGGCACCGGTCTCGGGCTCGCGACGGTCTACAACGTCGCGCTGCACGCCGGCGGCACCGCGCGGATCGAGTCAAGCCCAGGAGCGGGCACCACCGTGCGGGTGCTGCTGCCGCCCTACAGGTCGTTGACCAAGTAGCGGACTACCTTCCCGCCCTTGCCGTCCGCGTTCGAGGCCATCCGCCAGGCCGTCAGCACGACGGTGCCGTCGCCCGCGGTGAAGGTGAGGGACAGCGCCTTGTTGGTCTCGTTGGTGGTCTCGAGCCCAAACTCCCAGGTGATGTCCCCCTTCTCGAGCACGGTCACGTCGCTCGCGACGCTCTCGACGACCGGCCACGCGTCGAGGTCGAAGTCGACCTGGATCGTGCTCTCGCCGACCGCGGCGGAGAGCCCGGCGTCCGGGATGTCCGCGTTTACGTTCATCGGCACCCCGAGCTGCGCGGCGTTCGGCACCGAGTCGTCGTTCAGGAACTCGACCTTGTCCGGCCACACCTGCTCGACCACGTCGTACGACCAGTCGCTCGCGACGACCTTCCCGCCGTTCGTCACGTACCCGCGGATCGCCGCGCGGACGTTCGAGACGTCCCCGTTCGTGTCCGACCCATCGGTGTCGTAGATCACGTCCTCTTCGATGTGCCCGCCGGCGAAGTACACCGTGGAGTAGGGCGTGAGGTTCTCCTCTGAACCGAGGAATTCGACCAGCCCGGCGGTGTCCCGACCGTCGATGATCGTGAAGCTCTCGATGCCGACCTGCTGCAGCACCGCGGCCATGTCGTCGAAGTCACCCGTGACCACCGCGACGTCCCCGGAGACAGACCCACCACACGTGGGGTCGGGCACGATGATCTCGCCGCCCTCGGTCAGGTCAACGTCGTACTGGTCGAGCACGGTGCTGCCGAACTGCACGTAGACCGTGTAGATCAGCCCATCGCGCAGGTCAGTCAGGTGGTAGTACCCTTCGCCGTCGGTCACCGACTCGACCGTGCCGATCAGCTCGCCAGCGTCGGAGACGATGTGCGTGTAAACGGTCGCCCCCTCCATCCACTGGTTCGTGTCGGGGTCGCACACCCGGCCGGTGATGCTGGACTCGTAGACCCCGCCGTAGTCGCTGACGTGCTTGAGCCCGGTGTCGGAGCACGCGAACACGAACAGGGGGAGGGAGGTGAGGAGCAGGGTGCGCATGTCAGTTCCCCGGGACCACGACGTAGATGTCGAGGGTGTCGAGCAGCACGGTCCCGTCACCGACGACGTTCAGCGCTACGTGGTAGACCTCGTCCTCGGACGACGCGGGGACCGCGCCGCGGAAGGTGAGCGTAAAGTCGATCACCTGGCCGTTCGCGCCGCTCGAGAGCGTGTAGCTCTCGGGGTCGATCCCAACGACGAACCCGTACGGGTCGTCCGGTACCAGCGTGACCTCAGAGAAGTGCAGTGAGCCGACGAGGTCGGTCACCGCGTCCACGATGGTGGTCCGCAGCGCGGACGAGCTGCCCGTCCACGTGAACACCAGCTTGTCGTCCGCGGCGCCATCGCCATCGGTGTCGGCGTACGAGGACGTGGCGTCGGCGAGGGTGTTCATCTGGGCGACGGGCGCGGAGCCGCTCACCGAGATCCCGATCAGGTACGCGCCGAGGCTCCCCGCGGCGGAGATGACGTCGGCCCCGCTCGCGTTGTGGCACGCGTTGCGTGGTACGCCGTTGAGCGAGGAGTTGGACGACCCCGCGTCGCGCATCTGCGCGTCCGTCGCGTAGATCACGATGGGCAGCGCATAGTCGCGGAAGCCAGCACCCCCGCTCGCGCCGGCACCCGACGTGGAGGAGTTGTACCACTGCCCGCCGGACCCGTTGAACAGGTCCCCGGAGCTGGCGATGAACGGCACGACGTCGGTGCTGCTGGCGTAAGCGCCGTCGCAGTTCATGTCGTAGCCAACGCCCGTCATCGACTGGTAGAGCGCCTCCATCGACGACTCGGGCGTGTCGCCGCCGCCGTGGAGCCCGAGCCCCGAGAGCGCCGACTGCACCGCCGACGTGTTGTCGGTGACCTGCTGGATCAGGATGTAGGGCTTGTCATGCGAGCCGGTGGAGCCGTGCGAGCCGTCCGGGTAGTCGTCGAACGTCGCGACCCCGTACTCGGCGTCGGGCAGCGCCGTCGCCAAGCCGGACACGATCCCGGAGAACTGGCCGCTCATCCCAGAGAGCGTCGCGGACATCGAGCACGTCGTGTCGATGAGGAAGAGGACGTCCCCCATCTCGACGTTGAGCGTGAAGTCGAAGGTGTCCTCGACGGTGGTGCGCTCGGGCACCGTGACGTAGATCCCGTCGATCTGCGAGGTGCTGTCCGAGGGGTCGGTCCCGGCCTCGATCTCCGCGCCGTCGGTGAACCCGTCCCCGTCGCTGTCGGCGTTCCGGGGGTCAGTGCCCAAGGCGGCCTCCTCGACGTCCGTGAGGCCGTCGCCGTCCGAGTCGAAGTCCGCCGAGTCGATGATGCCGTCGCCGTCGGTGTCCGCAGGCGCGTCGTCCGCGCTGGTGGTGCCGTCCTCGGCGGTGTCGGACACGCCGTCCCCGTCCGAGTCTTGGTCGAGGTAGTCGGCGACGCCGTCCTGGTCGGTGTCGCGCGGGGTGTCATCCCACGCCGAGGTGCCCGACTCGTAGACATCCGCGACGTTGTCGTTGTCGGAGTCTTGGTCCTGGTAGTCCGGCGTGCCGTCGCCGTCCGAGTCAGGGACGCCGCAGGAGTCGCCGATCTCGTAGATGTCCTTGATCGTGTCCCCGTCGTCGTCCAGGTCCGACGAGTCGATGACGCCGTCTTCGTCGAGGTCCCCCTCGCCGTCATCGGTGTCCGGGATGCAATTGTCGTCGCTGTCCGTGTCCCGGAAGTCCGCGACGCCGTCGTCATCGGAGTCGAACGGAAGCGTCAGCGGGTCGTCGTCGCCGGCCTCGGTCGCGTCGAGGATCCCGTCGTCGTCGCTGTCCGTGTCCAGGTAGTCCGGCGTGCCGTCGGCGTCCGTGTCCGTGGACTCGGTCGGCGCGGCGGTGTCCGTCGTCTCAGCGTCGGGGTCCACGAACCCCTCGTGGAAGTCGATGATCCCGTCCTGGTCTTGGTCCGAGTACGACACGACCTGGTTCGGCCCATCGGTGGAGCCCTTGCCGCCAGTGCCCGCGTCACACCCGGCGAGGGCGAGCGAGACGAGGAGGGAGACGACGATGCGCGAGGTAGGCGTGAGGTTCATGCCGCGAAGTATAGAGCAAAACCCCCCAAAAGACCAGCGATCTACGGGCAGGCGAGCGTCACCGTCTCGGGCCGGCCGGGCGAGTGGAACGTGATGTCCTTCGGCAGCGTGCACCCAGACCCGTCGGCGTCGCTCACCAGCTTGAACTGGCGTACACCCTCGCTGACTTGCACGGTCACCGGCATCGCGCCGCGGTCATGCCCGTCGATGACCACGCGGAACCCGGCGGGCCCATACACGTTCACTTGGCCGGTCACGACCTCGGGCTTGAGGATGAACGGGACGTTCAGCTCGGCCACGCGGATCGTGACGTCCCTCACCTCGGTCTTGTAGCCGGCCCGCACGACGCGGATGTTGTGCACGCCGTAGGCGAGCTCGACCGTGAGGGGGGTCTTTCCGCGCTGTTGCTCGTTGACGTAGACCGTGGCGCCATCGGGGTCGGTCACGATCTTCAGCACGCCGGAGGTGACCGCCACGGGGGCGCCCCAGGGGTCGGCGTCTGCGGTGGCGGCGGCAGCGGGCGCAGGCGTCGGCGCGGAGGTCGGCGGAGGCCGGGAGACCGCGGTCGCGGCGGGGGGCGCAGTCGCGGCTGGCGGCCTGCCGGGGGCGGCGGCCGCCACGGGAGGCGCGGCCGCGACCGGCGCAAGCGGCGGCGGAGCCGCAGCTACCGGCGGGAGCGCAGCAGCGTCGACAGGGGCAACGTCC
>CALQBK020000172.1 GCA_943328795.2 Bifidobacterium breve
GAGCCAGGCCTCTTCGAGCTGCAGGGGCACCGCCAGCGCGGCGAACGTGAGCAGCGTGATCAGGATCGCCGCGAACTGCCCCGAGTCGGCCGCGATCCCGCAGGAGCGCGCCATGCGCGCCGCGAGCGCGACGTGCACCCCGAGGACCAGCGCGAGCACGCCTTCCCCCGCGCCGAGCCCGGCCTGCCACGCGAGGTGGAACCCGAAGAACGCGAGCGGCCCGGCGAGCACCACCGCCGCGACCGCGCCCGGGCGATCCGCGCGCAGGCGGAACGCGAGCACCACCGCGAAGGCCTGGAACGCCACGACCATCGCGAGCAGGACGTAGCCGCCGTCGGGCAAGAACGGCGTGAGCCGCTCGGTGACGTTCACCAGCAGCGGGAGGATGGCCAGCGCCGCGAGGAACGGCGCGAGCACGTCGATCGAGAGGGCCGCGGCCAGCGCCCCGGCGCTCACGGCGAGCGAGAGCCCGAGCATCCACGCGGGGTCGAGCGGCGTCGCAGCGTTGCTGATCGCGGTCATCATCGCGCCGGTGAACACCGGGCCGAGCGCGAGCTCCGGGCCGCGCCAGCGCCCGAACGCGGTGGAGGCAGCCACGGTGGCGACCAGCGTGCCGACGACGAGCTCCGCGCGGGGCTCGGCGGCGAACAGCCAGCCGTTGGCGAACGTGCCGAGCGCGAACGCCAGGAACAGGGTCGCCGCGAGCCGCGTGACGCTGCCGGTGGCGTCCCGCTCGCCGCTGGTGAACACCGCGAGCATCGCCGTGACGGCGAGGATCCAGGCAGCGCCAAGCTCAGCGGAGTAGCCGAGCGTCCACGTGAGCGGCTGGCTGCTCAGCGGGTCGTACTGCAGCGGGTCCGCGGGGAACAGGAACGGGAGACCGGCGCAGAGCAAGAGCAGGCCGCCGGCGAACGCCGTGCCGCGCATCGGGCCCGACGCCCCGCCGCGGGCCGCGCCGAAGAACCAGGCCGCGAGCACGAAGCACGCGCCGAGGGCGACCGGGACCTGGTCGGGCGCGCGGAAGGTGATGCCCCAGCCGACGTGGAACGCGGTGGTCACGACGGCCGCGACCGCCGCCAGCCACCACCACCCGCGGCTGCGCGAGGCCCACAGCACGCCCGCGTTCACCAGGAAGAGGTACGCGAAGAAGCCGACGGCCTGGTTCTCGCCGGTGGACAAGAGCAGCGGCGTCGCGTAGCCGCCGACCGTCGACAAGAGCGCCCAGAGGCCCGAGCGCTTGCGGACCGCCGCGAACATCGACACGGCGGTGGTCGCGACCATGCTCGCCATCGCGACGGGCTGCGGCACGTACCCATACAGCGCGTGCGCCGCGTAGATCGCGCCGAAGGCGATGGCGGTGCCGCTCCCTGCGAGGGCGTTCGCCGGGATGTCGAACTTGCGCCAGCGCAGCACGCCGGACAGCGCCCAGGCAGCGAGCGCGGCGAACATCGCGGCCGCGAGCCGCATGCTCGGCCCAAAGAACCCGGCCGCGACCGCCTCGCGGAGCACCAGCAGCGCGACCACGACGAGGATGAGCCCGCCGAAGCTCGCGGCGAACCACACCGCGAGCGTCTCGATGCTCGGCATCTCGGTCGGCTTTGCCGGGGACGAGAGGTCAGGCGCCGGCGCGGCGCTGGGAGCGCCCGGCGGACGCGTGGGCGGCGGGGCGCCGCCGGGTCCTGGCACCGGCCGGGAGACAGGGCTCGCCGCCGGCCCACCGGCGGCGCTGGGAGGGCGCACGGTGTCCCCGAGCGCGTTCTTGATGTCGTGCTCGTCGAGGTCGTCCAGCGGGGCCTTCCGCACGGTGACGACAGGCGCGGTGACCGGGCGCGCCGGGTCCCGAGGCACGCCGCGCGGCACCGGCTTCAGCCCGGGCAACGCGGGCGCCGAGCTCGGCTCGAGCGCCGCCCGGATCGCGGCCTCCACCTCGGCGTCCGTCGCCGCCGCCGGCATCGCGGAGGTCACTAGCGCCCCGCCCCGCAGGGCCTCGCCCCGCAGCGCGACCGCCGCGATCTCTCCCCGGTGCCGGGCGGTCTCCGCGGTGAGCTCCAGGCGCTGGTCCCGCTCGTTCCGTAGCGCCTCGGTCAGCGCAGCGAGGCGGCTAGCGAGCTCCTTTTGCTTCTGGCCCATCGTCACGAGCGCCAGGCCGACCAGCGTGCCGGCGACCATGAGCACGGGCACCAAGAGGCACGAGAGGCCGCTGTCCATCCTAGTCGGCCTCGGGCGCGGGGGTGCCAGCCTGCGGCGACCCGCCGGGGCTGGTGGGCATCGGGGCGCGCAGCCGAGCGACGAGCACGACGCCCGCGACGGCCATCAGGATGCAGCCGTACTGCGCGGGGGTGAGCCCGGCCCAGCGCACGTCCGCCGTCTTGAGGTCGGTGTTGCGCAAGAAGTCGAGGCCGAACCGCGCCGGGGCATACAGCGCGCACCACAGCGCGAGGAAGAAGCCCGGACGCCGCGGCGATCGCGCGGCCAACACGAACGCACCGCAGATCACCATCGTCCAGAGCGCCTCGAGCAGCCCGAGATCAAACCGCGGGCCCCCAGGGAAGCGGACGGCGAGGAACGACGTGGTCGCGCGGCCGATGTGGTCGTGCGCCGAGAAGCATCCGAGGCGGCCGAAGGTCCAGCCGAACGGTAGGCCGTACATCACGGCATCTGCGTGGGGCAAGAACGGGCGCTTGCGCACCACGCCGTAGAACACCGCGGCGCCGATCACCGCGCCCAGGAACCCGCCCATCGACGAGAACCCGGCCCAGATGCGGAGGATCGACATGATCCCCTCGCTCTGCAGCAGGTCGGGGTGGTACGCGACGACGTGCACCACGTGTCCGATCACGAAGCCGGAGAGCACGATCGCGACGATGCCGTCGACCACATCGGGCACCTGCAGGCCGGTCTTGATGCCCCGGGCGCGGGCCATCTCCAAGCCGACGACGAACCCGATGCAAACGAGAGTGCCCCACGGATCCAGCGGGATGGGCCCGATCTTGTGGACCGGGATTTCGATGTAGGGGATCACCGGCTTCCGGCTAACCCGCCGAGGTGACCCCGCACCGCGGCGGCGACCGAGGCTGCGGAAATGCGGTGCAAGCAGGAGAGCCCGAGCACACACGTCTTTCGGTAGCAGGGGCCGCACCAGATCGGGCCGCCGGTCACCGCCGCGCCGGTGCCGGTCAGGGCGGGATCGGTCGAGCCGTGGACGACGAGGACGGGCACACCGGCGGCATCGGCGAAGTGGGCAGCGCCGCTGTCGTTGCTCACGAAGAGCGCGCAGCCGTCCAGCGCCGCTGCGAAGTCCGGCAGCGCGAGCCCGGCCTTCACGGGGTGCGGCCCGGCGATGGCGCGGACCGCGCGCTCCTCGCCCGGCCCCGCGAAAAACACGACCGGGATCTCGTCGCTGAGCAGGTCCGCGAGCTCACGGAACCCAGGCCAGCGCACGGTCGCTGTAGGCGACCAGGGGTTGAGCGCCAGGAAGCGCGGGGCACCGCCGGTTCCGGCTGGGCCCGCGCGCTCCCGCCGGGCAGCGGTCACGGGTGCGCCAAGGTGCGCGGCGATACGCGCGTAGCCGTCGCGGCGGTGCTCACTGGCGACCGCGGCGAGTGGGTCGGTCAACAGCCCGGCGCGCAGGTTGCCGACGAGCCCGACGCGCCGGGGGAGGTGGCGCCAGCGCCAGGCCGCGCGGAAGCTCGGCTTGAACAGCACGCCCGTGCCGCCGCCCGGGACCACCGTCGCGGGCTCCAACGCTACCTCGGGGAAGCCCAGCGCGTCGAGCAGCCCCCTTAAGAAGCCGGGCCCGTAGACCGTGGATCCCGGCGCTGCGAGGGCCAACCCGCGCATCGCGGGGACCGCCATCGTCGCGTCGCCAAGGTGGTCCGGCGCGCGTATCGCCAGGGGCTCGAGCATCGGCGCGCTGTATTGCCTTGCGCGCCGGCCCGCGCGGTTTGGGCAAGCACCGGCCCCGCGTTAGCCGCGCCGGCATGTCTGACACCGCCCCTGCGCCCGAGTCCCTCTTCTCCGCCGACGACCTCGGTCACGCCCCGCAGCGGTTCCGCGAGGCGACGCACGTCGTCCGCCACCCCGACGGCTTCGTCGGCGTCGCGTTCGGCCAGCCGGACCCCGCGCACACCTGGCTCGGCACCCTCCCCCCGCTCTACCCCGAGTGGCTCGGCGACCGCTCGTTCCAGGAGGCCCACGGCACGCGGTTCGCGTACATCGCGGGCGCCATGGCGAACGGGATCGCGTCCACGGACATCGTGATCGCGATGGCGAAGGCCGGCTGCATCGGGTTCTTCGGCGCGGCCGGGCTGCCCGAGTCGCGCGTGTCCGCCGCGATCGACACCGTGCAGTCCGTGCTCGGCCGGGCCGACGACGGGGGGCTGCCCCACGGCTTCAACCTCATCCACTCGCCCCAGGAGCCCGAGCTCGAAGCCGCCGTCGCCGACTTGTACCTGCGCCGCGGCATCCGGCGCGTCTCGGCCGCCGCCTACATGGGCCTCACGCCGTGGATCGTGCGCTACGCCGTCAGCGGGCTCCGCCGCACGCCGGACGGCCAGATCCACCGGCAGAACCACGTGTTTGCGAAGATCTCCCGCCCCGAGGTCGCCCGGCGCTTCTTGGCGCCCGCGCCCCCCGAGATCCTCGCCCAGCTCGTCCGCGACAGGCTCCTCACGCTCGAGGAGGCCGACCTCGCGAAGCTCGTCCCGATCGCCGAGGACATCACGATGGAGAGCGACTCCGGCGGCCACACGGACAACCAGGCGCTCGGCGCGCTGTTGCCCATCTTGCTGCGGCTCCGCGACGACATGGTTCGCCAACACCGCTACACCCGCCCCGTCCGGGTCGGCGCCGCGGGCGGGCTCGGCACCCCCAACGCGGTGGCCAGCGCGTTCGCGCTCGGCGCCGCCTACGTGCTGACGGGCTCGGTGAACCAGGCGAGCCTCGAAGCCGCCGTCGCGCCCCACGCAAAAGAGATGCTCTGCAAGGCGGACAGCGCCGACGTCGCGATGGCGCCTGCGGCCGACATGTTCGAGATGGGCGTCGAGGTCCAGGTGCTCAAGCGCGGCACGCTCTTCGCGGCCCGCGGGCACAAGCTGCGGGAGATCTACCGGGCTTACCCGGGCCTCAAGGCGATCCCGCCAGACGAGCGCAGCAAGCTCGAGCGCGACATCTTCAAGGACACGCTGGAGAACGTCTGGGCGAACACCGAGAAGTTCTTCGCGGAGCGCGACCCGAAGCAGCTCAACCGCGCGAAGGCGGACGAGAAGCACCGGATGGCGCTCGTGTTCCGCGCGTACCTGGGGCAGTCGAGCAAGTGGGCGATCGCCGGCACCCCCGACCGGGTGATGGACTACCAGCTGTGGTGCGGCCCCGCGATGGGCAGCTTCAACCAGTGGGTGAAGGGCACGTTCCTTGAGCCCGCGAGCGGGCGGGCGGTCACGCAGATCGCGCTGAACCTGTTGGAGGGCGCCGCGGTGGTGACCCGCTGCGGGCAGCTCCGCAGCTACGGCGTGCCGATCCCGGCGGCGGCGTGGGACTTCCGGCCGCGCCCCCTGGGCTAAGGTCCCGCGGGCTTCCTGCCCGACACCAAGTACGACAAGCACCCCCCGGCCGTCGCGTACGTGCCCGCGCGGATGGCGTCTGCGACCGCGCGCTCTTGGGCCCCGATGCCGTCCCAAAGCGTGGTGAACTCGGCCTCAGCGCCGCCACCTGCCAGGAAGTACCTGAGGGTCTCCTCGTGGTCCCAGGCCCACACCTCGCGCTTCACGAAGTCCATGAACTGGGCGACCTCGGCGGCTTGCTCCCGCCCCGCGTACGGCGGGAACAGCGGGCTCGCGCGGTCGCCGATGTAGACGCGGACGTCCTGGGCGCCGAGCGCCGCGAGCATGCCCGGCACGAGGTCGCCGACCGAGTTGAAACCGAGCCCAAGCGCCTGCTTCCCGCGCTGGCAGACCAGGTGGAAGCGCCAGGTGTCCACGAGCGCGTGGGACGGCAGCTGCGCGCTGAGCGACGACTGCACAGCGACGTTCGCGAGGTTGTTCGGCTCCACGGCCAGGACCAGCCCGCCGGGCTTGCACACCCGCAGCATCTCGCCGAGCACGTGCGCGGGGTCGGGCACGTGGATCAGGACGGTCTGGCACGTCACCACGTCGAACGTCTCGCTTGCAAACGGCAGCGCGGTGGCGTCCCCGCGCTGGTAGGTGAACCGCTCGGCCAGCCCGGCGCGCTCGGCGCGACGCGTCGCCTCGGCCACCCAGGTGTCCTCGCGGTCCACCCCGACCAGCCGCGCCGAGGCCGAGAGCGCCGGGGCGAGCGCCCGGCCCCAGTGTCCGATCCCCGCCCCCACGTCGAGCACGCGACCCGCCGCTCCGAGGTCCAAGCGCCGGCCCATCAGCTCGATGAAGTCGGAGTTCCACCAGTAGTCGCGGGCTTCTCCGAAGTAGTCAGCGGAGTGCGGTTGGTCAGTTGCCATCGCGCGGGTCTATCCCAGGGGGTGCCGCGGGCGGCGCCGCGCCCCGAGCAGCGCGACGGCGCCGAGCGCCACGCCCCAGCCCCCACCCGCGCCGGTGGTCGCGCAGCCCTTGCAGCCGCCGACGCCCGACCCAGAGCTGTTCGGATCGGTGCCCAGCAGGTACTCCTCCAGGTTCGAGAACCCGTCCCCGTCGAGGTCTTCGGCCGAGTCGTCCCGCGAGGTGTCGAGCCCGTTCGCCCGCTCCCAGGAGTCGCCCATCGTGTCGTGGTCGTTGTCGTTCGGCAGGTGAAAGTCGATCCCGGTAGCGGCCTCCCCCTGGGCGACCTGGAGCTGCGCCGCCCACTCTTCGGAGAGCTGGTCCTGCCACCACACCGTCACGAACCCGCGGTCCACCGGGCAGTAATTCACGTAGCTGGCGCGTAAGCTGTAGAACCCCTCGGGCAACCCGAGGAGCGAGTAGTTGCCGTCGGCGTCGGCCACCCCGGCGTAGCTGGTGTCCGGGTCGTCGGCCGGGAACGCGTAGACGTACCCGCCGTACACCCCGTTGCCCTCGTCGTCGGTGAGCTGCCCGGACACGCTGGCGGCGAGCGTGAGCGCGATGTCGATGTGCGTGTCGCCGTCCACGGGCTGCAGCTCGAACGCGTAGCCGTCCTCGAAGCCCCCGTCGGCGCCGTACAGGTACAGGTCGTAGTTGCCAGGCCACAGGCCGTCGATCACGATGGTGCCGTCGTCGTCGACGGGCCCCCCCCGGCCGACGGTGTGCTCGTCGTTGTAGAGCAGCGCAGACATCTCGCCCAGGGTGCCGCCATCGCCGCTGAACGTCACGGTGAGCACCGACTCGGCCGGCATGTCCAGGTCCACGCCGTCGATCTCGGCTCCTTCGTCCGGCGCGTCGACGCGCTCCTCGGTCGGCCGATCCGCCCCGGGCCAGTAGGTCGTAGCCAGCCCGTCCACCGAGGCCCACGAGATCACGTCGCCGGGGGGCAGCCCATCGGCCACGTAGAGACCGTCTGCGTCGATCGCGGCCGTGATGACCTGCGACGACGCGTACACGTACGCGGAGCCCGCGCTGGCAGCGCCGTCCGGCCCGTAGACCGTGCCCGTCACTCGGATCCCGTCGAGCAACGCGTGGGCGCCTGCATCCGTCCCCGAGGGCGCGTCGGCCGGCAGCCCGACCTCGAACATCTCGGCTTCAGCGTCGTCGTACACCCCGCCGAGCCACTGCTGCGGGAAGCCGTCCATGTCGACGTAGCACTGCCAGTCGGTCGGCTGCCCCGGGTCTGCGTCGAGGCCGTACAACGTGAAGCTGCCATCCTCGGCGGTCGTCGCGGTGCGGGTGCCGAGCGCGGTGCGGCTGTCCACGCCCTGCGCGTACACGTACGCCCCGGCGAGCGTGTTCCCGCCGAGGTCCAAGACCACCCCCGAGAGCGTGCCGCCCTCCGGCACCGTGATGTCCAGCCCCTCGACCTGGCCGCCGTCGGGCAGGTCCACGGCCTCCGCGGAGCAGTAGTCCCACTCGGACGGGTAGAACCGGTCCGCGTAGATGGACGTGTCACCCGGCATCGCGCGGATGCGGTAGCGCCCCTCGGGGATGAACGTCATCGACCAGGAGCCGTCGCTCGTCGTGGTCGCCGTGCCGTAGTTGAGCCGCTCGTCGTACGCGATCACGTCGGCGCCGGAGACGGGGTCGCCGGACTCGGAGACGACTCGGCCGGCTAGCGAGCCAGCCAAGGCAGGCAGGAGCAGGGCGAGGAGGAGGATCATCTGGACGGCATAGCCCGCTCTAGCCCCCCAACCCCGTGTCGCCGACGTCCGCGGCGTCGAGCTGGCCGACCACGGTCACCGACGACGTGGCGGAGCGCCCCTCCGAGTCCGTCGCCTGCAGCGTGAGCTCGAGCTCGCGCCCCTCGAGCAGCTCCGGCGGGGTGTTCGCCGTCCCGTCGACGAGCGCGGTGACGTCGAGGTACCCGTACATCCCGGGGTAGTCGCCGGTGCAGTCGTCGTGCGCCACGAGCTGGACCCGGTACTGGTTCGACGAGAGCGACGTGCCCTCGGGGACCAGGTGGATCGTGTACGTGATCGACACCACGTTGAGCGTGTTGGCGATGCGCGCGCTAGCGAGGATGTGCCAGCCCCCCTGCGGGCCGTGGACGATCGTGGCGCCGTCGCCATCCGAGAGCGGCTCGTACGCGGTGGCCCCGCCGCCCACGAGCACCGTCGCCGGCCTCGACGCGCACTGCTCCGGGATCGACCCGACCGGGGCGACGTCCGTGGAGTCCCCCGTGTCCGAGTCGCGGTGCGCTCGGCACGAGAGCAAGAGCGCGGCCGCCGCGACCACGACGGGGCGAGGGCGAGCGCTACGATGATGCTTGCTCGGCAGCAACTGGGGTCTCTGCACCGTGTGTATCCGCTCCGCGGCGTGGCGCGGGCCGCGGAACCGGGGCATGACGGGAGGGTGACTACGGTGCAGCTCGAGGTCGTGACGCCGGGGCGCGGGCCGCCGCTCGCCCTCGTTGCGGAGCTCCAGTGGCTCGGGGAGACCCGCACGGTCGCGCTGCTCGACGACGGCAGCCAGCCGGGCGACATCGCTGGCGACGGCGTGTACGTCGGACACGTGACGGGGGACACGCTGCGGTTCCTCCCGGTCCGGATCCTGCAGGTGGTGAAGGGCGAGACGCTGGAGGTCGCGTCCGAGGTGGCGGCGCTCGAGCAGCCGAGCGGGATGTTGGTGTACGAGGCGACCGCGACGGGCGAGGTGCTGCACGCGCAGCGCGCCGCAGCGCCGTGGCTCGGGCAGCCCCGGGTCAGCCACGAACGCGAGCGGATCGACCTCGCGGGCGCGTGGATGGCGTTCGCGTTCCTGGTGGTGGCCTACCTCGCGGGCGGGGCGGGTCGGGCGGCCCGGCGATGAAGCCGGCGGCGGCGGTGTTCAGCGCGCCTGGGTTCGCGCCCGCCGTGTACGCGGCGCTGGCCGTGGCGTGGACCTGGCCCGCGGCGTGGAGCTCGGACTGGGTGGGCCGCCACAGCGACACGCTCGGCACGATCTGGGTCATCGACGCCGCGGGGCGGCTGTTGGCCAGCGGGCTGCACGACTCGCTGACCGGGTGGCCAACGGGCGTGTCCTACCTACGGCCGGACAGCTTCACGCTCTTGCCTATCGCCGCGCTGTTCAGCTGGGTCGGCGATGGCCGGCTGCACGCGTGGCTGCAGATCGTCGGGCTCGTGGTCACCGCGTGGGCCGCCGAGTCGTGCGCGCGCACGATGGGGGCGGCCCGGCCTGCGTCGCTCCTCGCGGGGCTGGCGTTCGCGTTCGGCGGGCTCGGCAGCACGACGCTGCTGGAGGGCCACGTCTACCACTTGCTGGACCCGTGGATGCCGCTCGCCGCCGCGGGCCTGTGGCGGGCGCTCGGCGCGGAGGGGCGGGTTCGAGACGGCGTCCAGGCCGGCGTCGCAGGGCTGCTGGCGCTGCTCACCACGGCGTACCTGGGCATCGCGACCGCACTGCTGCTCGGGCTGCTGGCCGTGACACGGCTGGCCGAGCGTCGGGCGTGGCCGTCCTGGCGCCCGCTGCTCGCCGCTGCGGGGGTGTACCTCCCGGTCGCCGGGGCCTACGCGGCCCTGTTCGCGTACGGCGCCGGGCCCTGGTCCTCGGCGCCGCAAGGCAACATCACGGTCGGCGCCACGTTGCTCAACCTGCTCGGCCCGACCGACATCACCGACCAGGTGTA
>CALQBK020000173.1 GCA_943328795.2 Bifidobacterium breve
AGAACACGGCCATCACGGCATCGCCGATCGTCTTGACGACGGTCCCGCCGTGCTTGGCAGCGGCAGCCCGCAGCACGGCGAAGTGGTCCCGGACCACGGCGAACGCAGCGGCGTCCCCGAGCTCCTCGTACATCGCGGTGCTGCCGGAGAGGTCGGTGAACACGAGCGCGACGGAGCGCACGCCGACGCGCAAGTCCGGCGCGAGCACCTGGTGGCTCAGCTGCCGCCGGAAGGCGTCCTTCGTGGTGAGCAGGCTCGCGGGGACCATCGGGATCGCGCCGCCGACGCGGGTGAGGAACACACGCTGCGGGTCCGGCGAGTCGTTCGTCACCTCGAGTTGGATGGGCCCGGCGCGCACCTGCGCGGGCTGTCCGGCCTCGAAGTGCAGCGTGTCGGCGCCGGAGTCCCCGGCGTGCACCTGCATGTCGGGCAAGGCGCGGCCGGGGCCGAAGGTCCAGTCGCCGGGCGCCAGGTGCACGGGCGCGGAGACGCGTTGCCCCGGCGAGAGCGTGAGCACCGCGAGCTGCGACGGCGAGCTCTTCGGGAAGGTCGTGCAGAAGTTCGCGTCCAGGTCCGTCGCGACGCTCGGGTGCGGGGCGAAGAGCACCTCGACGTTGCTGGCCAGGTCGACGTTCGTCTGCACTTGGCAACCCGAGCACTCGGCGTGGTCCGCGAGGTCGGACAGGAGCCGCCCGCCGGCGACTTGCCCGTAGCAGCGGACGCACCGCACGCTCCAGAACAGCTCGACGGCGCCGACCTGGACCGCGTTGAGCAGCGCATCCAACACCGCGTCCCGGGACATCCCCCAGCGGTCGGCCAGCTCAAACGCGCGCAACCGCGCGAGCTCGTTGGGCCGGGCGGTCTGGAAGTGGTGCTCGAAGCGCCGGACGATCTCGGCGTCCGAGGCAGCCTCCCAGCGGCGAACGGCAGCGGTTGCCTCCGAGCCGAGCACCCGCGGCGGGTCTTCGTCCTCGGCCGGGCGCGCGAGCCGCCCCAGCGCCTGCTCCCAGCTCCGCCGCATCTTGGACAGGGACAGCCCCCTCCGCACGGTGGAGGCCCAGCCCGGACCCGAGAGCTTCATCTCGATGACGGGCCGCACCAGCGCGGTACCTGGGACGTCGACGAGCTCGGCGCGGTAGTCCGAGCGCAGCACGACCGGGGACTGCAGGTCACGCACCTGCCGGAAGAACCGGCGGTTGACCCAGCTCGACCAGATCTCCAGGAACTGGAGGCGCATTCCGAGCGGCCCGATGACCTCCCCGCGAAGGAGCGGCATACCCGCCCCCTGCTGCTCCACGTCGAGCTTGACGACGGCCCCGGCGCCGGCCTGGCGGTTCATCCAGTCGGTGTCGCCCACCAAGCTCCACGCGCGCTCGGGGCTGCACGCCGGGCCCTCGATCCGAAACCCGTCGTCCGCGACGTGCTGGAGGGGGACGGGGGAGCCTTCGAGAAAGTCAGCCATCGGGGCCCGCGTATCGCGGCCGGCCGGCTCAGTCCTCACCACCCCTCCTCCGCAGCCAGCACGAGCAAGTTTGGATCCTCCAAGTTGAACGGCCGCAGGTAAGCGCCCAGCCGCTCCCGCTTCCACCACCCGGCCTCGCCGGGATCCGTGAACGCGTAGCGATACAGGTCCGCGCGGACCTGCACGGGCGGCGTGTTCGGGAACGGGTCGTTCGCGAGCAACGACTTCGCCGACCCCCGGCCCTGGAGGAGCTGGTACAGCAGGTGTACGAGCCACGTGTTCTTCGCCGGGGACTGCATCGCCGCGAACCAGATCTGCCAGTCCAGGCGCGGCTGGAACGGCGCGATGATCCGCGGCATCCGGTCCACCGCCCCAGGCTTGAACGGGAACTCCCACTCCTTCCACTCGCGGCCGTCGAAGCCGAGCAGGATCACCTCGTCCCGCTCCCTTCCTACGCTGCCGAACGCGCCGTAGGTGTTCACGAGGTGCAGCCTGTCGAAGCTCGCGTTCATCCGCTGGCCGGGGGAGAGCAGGTTGATCGTCGGCCGCACCGACAGCACCAGCACGAGCACCCCGTACGCGGCGACGACGAACCGCGCCCGAGGCCCGACCTGCCCCTCCGCCGGCGCGGCGTCGAACGCGATCGGCAGGCAGATCGCGAGCGTCAGCCAGTTCAAGAACGCCAGGTTCCCAGACAGGATCAACATGGCCTGGAAGTGCACGATGATCCAGGCCGCGACTCGCCGGGTGCGCGGCACGAACAGCCCCCACGGCACGAGCAGCTCCGCGACGTGGTTCCACGCGACGCCGGCGTCGAGCACGCCGCTGGGCAGGTGGTGCAAGTACCAGGACAGCGGGTTCGGGATCGGCTGGGTCTCGAAGTGGTACCGCAGGCACGTGAGGTCCCGCCAGCACGCGTCCCCGCGGATCTTGATGAGCCCGGCGCCGAACATCAGCCGGAACGTGAGCCAGCGGTACAACAGCAGGACCACGCGGCTCTGCGTTGCTGCCAGCACCGTCGTCAGCATGCCGGCCTCGAGCAACAGGGTCTCCCAGCCGTAGCCGTACCAGCGGTCCCCGAGCTGGACGAACGAGAGGTAGAGCCCCCAGAGAGCAGCGAAGCCGCAGGCCGGGAGCCGCGATCCGCCGCGTCCGGCGGGGGCTGGCCCCGCGATCGCCCACGCGACGAGCGCCAGCGCGATCCCGAGCCCGAGCCACCCCAACGCCGCGAGGGCGACGTCCGAGTGGAGCCCCGGGAGCCAGAGCAGGCTGGGGGCCTCGACGAACCCCTCGCTCGCCGGCATCGACTGCACCACGTCGGCGACAGGCGTCAGCCCGCGCTCGCCGAGCAGCGGCCGGACCTGCGCGACCAGCGACGCGAACGCCACCGTGTACACCCCCGCTACCCCGCCAAACGCGACGCGCAGGGCCTTCGGGTGAGCGATCGACCACATGCCGCATCATGCCAGAAACCGCCATTCCGGGTCCGAGCGCGATACGACGGCGGGCCCGGAGGTCCGTTGTCCAACATCGTCGTCGTCGGCGCCCAGTGGGGCGACGAAGGCAAGGGTAAGGTCGTCGACCTGCTCGCAGAGCAGTCGAAGTGGGTGGTGCGCTACCAGGGCGGGAACAACGCCGGGCACACGCTCGTCGTCGAGGGCCGAAAGGTCGTCCTCCACCTCGTGCCGAGCGGGATCCTGCAGCCCGGGTGCACCTGCGTCATCGGGAACGGCGTCGTGGTGAACCCCGCCGTGCTGCTCGAGGAGCTCGACGAGCTCGCCGCGCTCGGGCACAAGGTCTCGCCGGACCGGCTCATCCTGTCGTCCGAGGCCCACCTGATCTTGCCCTGGCACTTGGCGCTCGACCGCGCGCGCGAGTCCGCGCTCGGCGACAAGCGGATCGGCACCACGGGCAAGGGCATCGGCCCCGCGTACGAGGACAAGGTCGGTCGCAGGGGCCTTCGCGTCGCGGACCTGTTCGACAGGGACGCGCTCGCGAGCCGCATCCGCGAGGTGCTGCCGGACAACAACCGGCGGCTCACCGAGTGGTACGGCGAAGCGCCGATCGAGCTCGAACAGGTGATCGAGAGCCTCGCGCCGGTGGCCAACCGGCTGCGGGCCTACTCGCGCCCGTCCACGCGCCTCCTGTACGAGGCAAACAAGCGCGGTGAGCGGATCCTCTTCGAAGGGGCACAGGGCACGTTCTTGGACGTGGACCACGGGACCTACCCGTTCGTCACGAGCTCGAACACCGTAGCGGGGTCGGCCTGCGCCGGCGCGGGCGTCGGGCCCACGGTGATCACGGACGTGATCGGGATCGCCAAGGCGTACTGCACCCGCGTGGGCTCAGGCCCGTTCCCGACCGAGCTCGACAACGCCCTCGGCGAGACGATCCGCGCGGTAGGCCACGAGTACGGGGCGACCACCGGGCGGCCACGCCGCTGCGGTTGGTTCGACGTCCCGATGTTGCGCCACGCGGTGATGGTGAACGGGATGACGGAGCTCGCGCTCACCAAGCTCGACGTGCTCTCCGGCCTCGGCCCGATCCAGGTCGGCATGCGCTACCGCCTCGGCGGCGACGTGATCGAAGACGTGCCAGCGGGCGCGGCCGCGCTGGGCCGCGTCGAGGTCGACTACGACACGCTCCCGGGCTGGAGCGAGGACCTCTCCCAAGTCCGCGCTTGGTCCGATCTCCCCGTCACCTGCCGCTACTACGTCGCTACGCTCGAGCGCGAGGTCGGCGTACCGATCCGGCTGCTGGGCGTAGGCCCGGGCCGCGAGTCGGTGATCCGCCGCGAGCCGGGCAGCACCTAGCCCACCGCGCCCCGCAGAGTGTTCGCGTACGCCGTCCCGACGACCACGTTTACCCAGCGACCCCGCTCGACGCCCGCGACGGCGGGGAAGTTCACCGTCTTGAACGACGACGTGCGGCCGCACACCACCCCCTCGTCGTGCGCGGACGCGCCGTCCACCAGCACGGCGACGGTCTCCCCGACGAGCTTCTTGTGCTCCTCGAGCTGGATCGTGCGCTGGAGCGCTTGGAAGCGCTTGAGCCGCTCGAGCGCGACACCCGCGGGGACGGCCTCGTCCAAGAGCCGCAGGGCCGGCGTGCCGGGGCGGGGCGAGAAGATGAAGCTGAACGAGCCGTGGAACCGGACGGTCTCGAGCAGCGTCATCGTCTCTTCGAACTCCGCGTCGGTCTCGCCGGGAAAGCCGACGATGACGTCGGTGGTCAACGCCAGCGACGGGCGCGCTGCGCGGAGCCGGGCGACGACGTCCAAGTAGACGTCGCGGGTGTAGAACCGCTTCATCCGGCGGAGCACGCGGTCGGAGCCGGACTGCACCGGCAGGTGCAAGTGGTCGGCGAGCTTGGGCAGGTCGCGGTAGCAAGCCACGACGTCCTCGCCCATGTCGCGCGGGTGCGACGTCGTGTAGCGGATCACCTCGACCCCGCGCACCTCGTGGACGAGGCGCAGGAGCTCGGCGAAGGTCGGCTCGGGCTTGCCGGCAGATGTCGCCTTCAGCCCGTAGGAGTTGACGTTCTGACCGATGAGCGTGATCTCGGTGACCCCGCGGTCCACCAGCTGCCGGACCTCGTCCAGCACCTCGCCCGACGGCCGGCTGACCTCGACGCCACGGGTCGCGGGCACGATGCAGAACGTGCACTTGTTGTCGCAGCCCTTCTGGATCGTGACGAAGCCGGCGACGCCGTCCGACTGCGGGTCGACGTCGGTCGGGAACGGGTAGGTGTCTTCGCCGAAGAAGTCGACGTCCAGCACGCGCCGCACCTTCGACTCGGTGACCATCTCCCGGATCCGGTGGACGGCGTCCGGCCCGAAAACCAGGTCCACCTTGGGGTACTTCGCGTACAGCTCCTTGCCCGAGACCTGGGCGACACAGCCCGCGATAGCGACGGTCACGGGCCGCACCTTCTTTTGCGGCAGCACCGTCCCGAGGAAGCTGTGCAGCTTCTGCTCGGGCTTCTCGCGGATCGAGCAGGTGTTCACGATCACGAGGTCGGCGTCCTCGGGCTCCTCCGCGGGGGTGAACCCGTCGGCCGCGAGCTGCGCGCGCATCTTCCCGCTGTCGTAGTCGTTCATCTGGCAGCCGAAGGTCTTGATGTACACGGTGGGCATCGGGAGTCCTGTCGCCCCGGCGCTAACCCACCGACTGAGCAGAATCGGATGGGTCGTTTCTGCTCAGTGGTTGGGGCGGAGAGCGGAGAGGTTGCCACCGGGGCCGGATCGGTGGTATCCCTGCCGGATCTGCGAGGGTGCTCCATGTTGACTGCTACGCTTCTCTTGTCCCTGGCCGCCTGTGACGGCAACGGCGTCGACTACGGCGGCACCACCATGACCGACTTCTTCCCGTTCGACGGCGGGCGCGACGCGACCTACGTGAACGCGGACACCGAGGGTGTGCCCTGGCACATGGTCACCCACAAGGTCGAGCCCACCGAGCAAGTCGAGGGTCGGGAGATCGCCACCTTCGAGTACTCGATGGAGGACGGCACGCTGCTCTACTCGGTCAAGTGGTCCGTCGAGAGCCAGCAGCCCGTGCAGATCGAGGGCTGGGCAGACGGCACCGGCGAGTTCACGATGTTCGACCCGCCGCTCGTGGTCGCCGACTACCAGATGCACTCGGACTCCTCGGTCAGCACCGAGACGGGCGGCTACAGCTGGACGAGCACCTACTACGGCCCGGAGGACTGCCCCGTGCTGTGGGGCGGGCTCGACTGGACCGACTGCGCGCACATCCGCATCGACGACGGCGATGGCGACGACAACGCCGGGCCCAAGTTCGCGGGCGACTACATGTTCGTGACCCGGTACGGGCCCGCGTGGATCACCCCCACCGGCTACCAGCAGTGGACGCTCTCCGACTACAACTGGGACACGGGCGGGGCCTGATTTGCTGCGCGTCCTGCTGCTCTCGCCGCTGGTGGCGTGCGGCTCGGTGGCGTATGTCCCCGTCGACATCGAGGTCGACGTGCTCGGCACCGTGCCGATCGACGCGGAGACCATCCACATGTGCGTGGAGGGCAGCGGCGACCTGTCCGAGGGCGCTGGCAACGGCCGGGTGACCTTCGCGGGGATCCGCGCCGACGTCGAGGCCAGCGTGACGCTCGCGTTCCTCGACGAGACGGGCGTGGTGATCGGCGGCGCCGGCCCCGTGAACCTGGCGGCGGAGGGCTTTGGCACGGACAGCGCGCCCAACTGGCTGCAGGTCGAGCAGGACGACCGCGCCGAGGACTGTGTGCCAGTCGGCGTTCCCGCGTCCGATGACGCGGAGAGCTGGGTCCTCGGCACCCGATTCACGGGCGAGACGTGGTGATCGCCCTCGCGCTGCTTGGCTGCGCCATCGACCCGGTCATCGACACCGGGCTCCTGTTCCACGTCGTCGGCTCGGCGCCCGAAGACGGCGAGGACGACGTCACCGAGGCGGTGATCCCGACCGTCCGGTTCTCCGAAGCCGTGAGTGAAGACGCGTGTGGCTCCGGGTCGGTCCGGCTCGACGCCGTCGATGAGAACGGCGCGGTCTTGTTCCCCGTGGACACGTTCGTCACGTTCACCGCGGCCGACGAGAAGGTCGAATTAGAGCACGACATTCCGCTGCACCGCGGCTACGATTATGCGCTCACCGTGCGAGGCGCGACCTCGACCACGGACGAGGGGTGCACGTCCCTCGCCGGCGAGGTAGTCGCCCCGTTCCTCGCCCGCTTCCGGGTGCCCTGACTCGCTTTCACAGGTTTGACCATGAAGTCGTCTGTCCTCCTCGCTGTCGCGCTGCCCGCGCTCTTGATCGGCTGCAAGAACAAGTACTCCACCGAGACAGGGGACTCGGACACCGGGTACGTCTACCATGACACCGGCGAGACGGGCGACGCCGACACGGACAGCGACACCGACTCGGACACCGACACCGACTCGGACACGGACACCGACACCGACTTGGACAGCGACAGCGGGGACACCGCGGTCGAGACGGACGTCGTTGCGTTGGACGTGTACCCGGCCGCCATCGTGGTGGACGTCGGCGCCGGCTGGACCGAGCGGGCGGTCGCGACGATGACCGACGGCTCGCGTGACGACGCGGTCGGCGTGACCTGGTCGTCAGACGACGCCGCGATCGCGACCGTGGACGCCGCAGGGGTCGTGACCGGGGTCGCCGTGGGCACCACCACGCTGCACGCGGTGCTCGGCACGCTCGACACGCCTGTCAGCGTCGAGGTCCGCGAGGACATGGTCATGACCGTGCACGTCTATGACAGCTCGACGGGCCTGCCGATCGACCAAGCGCACGTGAAGACGGACGTCAGCACGGTGTCGTCGGACGCGACGGGCGTCGCGCTCGCGAGCGTGCCGAGCGGCGCGCCGGCGGTGGTCACCGTCTACACGGACAACTCGATGTCCATCGTCACGTACGCCAACGTCACCGCGCGCGACGTCACGGTCTGGCTCGAGCCGCTGGACTGGGGCGGCCCCGACGCGACGGTCCACGGGAACGTGGACTTCACCGGCGTGACGGACCCCGCGTTCGACGAGATCACCGTTGGCCTGGTCGAGGCTGGGCTCCACTATCCGCTCGCGCTGTTGAACACGGACGACCTGTTCTCGGAGGACCGTGACGTCACGGTGTTCGGCGTCACCGTCGGGATGCCCGCCAACGTCGTGATCGAGGGCAGCGCCGAGGACTACTACGCGTCCACGTACGCGGGCGCAGCTGGCACCTGGGGCTTCGCCGGCCCGCTCAAGGACACCGACGTCTACGCGAGCACCGACAGCGCCGCGTCCGCGCTCGACTTGATGATCGCCAACATGGGCAGCATGGCCTGGGGCGCGAGCACCGGCGCCACCGCGGTGGCCGACACGCAGGTCGAGCTGGACATCGCCCCGTCGCTCTCCTTCTCCGATGCGCTCACGGTCTCGCTCCCCGCGCTGACTGTCGGTTTCCACGGCGACGAGTCCATGCTCGTGTTCGCCGCCGACGAGCAGGTGGACGACGGCTGGATGGTCACCGGCATCACGTCCGGGACGACGAGCGCGATCGTGGACACAGTGCCGCCCGGCTCTGTGCCGGACAGCATCGACAGCGGCGTGATGGTGTACGCCGAGGTGGGCGGCGCCGGGTCCGGCGGGGCGACGTCGTCGAGCTTCGGCGCGGTCGCCGCCGACGGCAGCATCACCCTCCCCGACCTGCAGGACGTCGCGGTCATCGACCTCTGGGATCCGTCCACCAGCACGTTCGGCTGCACGACCGACGCCGACTCGGCCATCGTCCGCGTGCGGTTCACGGACAACCACCACAACGTGCATGACCTCTACCTCCCCAGCGGCGCGTGGTCGGGCACGTTGCCGAACGGGTACTCCGGCTTCGGCAAGAGCCAAGCGACCATCGAGGTCACCGCCGTTCAGACCGAAGACGGCGCCTACGACGCGTGGCTGATGGCCGGCGCGGTGGACTTCCGGGAGATGCGGGTCCAGGCGACCGCGCGGACGATGCAAGAATAGACTGGGGGATGCCCAGCACCTCCGACCTGCTCTCCGCCGCCCAGTCCGGCTTCTCCGCCCTCGCCGTCCGCGAGGAGACCCGCCAAGAAGCCCTCGCTCACCTGCGCCGTTGGCTGACGGAGGCGAGCTTCAGCCCGTACCAGCCGATGATCCGCGCGCTCGTGGCCGCGCAGCGCTGGGACCTGCTGCTCGACAGCTTTTACCAGGTGCTCCCGTTCGGCACCGGCGGGCGCCGGGGTCCGGTCGGGATCGGGCCGAACCGCTACAACCCGTGGACCCTCGGCGCGAGCGTCCAGGGCCACGCCACCTGGCTCCGGGCGCGCGTACTGGCGGCCGATCCGGCGCGCGACTTCGCGGCACGGCCGCTCCACATCGTCGTCGCTTACGACGTGCGCCGGTACCTCGACGCCGGCGGCACCTACGCCGGCATCGACGCGCCCAACGCGTGCATGGGGCTCTCCAGCCGCGACTTCGCCGAGCTCGCGTGCGGCGTCTACGCGGCGAACGGCGTGCACACGACCATCCTCCCCCGCGGGAGCACCACCTTCGTCAGCACCCCGGAGCTATCGTTCGCGATCCGGCACCTGCGCGCCGACGGCGGGCTGAACATCTCCGCCTCGCACAACCCGCCCGACGACAACGGGGGCAAGTTCTACAACGCCCTCGGCGGCCAGGAGGTACCCCCCAACGACGAGACCATGGCGCAGGAGGTCGACCGGGTCGGCGACGTGTCGATGACCCCGTTCGAGTCGGCGTCCGCGTTCGTGCACGACTACGCGGCCAGCATCCACGACGGGTACGTCGCGGTGAACCAAACGCCGACCTATACGAAGGCCAGCGCCGCCGAGAAGGCGCAGCTCCACGTCGTGTTCACCGCGCTGCACGGGACCGGGGACACCACGGTGGTCGAGGTGCTGCGCGCGGCAGGGTACCGCGTGACGCTCGAGCCGACGCAAGCGTCGCACGACGGCGCGTTCCCGAACGTCCCGTTCCGGGCGCCGAACCCCGAGGTGCGGCCAAGCATGGCGGTCGCGGTGAGCCTCGCGGAGCAGCTCGGGGCGGACCTGGTGATGGCGTGTGACCCGGACGCCGACCGGATTGGCCTGTGGGCGCGCGAGGCGGTCGGGGGCGCGTTCCGGTTCTTCAGCGGGAACGAGATCGCGGTGCTTTGCG
This sequence comes from Bifidobacterium breve, assembly GCA_943328795.2. GTDB lineage: Bacteria > Myxococcota_A > UBA796 > UBA796 > SXON01 > CAIUMM01. The sequence goes on from CALQBK020000173.1 coordinate 10,146, forward strand.
CAGAGCACATCGGCCGGAACGCGCCCGGCGGGGGCGCCACGGGCAAGGGC
>CALQBK020000174.1 GCA_943328795.2 Bifidobacterium breve
GCCCCCAGCGGGGTAGAAGCCGGCATGTCGACCCTCACGTTCCGCGGCGTCCAGAAGACCTATGGCAAGGTCCAGGTCCTCCATCGCGTTGACCTCGAGGTCGCGGACGGCGAGTTCATCGCGCTCGTTGGCCCGTCCGGCTGCGGCAAGAGCACGCTCTTGCGCTGCGTGGCCGGGCTCGAGGAGATCACCGGCGGCGACCTCTTGATCGGCGACCGGCGCGTGAACGACGTGGCGCCGAAGGACCGCGACGTCGCCATGGTGTTCCAGAGCTACGCGCTCTACCCGCACTTGAGCGTGCGCGAGAACATGGCGTTCGCGCTTCGGCTGCAGAAGCACCCCGAGGCCGACAGTCGCGTGGCGGAGGCCGCCGAGATGCTCGGGCTGACGCCGCTGTTGGACCGCCTGCCGAAGGAGCTCTCAGGTGGCCAGCGGCAGCGGGTAGCCATGGGCCGCGCGATCGTGCGGCGGCCGCGGGTGTTCTTGTTCGACGAGCCGCTGTCGAACCTGGACGCGGCGCTGCGGCAGCAGGTGCGCGTGGAGCTGCGGCGGCGCCACCAGCTCTTGCGCACGACCACGCTGTACGTGACGCACGACCAGGTCGAGGCGCTCACGCTCGCGGACCGCATCGTGGTGCTGAACGGCGGCGTTGTGCAGCAGGTCGGCACCCCCGACGAGCTGTACTTCGACCCGGCCAACCGCTTCGTCGCGGGGTTCATCGGCAGCCCGTCGATGAACTTCTTGAACCACCTCGGCGCTGGCGTGGTCGGGGTCCGGCCGAACGACGTGGTCCTCGGGCCGTCCGGGGACCACCCCGCCGAGGTCGAGTTCGTGGAGCGGCTCGGGTTCGAGGCGATGGTCCACCTGCGGGTCGGCGCTGGCGCGCAGGCCGAGACGGTGATGGCGCGGGTGGAGGGGGACGCCCCCCGGCCGGGCGAGTCGGTGCGCGTCGGGTTCGCGCGGTCCTACACGTTCGAGCGGGCGACGGGCGCGCGGGTGCGCGTCGGCGAGGGGGCGTCTCGGTGAAGCGCCTGGTCGGGGCGCTCGGGCTCGCGCTGGCGGCGCTCGGGTCCCGCCCTGCGCTCGCGACGGAGATCACGCTGTGGCACGCGTGGCGGGGGGACGAGCGGGCCGTGCTCGAGTCGGTCACCGCGGACTACCAGGCCAAGCACCCGGGCGACCAGGTCGAGCTGGTGTTCGTGCCCTACGAGTCGCTTGGCAGCAAGCTCGAGGCCGCCGTGCCGCGGGGGAACGGGCCCGACCTGTTCATCTTTGCGCACGAGAAGCTCGACGACTGGGTCCAGGTCGGGGTCGTGCGGCCGGTGTCCCACGGCGCGAGGGCCGACGCCGTGGGTGACGACGCCGCGGGTGACCCCGCAACGCGCGCGCTGACGCACGGCGCGGACGTGTACGGATGGCCGCTCGCGACCAAGTGCCTCGCGCTGTTCTACAACCGCGCGCTGGTGCCGGCCCCGCCGACCACGACGGACGCGCTGCTGAAGCTCGCGGCCGACCTGCGGGACGATCCCTTGAAGCCGACGCGCTGGGGGTTTGCGTGGGAGGCGACGAGCGCGTACCAGGACGCGCCGTGGCTGCACGGGTTCGGCGGGGGCGTGTTCGGGCCCGCCGGCCCGCCGGACGTGCAGCTCGACTCGTCGGAGAACCTGGCCGCCTTCGGGTTCATCCAGCAGCTCGCGGCGCTCGGCCCGGCGGAGACCTCCGGCGCGTTGATCACGCAGCTGTTCAACGAGGGGCGGGTCGCGATGGTGCCGAACGGCCCGTGGTTCCTCGGCGAGGTGGAGCCGGTGGCCCGCGGCGGCCCGGACTTCGGCGTCGCGCCGCTCCCTACGGTCTCCGCGACCGGTCTGCCGGCGGCGCCGTACCTGACGGTGGAGGCCCTGTTCCTCGCGCGGGACGCCACCGGCCCGAACGCGGGCTCCGCCGCGCAAGAGGCGCTGGCCCGCGACTTCGCCGGGTACCTGCAGAGCCCGGCCGTCGCCCTCCGGCGGGTGGTCGAGGGGCGCCAGGTCGTGCCGGGCGTAGACGTCGACGACCCGGTGCTGGGCGCGTTCCAGGCGGCCGCGCGCACCGCGGTGCCGATGCCGACAGCGCCGGCGATGGCGCAGACGTGGGAGCCGCTCGCGCGCGCCTTCCGCCGGCTGGTGCGCGGGGCGGCGACGCCGCAGCAAGCTGCGTCCGAGGCCCAGGCGTCGTGGTTGATCGTCTCCCGGCCGGCGCCCGCTACGGTGGACGGGCGGCCGTACCTGGCCATCCTCGTGCTCGGGCTCGTCGGCGCGGCCGGCTGGGTTGTCCGTGCCGCGTGGCAGCAGCGCGCGTGGCGTCACTGGCGCGAGTACCTGTGGATCGCGCCCGGGGGCCTCGCGGTCGCGCTGTTGGTGGTGGCGCCGTTCCTGGTCGGCGCGAGCGTCAGCCTGTTCGAGGTGGAGGGCTCGGCCGCCGACGGGAGCTGGCGGTTCATCGGCCTGGCGCATTTTCTCGACATCCTGCTCGCCCGCGACTTCCCGCTCTCAGACCCCGCGACGCGCGCGCTGTCGTTCTGGTACACGCTGCTCGTCACGGTCACGTGGACCGTCGCGAACGTCGTGCTGCACGTGTCGATCGGCGTGTTTTTAGCGATGATGCTGCGAGAGCCCTGGGTTCGCTTGCGGGGCTTCTTCCGCGCGGCGCTCATCTTGCCCTGGGCGATCCCGAACTACATCACCGCGCTCGCGTGGAAGGGCATGTTCCACCAGCAGTTCGGCGCGATCAACGCCGTGCTCGGGCTCCTCGGCATCGCGCCGGTCAGCTGGTTCGCGAGCTGGAGCACCGCGTTCGCGGCCAACGTCGCGACGAACACGTGGCTCGGCTTCCCGTTCATGATGGTCGTCACGCTCGGCGCGCTCCAGAGCATCCCGCGGGACGTCGAGGAGGCCGCGGAGATGGACGGCGCGACCGGCTGGCAGCGGTTCCGGCTGGTGACGCTGCCGATGTTGAAGCCCGCGCTCTTGCCCGCGGTGATCCTCGGTAGCGTGTGGACGTTCAACATGTTCAACGTCATCTACTTGGTCAGCGGCGGCGAGCCGGACGGGTCGACGGACATCCTCGTGTCGCAGGCATACCGCTGGGCGTTCACGCGCGGGCACCGCTATGGCTACGGCGCGGCCTACGCCGTCATCATCTTCGGCGTGATGCTGGTCCAGGCGCGGGTGCTCAACCGGGCGGCGGGCAAGAAGTCGGTGTAGAGCCGGCCGCTCACCCCTTCACGCCCCCGGCTGTCAGCCCCTCGACCAGCTGCTTCTGCAAGAAGAAGAACAGCGCGATGACCGGCACGCTGACGATCATCGCGCCAGCGGCGAACTTGCCCCACTCGGCGCCGAACTCTCCGACGTAGCCGTTCAGCACCACCGGCAGCGTGTAGGCGCGCTCGTCGCCGATCAGCGTCGCCGCGAGGATGAACTCGTTCCAGGCCGTCATGAAGGAGAACAGCCCGGTGACCGCGAGCGCCGGCCGGGCCAAAGGCAGGATGATCTTCGTGAACGTGGTCCACCGGGACGCGCCGTCGAGCGTAGCGGCCTCCTCCAGCTCGGCCGGGATCGTGTCGAAGTAGCCCTTCAGGTTCCAGATCGAGAACGGCACCGAGGTCGTCGCGTAGACCAGCACGAGCCCGCCGAGCGAGTCGAGCAGGTGCAGCGCGTCGAGCAGCAGGTACAGCGGGATCGCCATCAGCACCGACGGGAACATCTGCGTGAGCAGGAACCCAGAGATCAGCGCGTCTCGGCCCGCGAACCGCCAGCGCGAGAGCGACCACGCCGCGGTCGCCGCGATGGTCACGCCGACCACCGCGGTCGCGGACGCGACCACCAGCGAGTTCAGCAGCTGCCGCAGGAACAGCAGCGAGCCATCGGACGTCGTGGTCGTCGCCACGGCCGTGAAGTTGGCGAGCGTGACGCTCGTCGGGATGGGCAGCGCGCCGCCGGCGAAGCCTTGCGACGGCGACAGGGCCATCTTGACCACCCACAGCACCGGGTACAGGACCACCACGGTCGCGGCTGCGAGCACCGCGTGCGTCGCCCACAGCGCGCGCGCCGAGACGGTGCGGCTCACGGGGCCGAGGGCCCTGGCCCGCCCAATCAGCCTTTCTTGCGCGCGGGCGGGGTGGAGCCGTAGGCGTCGTTGTCACCGTCGCCGTCGGCGTCATCCCCCGCCGGCTCGGGCGGGCGTGCGGGGCGGACATCACGCGTGGTGTCCTTCCCGATCTGCTTGGCCGCGCGCTGGCGCTTGAACTCTTCGAAGGCGGCCTGCTCGTCGTCGTCCGCCTCTTCGTCCTCGTCGCGCGAGCGCTTGGTGGCCTTGCGCTCGACGCCATCCGACGCGTCCTTGAACTCCTTCACGCCTTTGCCGAACTGCTTCAGCACGTCCGGCAAGCGGCCCGCGCCGAAGAAGATGAACACGAGCACCATGATGATCATCAGCTCGGATGCGTTGGGCATGCCGAAGGCGAGGACCGGGGTGAGAGAGGTGTGCATCGGCGGGTGCTAACCGAAAAGTACGGGGGAGGCCTGCGGGGCGGTCCGGGGTTTCTCGACCGCGCCTTTCCCGTGACCGCTACTTGAACCGCGGCGGCCGCTTCTCCGTCCACGCGTCGAACGCCTCGCGGAAGTCCGGGTGGACCATGCAGATGGCCTGGGCCTGCGCCTCCATCTCGATCGCGGCCGAGAGCGAGACGTCCATCTCCCGCTCGAGCTGCACCTTGGTCACGGTGTTCGCGAAGTGCGGCCCCTCGGCCATCCGGTGGGCGATCGCCGTCGCCTCGGCCAGCAGCGCGTCCGCGGGCACCACGCGGTTGAAGAACCCGATGCGGTGGGCCTCCTCGGCGTTGATCACGTCGCCCAGGTACAAGAGCTCGCTGGCCCGGCCTTGGCCAACGATGCGCGGCAACAGGTGGCACGCCCCCATGTCCGCGCCGGCCAGGCCGACCTTGTTGAACAAGAAGCTGACCCGGCCCTTGTCGCTCGCGATGCGCAGGTCGCTGGCCATCGCGATGATCGCGCCAGCGCCGGCCGCGATGCCGTTGATCGCCGCTACGACGGGGGCGGGGTGCTCCCGCATCGCGCGGACCAGGTCCCCCGTCATCCGCGTGAACGCGAGCAGGCCCTGCAGGTCCTTCTCGAAGAGCTGGCCGATGATGTCTTCCACGTCGCCGCCGGAGCAAAACGCGCGGCCGGCGCCGGTGATCACGATCGCGCGGGTGCCCGGGCAGAACCGCACGGGCTCGCCGCCAGCGAGGTTCGGCGCGAACTGCCAATCCGCGACCAGCTTCGCGTCCCGACGCAGGAAGATCGCCAGCTCCTTGTAGATCTCGAACGTGAGCGCGTTGAGCTTCTCCGCGCGGTCGAGCGTGATGGTGGTCACGCCCTGGTCGCGCGTGACCTTGAACGGCCAGGAGCCCCCGTCCGCGACGTTCATCGTGCTGCCCCGCTGGGGATCACGGCCGTGGCCTCGATCTCGACCATCGCGCCCTCCTCGAGCAGGTCTGCCACCTGGACGAGCGACATCGCCGGGAAGTGCTTGCCGAGCACCTGGCGCCAGGCGGCGCCCACTGCGGCTCCGTTGGCCAAGTAGACGCGCTTGTCGGTCACGTACACGGTCACTCGGCCGACGTTCTCGACGGGTACCCCGGCGGCGTCGAGCACCGCACGCACGTTCTGCAGCGCGAGCGTGAACTGCGCCACGAAGCCGTCCACCACGCGCTCGTCGGGGCCCCAGCCGATCTGGCCCGCGATGAAGAGCACGTCGCCAACGACGTAGCCATTGGAGTAGCCGCGAGGCCGGGGCCAGCCGTCCGGTTGGACTGCTTGGCCCACGCTACACGTTCAGCGCGCCGCCGCAGACCGACAGCGCCTGCCCGGTGATCCCGCGCGCCTCGTCCGTAGCCAAGAACACGGCCAGGGACGCGACCTCGCCGGCCTCCAGGAAGCGGTGCTGCGGGTTCTGGGCCTCGAGCTCTGCCCGCACGTCTTCGAGCGAGCGGCCCGTCTTCTCGACGATGTTCGCCATGCTCGACGTGAGCAGCGGCGAGTCCACGTACCCGGGGCAGATCGCGTTGACGGTGACGCCCTTGTCGGCGTACTCGGCGGCCAGCGCGCGCGTGAGCCCCACCAGGCCGTGCTTCGAGGCGCAGTAGGCCGCCAGGTACGGGTAGCCCTTGAGCCCCGCGACGCTCGCGATGTTGATGATGCGGCCCTTGTTGCGGGACGCCATGAACGGCAGCACCTTGAGCGAGCACAAGAACGCGCCGGTCAGGTTCACCTTCAGGTGCTCGTCCCACACCCGCACGTCGGTCTTCAGCACCGGCGACGACCGCGCGACGCCAGCGTTGTTGATCAGCACGTCCACCGGGCCGGCCGCCATGAACGCGGCCTCGACGCTCGCCGGCTCCCCGACGTCGCACCGGACGCCGTAGCCGCCGATCTCGTCGGCGATCTTCTCGACCTCGTCGCGCGTGCGCGACATGACCGTGATCCTGTCGCCCTGCGCCGCGAAGCGTCGTGCGATCTCAGCGCCAATTCCGCGACCACCACCCGTGATCACTACATGTCTACGAATCGCCATGGACAAAACTCCGGCCCGCCTATATGCCGCGTTGGACCCGATTCGTCAAGGCGCGAGGACTGTCTCGGGCACGCCTATGCTGGCGAATAGCCCTCGATCCGACTCCAAAAAGCGACGATATACGCAGCGATGGCGGCGGGCTCTTCCAGGTGCATGACGTGGCTCGTGCCGGGCACGACCTCGCGCTCGAGCCTGGGGACGGCGCTCTCGAGCAGATCGACGTCGATCGCCGAGAAGGTCGAGGCGCCGGGGTGCAGCGCGAGCACGGGGCACGTGATCCGGCGCAGCAGCGGCAGGTGGTGGGCGTGCCGGTAGGGCAGGGGCGAGCGGGCTCGGTGCATCGCGTCGAACGACCAGCTCACCCAGCCGTCGGGGCCGTCCGGGGCGGGCACCGTCGCGCGTTCCGCCATGCGCGTGGCCCACTCGATCCCGATGCGCGCGTAGGAGCTGGCCAGGCGCTCGGCCGCGAACGCGACGCTGGGCATCGCGCGGTTGCGCGGGGGCGAGCGCGCCGCGTCGAGGAACTTGATCATGCGATCGGACACGGGGTCGCTGTCGACGACCGCTGAGCCGGTCACGCCGTCCGCGAGACCGAGGCCGTCGAGGCTCACCACCGACTGCACGCGCGCCGGGCGGGCGCCTGCGTAGAGCGTCGAGATGGTGCCGCCCATCGAGTGCCCGACCAGCCGCACCGGCGCGCCCGGGCTCACGGCGTCGACGAGCGCGTCCAGGTCAGCCAGGTAGTCAGCGAAGACGTAGGTCGCGCCGCGGGCGTTGTGCTCCGAGCGCCCGTGGCCCCGGTGGTCCAGCGCTACCCGTTCGCCGTGCAAGCCGGCCGCTACGCCCTCCCAGGCCCCGGCGTGATCCAGGAACCCGTGCAGCAGCACGCTGACCGGGCCCGGCGCCGCCGGATCTCCCGGCCACGTGAGCCCGCCGAACTCCATCCCACGAAGTGTCCAGCGGGTCTCGTACATGGCGCGGACTAGCCGCCCGAGCGGATGAGGTTGAGGGCGCTACCGGCCTTGAACCAGCGGAACTGGTCGCGGGAGATGGTCGTCTTCAGGCCCACGGACTCCACCGTGCCGTCCGAGTGGGTGAGCTCCAGCGTCGGCGCCTTCCCGTCCGGGATGCCGGCGACCCCGCGGATCGCGATGCGGTCGTCCTCGCGGACACGCTCGTAGTCCGCCGGGTTGGCGAACGTGAGCGGGAGCATGCCCTGCTTCTTCAGGTTCGTCTCGTGGATGCGGGCGAAGCTGCGCGCGATGATGGCGCGGGCGCCCTGGTAGCGGGGCTCCATCGCGGCGTGCTCACGCGAGCTGCCCTCGCCGTAGTTCTCGTCGCCGATGACGACCCAGCCTTGCCCGGCGGCCTTGTAGCGCTTGGCGAGGTCCGGGAACGCGATGCCCGTCTCGCCGGTGAGCTGGTCCTTGCCCTTGCCCATGCCGCCGAACGCGCTGTTCACGGTGAGGAACAGGTTGCCAGAGATGTTCGTGAGGTGGCCGCGGTACTTCAACCAGGGCCCCGCCGCCGAGATGTGGTCCGTCGTGCACTTGCCCTTCGCCTTCGCGAGGAGCACCAGGCCCTCGGGATCGGTGCCGTCCCACGCCGGGAACGGGCTCAACAGCTCGAGGCGGTCCGATGTCGGCGCGACCGAGACGACCGTGGCCTTCCCGGCGTCACTCGGGGCCAAGAACCCCTCGATGTCGGGGACGAAGCCCTTCGCGGGCAGCTCGTCGCCGAAGGGGGCGGTGAACCGGAAGGTCTTGCCGTCCCGCGTGATGCTGTCGGTCATCGGGTTGAACCGCAGGTCCCCGGAGAACGCCAGCGCCGTCACGATCTCGGGGGAGCCGATGAACGAGAGGGTCTCGGTGTTCCCGTCGTTGCGGGCAGGGAAGTTGCGGTTGAACGAGCTGACGATGCTGTTCTTCTCGCCCTTCACGATGTCGTCGCGCTTCCACTGGCCGATGCACGGGCCGCACGCGTTCGCGAGGACGGTCGCGCCGGCGTCCACGAGCGCGCCCATCTGGCCGTCGCGCTGGATGGTGGCCATGACCTGCTCCGAGCCCGGCGAGACGAGCAGCGGGATGACGGTCTTCAACCCGGCGGCCGTGGCCTGCCGGACGAGGCTCGCGGAGCGGCTGATGTCCTCGTACGACGAGTTCGTGCAGGAGCCGATCAGCGCGACCCGGATGTCGGCGGGGTAGCCCTCGGAGCCGACCGCTGCCGCCACGGCCGAGATGGGCCGGGCGAGGTCCGGCGTGTGCGGGCCGACCAGGTGCGGCTCAAGCGTCGAGAGATCGATCTCGACCACGCGGTCGAAGTACATGCCGGGGTTCTCCGCCACCTCGGGATCGGCGACGAGCGCGCCCCGGTTCGCGTCACAGAGGTCGGCGAGCGCCGCGCGCCCGGTCGAGCGCAGGTAGCCGGCCATCTTCTCGTCGTACGGGAACACCGACGTGGTCGCGCCGAGCTCGGCGCCCATGTTGCAGATGGTCGCCTTCCCGGTGCAGGACAACGAGGCCGTGCCTTCGCCGAAGTACTCGATGATCGCGTTGGTGCCGCCCTTGACCGTCAGGATCCCGGCGAGCTTGAGGATCACGTCCTTCGCGCTCGTCCAGCCGTTCAGCTTGCCAGTGAGCTTCACGCCCACGAGCTTCGGGTAGAGCAGCTCCCAGGGCAGCCCGACCATCGCGTCCACGGCGTCCGCCCCTCCGACGCCGATGGCCAGCATGCCGAGGCCGCCGGCGTTCGGCGTGTGGGAGTCCGTGCCGATCATCAGCGTGCCGGGGCAGCCGTAGTTCTCGAGGATCACCTGGTGGATGATGCCCGCGCCGGGCTTCCAGAACCCGATGCCGTAGCGCTGGCTCACCGAGCGCAAGAAGTCGTAGACCTCGGCGTTCTCCCCGAGCGCGACGGTCATGTCCGACTCGCTGCCCTTGTACGCGCGGATCAGGTGGTCGCAGTGCACCGAGGACGGCACGGCGGTGGTGTCCTTGCCGGCCAGCATGAACTGCAAGAGCGCCATCTGCGCGGTCGCGTCCTGCATCGCCACGCGGTCGGGCTGGAGGTCGCAGAACGACGTGCCACGGCCCGTCTCAGCGGTCGTCGGGTCCGACAGGTGGGCCCAGAGGATCTTCTCGGCGAGCGTGATGCTGCGACCCAGCCGTTGCCGAGCGAGCGCGTGCCGGGCCGGGAAGGTCTTGTAGAGCGTTTCGATCGAGTGGATGTCGAACAGCCGTCCGTCGAGCATGAGAACTCCAGGGTGAATCCCGGTCTCAGGGTGTCTCGACGAGGCGCTCAATGGCCGGGGGCGGGTTCTATTCGATGGCCCGCGCTGGTGCCAGAGCGGACGGCTCCTATTGCTCGCAGTCGCCCGCGAGGTCGAA
>CALQBK020000175.1 GCA_943328795.2 Bifidobacterium breve
GGAAGGCTCAGGCGGACCAACGCGAGCCCTCGGGTGGTCGCAAAGGGGGCGGCAACAAATTCGTCGCGCTGCGGCAACTCGTCGGGGCCGTGCGCGCCCGCGACCTCCGGTCGGCGATTTGGGCGGTTTTTACAGCGGGCTCAACGTTGCGCCGCAAACCAGAGCAGCACCCCGGCGACCGCGTACACGCCCAGCAGCGGCATCAGCTCCACCATCCGCGGGGCCAGGACGTACGCGTAGCCGAGGTACGCGAGCACCCAGCCGGGTACGCCGACCCCGCGCACGATGAGCAGGCGCCGGGCGCTCTCTCGGCGTTCGGCCTGCAGCGCGTGGTCGAGGGCGATCGAGAGGTCGGTGTTGGTCACCGGTGGAGCATAAGGCGGGGAGGGCGCGGATCAAGGGCGCACTTGGCGGGCCCGACCTGCGCGCCGGCCGTGGCCGCCCCGTGTGCTACGGCGCCTGCGGGGGAGGCAGCAGCCCGCCGCAGCTCGCGGGCTGCGCGCGGTAGGCCTGCTCCGCGCGGAGGCAAGCGGTCTGCACCAGGCCCTCGCCCGCTGGGCACGTGGCGCGGTCTGGCCCGGCGGGGGCGCAGGCTGCGACCATGCCGACGAAGGTGCCCACCTGGACTGCGTAGGGCGCTGTGCCGGCGATCACGCGGGTGGTGTCCGACCCCGTTGGCCAAGCCCTCGCCCAGCGCTGTGTTGCGTGCGCGACGCAGTCCGTGACAAAGGCGCCGGAGTAGGTCTCGCAGCGCGCGACTTGCAGCAGGACGTCGGGGTCGGGGTGGGCGTCGAGCTGCTGCAGGGCGCAATCGTCGGAGGGGGCGCAGGCGTCGAGCAGCTCGGCGGGGACCGCCGCGGGGTTGCCGGATTGGCGGGCCACCCAGCCGGCGTGGCACTCGGCGCTCCAGCTGTCGGCCTGCGCGCAGAGGGCCTGCATCTCCGCGCGGGTGGGTACGTTGGCCGCGGCGCGCGTCACGCAGAGGGCGAAGGCGTCCGGCAGAGTCGGCCAGTACGGGGCGCAGGTGCTGGGCACGCCCGGCGGCGCCGACGTGCTCGCGCAGCCTGTCAGCAGCACCGCTGCCAAGGCGGCCCAGCTAGCGGTGGTGGTCACCGCGAAAGGTGCGGTGACGCGAGCCGGCGCGCGCAGCCCGCCTGCTCAGTGGAGGTGAGCACGCCGCAGACCCGGCCGTCGGACGGGCGCAGCTCGGCCCGGTGGGCGCGGACCCACGCGACCACCGCGGCGTCGCGCACGAGCGGATCGTGGATGGACCGGGCCTCGGCGATCACGGTGTCCGGGCCCGTCGCGGCCCGCACCCTCGCGTCGAAGCACGCGTCGCGCTCGAGGCCGTCGAGCGTGGGGCAGTCCGCCGGCTGTCCGCACGCGACCAGCACGAGCAGGGGCGTCAACCGGGTCATTTTCCTGCCGCTGTGCCGGACGCGACTCCCCAATAGCCGTTGTCCTGGAGGAACTTCTTCATGGCTTCGGGGCTCGCGCCGCTCGGGCGCGCCGAGTCGGTCTCCGCCTTCCGCTCGGCCCACCACGCGTCCAGGCGCGGCACCAGCGCAGCGATGGGCTCGTGGAAGGGCTGCTGGACAGGCCGCATCTCCTGCGGATCCGAGCGCAGGTCGAAGCCCACCGACACGCTCGTCCCGTCGGGCGCGTCCTTGGGTGCCGAGCGGGAGAGCTTGAGCGTCGGCGTACGCAACGACATCGTCGTCCTGCTGCAGATGCTGAACACGTCTCGCGCGGCGTACGGCAAGCCGCCGAGGCCCAACAGCGAGAGGAACGACTGGCCGGTCACCTCTTCGCCCGCCCGGCGCCCGGCGCGGTCCAGCAAGGTGGGCGCGATGTCCATCACCTGGACGACGGTCGAGATGCGCGTCCCGGGGGCAGGCATCTTCGGGTCGACGATCACGAGCGGCACGTGGATGTCGTAGTCGTAGAGGTTTCCGTGCTTGTAGTGCCCGTGCTCCCCGAGCTCGATGCCGTGGTTCGACGTGACGACGATCGTGGTGTCGTCTCGCAGCCCCGCGTCGTCCAACGCGTGGACCATCTCGCCGATGGCGGCGTCGTACCGGGTGACCACGGCGTTGTACGCGACCGGCGCGGCCATCCGCGACGCTTCAAACCCCCCGCTCGCCACCCAGGTCTGAAACGTCGGCTCCAAGCCTTGCGCCGTCATCGGCCCCGGGTGCGCGAGGAGCGGGTTTTCGGGCACCGCGACCACGGGGAACTGCAGATCGGAGTTGTGGACGAGCGCAAAGAACGGGCGCTGGTCTTGCTCGCGGAGCCACGCGACGACGCCCTCGGCGAAGTCGTCTCCCCGCTCGACCGCCACGTGGTCGAAGCCGCGGGAGAACTCCTTGGGGCCATCCCCGATGAACGGGCTCCAGAACGCGGCGGTGTGGTAGCCGGCGGCCTGGAGCAGCTCGGGGAGGTCTTGCAGGTCCGTCCGCAGGAAGTCGAGCGGGTGGCCGTCGGCCGCTTCGGGGGCCAGCGGGAACCGCCCGGAGAGGAGGCTGGCCAGCGCGGGCATCGTCCACCCCGACTGGCTGTAGGCCTGGGTGAAGGTGACGCCGCGGGCTGCGAGGGCGTCGATGTTCGGCGTGACCGGGGCGCCCGTGGGCGTTCGAGCGCCGATGCGGTCGGCGCGAAAGGTGTCTGGGACGATGACGAGGAAGCTCGGCAAGTTCACCCGGGGAGCGGCGGCGCCGGGCGGCTTTTGAGGCGCTGGAGCGCGCGGCGCTGCCCACCACGCCCCGCCGACGACGCCCCCCGCGACGAGGACGGCTGCAGCGGACAGGAGCCGGGGACGGGCGCTGGCGGGCACGGGAGAATCTACCTCGCCTGCTGCGACGCCGACGTGCACTCGCGAGCCCCCGGCCGCGGATACGGGGGGCGACCCGGGAGCGATCGTGGCAGAACGTGTTGGCACAGTGCTGGTGGTGGATGACTCCGAGTTCGACCTTCGGCTGTTGGCCCACTCGGTCGGCGCCCTCGGCTACACGGTGCTCACCGCGGGGTCGGCGGCGGAGGCCGTGAATCGGGTGTTCGACGCGGGGAGCGCCGTAGACGTGGTGCTCTCCGACATCCGCATGGAGCCGATCGATGGCTTCGGGCTGGTCGACCAACTCCAAGCGCGGCTACCTGACCTCCCGGTGATCCTGGTCACAGCGCAGGCGACGACGGACCTCGTGATCCAGGCCGTGAAGCGCCGGGTCCTGGACGTGCTCGTGAAGCCCGTGGACCCCGCGATGCTCGCCTCGACCCTCGCTACCGCGATGCGGCGTCGGGAGCTGGTCACGACGGACCGCACGCTGATCGAGACCCTCCACCGGACCATCGACGAGCAGACCGCGGAGATCGAGCGCCGGCTGGTCTCCCACGAGGCCGAGCACGCCGAGCTGAAGCGCGTGTTCCGCCAGGTCCAGGAGATCAAGGCGGAGTGGGAGCGGACGATGGACTGCGTGTCCGACATGGTGCTGCTGATCGGGCCGGACGGGCGGCTGCGGAGGTGCAACCGGGCGTGGCGGGACTTCACGGGGCAGCCTTACTCGGAGATCCTCGGGGTCAGCTGGAAGGAGCTGTTCGTTCGCCTGGGTCTCGAGACGCGTACGGGCTTCGCACCGGGGTGCGAGCTGCAGCACGCCGCCAGCGGGCGGTGGTTCGTGTACCGCGAGGCCCCGTTCGAGGCGGTCGTGACAACGGCGAGCGGCTCCATCGCGCCGGGCACGTCCGGCAAGGTGATCACGCTGAACGACACGACCGAGCTCAAGCTGGCCGTGCGGCAGCGGGAGGTGGCGTTCGAGCAGCTGAAGTCGTCGCAGGCCCAGGTCATCCAGAGCGAAAAGCTCGCTACCATCGGCCAGATGACCGCCGGGGTCGCCCACGAGATCAACAACCCGGTGGGCTTCGTCTCGTCGAACCTGTCGTCGCTGTCGAAGTACCTGGAGCGGCTCGCGGGCTTCATCGCCGCGGTCACGCTGCTCCTGGACCGGGCGAGGCCGGGCGTCCGCGACGAGGTGCAGGAGCTACGCCGGAAGTTCAAGGTGGACTTCATCCTGGGGGACGTGTCGAAGCTGATCGCGGAGTCGTTGGACGGCACCGCCCGCGTCTCGAAGATCGTGAAGGACCTGGGCACGTTCTCGCGCGTGGACGGGGATGACTGGCGGCCGGTGGACCTGGCCGCCAGCCTGGAGCAAGCGGTTGGCATCGTGTGGAACCAGCTCAAGTACAAGGCGACCCTCAAGCGGGAGTTCGGGGCGCTCCCACCGGTGGTGTGCAACGCGCAGCTCATCAACCAGGTCGTGATGAACCTGCTCGTGAACGCGTCGCACGCGATGGACACCCCGGGGGTGATCACGCTGTCGACGCGGTTGGAGGGGCCTGACGCGGTGATCACGGTCGCGGACACGGGCAAAGGCATCGCGCCGGCGCACGTGACGCGGATCTTCGACCCGTTCTTCACGACCAAGGAGGCCGGGAAGGGCACGGGGCTGGGGCTCTCGATCAGCGCCGACATCATCAAGAAGCACGGCGGGGACATCCGCGTCGAGAGCGAGGTCGGGGTGGGCACCACGTTCACGATCCGGATCCCGGTCGCTGGTGCGTCCGGGTGACGGCTGCGGAGATCGTTGCCCGACTCGCGCCAGTTGCGGGATAGTGGGCCCCGGTCACCCCTGGAGTCCGTGATGGCCCACCGCATCCTGCTTGTCGACGACGAACCGAACGTCCTCACCGCGCTGGAGCGCGTCTTGTTCGACGAGGACTACGAAGTCGACACGGCGAACAGCGGGGAGCAAGCGCTGGAGCGGGTCGCAGCGAAGGACTACACCATCATCGTGTCCGACGAGCGCATGCCCGGCATGGGCGGCGCCGAGTTCCTCTCGCGCGTGAAGGAGCTGCGCCCGAACACCATCCGGATGCTGCTCACGGGGCAAGCGAGCCTCGAGTCGACGATGAAGGCCGTGAACGGTGGGGAGATCTACCGCTTCTTCCTGAAGCCGTGGGACGACCACCAAGTGGTGCTGGCGCTGCGCTCCGCCGTCGAGAAGTTCGAGCTCGAGGACGAGAACCGCCGGCTGCTGCGCACGGTCAAGCGCCAGTCCGCGGAGCTCAAGCAGCTCGAGAAGAGCTTCCCGGGCATCTCGGACCTGCGGAAGGACGAGGGCGGCCGGTACGTGCTCGAGGAGATCTCGGACGCCGAGGCCGAGGCGATCATCGCCGAGTACGGCCGCCCGTAGTCAGCGGGCCCTGCGTCAGCGGGCCCTGCGTCAGCGGGCCCGTGGACGGACGCCGAGCCTGCGCAGGATCGGGCTGGCCTCGGTGAACCCGAGCGCCCAGGTCACGCCGAGGTAGGTCACGCCGAACGGCCCGACAACGAGCACGGCCACGAAGATCGGGTGCACCGCGGGCGCCAACAGCTTCGCGGCGACGCCGATCGCCCCCGCGAGGCCGCCGACCGCCCACAGCGTCGCGGTGGTGCGCGCAGGGAGCCCGGTCACGCCGACCCGGCGGTCGAGCGCCCGCTTGAGCAGCACGTACTCCACCCAGCCGGCCATCCCCGCCGAGGCGGTGAGCCCGGCGATGCCCCACTTCGGGTCCAGCCCGACCAGCGGGGGGAGCTCGATCGCCATCACCCAGCCCATCGACATCGTGAGCGCGACGCGCAGGATCGCGTAGCGGAGCGGGGTCCGCGCGTCCTTCAACGCGTAGAAGGTGGAGCTGTACAGTCGGCCCCAGGTCTGGGCGAGCAGGCCGATGGACGAGCCCGCGAGCGTTGCCCACACGCGCACGGTATCCTCGTGGGTGAACTCCCCCGACTCGAAGAACGCCGCGGCCAGCGTGTCGCCGAGCAGCACGAACGCGATCCCCGAGGGGATCACGAAGAAGGCGATGCGCTGCAAGCTGCGGCCAAGGCGGTCGCGGAGCCACGCGGCGACCTCGGCCTCGGTGCCTTGCGCGCTCGACATCGCGGGGAGCTCGGCGGCGGACACCGCCATGCCGAAGAGGCTGACCGGCAGCGTGTAGAGCGTCTGCGCGTAGCCGAACAAGGAGACCGAGCCGACGGGCAGCAGCGACGCGATCACCGAGTCCACGTAGCTGGAGATCTGCATCACCCCGCGCCCGACGAACGCGGGGCCGAAGTTCCGGATGACCGTCGCAACGTTGGGCTCTGCGAGCCGCAGACCGGGACGCAAGCCGGGTGCGGCGCGGAGCACCGCGGGGACCTGGACGCCGAACTGGAGGAACGAGCCGACCACGGACGCGATCGCGAGCGTGTCCACGAGCACTCGGGGCGCCTGGGACGCGCCGAACACCAAGAGCGCCGCGATCATCGCAGCGTTCCAGAGCACCGGCGCCGTGTACGACAGCAAGAACTTGCGGTGGCTGTTCAAGATGCCGAGGCACCACGCCGAGACCACCAACAGCGCCGCGCCGGGGAAGAGCAGCTGGACGAGGTGGACCGTGAGCGCTGCACGCTCGCCCTCAAAACCCGGGGCTAGCGCCCAGACGAGCGCCGGCGCAGCGAACACGCCGACGGCGACGAGCACCGCGCACACGAGCCCGAGCAGCGTGCCGACGGCCCCGGCGACGCGATCCGCCTCTTGGCTCTGCCCCTTCGCCAGCAGGCTCGCGTACACAGGGATGAACGACGCGGAGAGCGCACCCTCGCCGAACAGGTTCTGCAGCAGGTTCGGGATGCGGAACGCGGCGTTGAACGCGTCGGCCGCGAGGTTGCTGCCGAGGTAGTGCCCCATCGCCTTCGTTCGCACCAGCCCGGCGATCCGGGACAGGAAGATCCCCACGCCGACGAGCAAGGCGCTGTGGCCCTCGCGCGGGGGCGCGGTCGCCTGGGGGGCAGTCGCTGGGGCGTCGGTCGGCATCTGCGGCTCTAGTGGATGACGGTCGCGCGCCCGTAGTTGTCCCAAGCCGTGACGTCGTCTGGGCGCGTCGTCCACCCGCACGGCTGGATCGGCGGCGGGCCGAGCTCCGCGGCGGGGAGCGCGCCCGCAGGGAGGTTGCCGCACTGGATCACGCCGCCGCCGCGCGTCTGTACGAACGCGGCGCCGGGGGCGACCACCGTCCAGCCGCTCTCGTCCCGCTGCAAGGTCGCGAACGACAGGCTCGGCGGCCCGTCGACGATGCGCGCGGCGAGGCTCTCCCCGATCGCGAGGGCGGCGCCGGCCTCGGAGCGGACCATCACCGCCACGTTGCCGTCGCGGAACAGGAGCACGCCTACGCCGTCGCCGGCTGCCTGGTCGCGAAACGTGTAGTCGGGGATCAGCCGGGAGAACCCTTCGCGCTGGCGGAGGAACCAGTCGGTCGCGGTGGACTCGTCGCGGCCGACGTACACGCGGACGAAGCCGTCGCCGGTGGCCAGCGGGGCCGTCCACCCGTTCTCGGCGCTCTGGAACGCGGGGTCGCCCAGGTCACGCTGGTGCACCGGGATCCCAGCGTGAATGCCTGCGGCGAACGCCGGGGCCAGGAGCAAGAGCGGGATCATCGGAGGGTCTCCTTTTGCGTGTAGTTGTAGCTTGATTGCCCGTCCATCACGAGCCGCTCCAGGTACTCGTCGCCGCTGATCTGCTGCACGAGCAGCTCGGTGAACGGCGAGGCGCCCGGGTCGTCGTCGCCGTCCAGGGCAAGCGTGGCGTCGTAGATGGTGGCGGTCTCGTCCGGCGTCGTGACCGCGTGGTAGCTGAAGCCACATCCGCCCGCCCCAAACGGGCAGTGCGTGTAGTCCGCGCCGCCGATGGCCTTGATGTAGTTGAGGTCGAAGTTCTGCAGGATGATCGTGTAGGACAGGTCGGCGCCGACCATGTCGGCGTAGGCCTCGAGGATGCTTGCGCAGTCGGAGCAGTTCACCGTCGACCCGTTCCGGCGGGCCAGGAACCCGGTGAAGTCGAACTCGGCCTCGTTGTACCCACGGCCCGAGTACTGCGTGTACGCGCTGGCGCCGTACTGGGTGTCGTACGCGAGCCCGAGGTCTCGGTAGATCCACTCGGTGAGCGCGGAGGTGACGGCCTCGTCCGTGCCCTCGACCCCGGTGATCGCGCGCAGGGCCGGGTCGATCGCCGCGACCCAGGGCTCGTAGGGCGCGCCGACCTCCTCGAAGCCGGGCTCGCCGAGCGTCGCGTAGATGCGCACCGGCACGGTCTGTACGCCGACCGTCGCGCCGTCGACGGACCACGTGAGCGTGAGCGTCTCCTCGACCACGGACGGGCCGGCCGCGAGCGGCGCGTCACGCGTGAACACGGGGGTGTCGCCGCTGTTGACGAGCTGGGGCGCCCCCCAGCCGGAGACCTGCAGCTCCACGGGCGCCTCCCCGTAGTCGCCGGCGGCCAGCAGGGCGAGGGTCGGCACGGCGTCGAAGGGGAACGCCGCGGGGAGCGAGCTGTCCACGTGGCTGGCCGGCGCGGTGTCGAGGTCGTCCCAGGTGCTGGGGAGGGCGGTCGCGGTGGCGCCGTCGTCGATCGCGCTGATCTCGAACGTCGTGCCCGCGGCGTCTTCCTCCCAGTAGTGACCGGGGCCGTCGCCGATGTGCCAGATGAGCGGGATGCGGTCGCCTCCGAGCGTACCGGACAGCACGCCGACGCGCACGATCCAGGCGTCCGCGGAGGCGGTCGTGAGCACGGCGCCGTCGGCGTCCAGCAGCTCGGCTTCGACCGTGTAGGTGCCGACCGGCTCCGGGGTGCCGGCGTCGTCGTGGCCGTCCCACGGGACCGTCTCCACCATCGCGGTCCCGTCCGCCAGCGTGCGCACGACCGACCCGGCGGCGTCCAGCACCGTCAGCCGGACCGTGCTCCCGTGCGCGGACGTAGTCGCTACGACCAGCTCGGTCCCGAGCAGCGGGTCGAGCGCCCCGCCGGTGACGGTGACCGCGGGCGTCGCCGGGTACGCCCCGGGGCCGGTGTCATCACCAAGCGGGATGCCCTTCGGCTGACACCCGAGGGTGAGCGTCAGGAGGGTGAGGAGGGGGCCCAGGGTGCGCGCGTGCAGCATGCCGCAAAGTAGCGCAGGATCAGGCCGGCCGCGGTGACTTTGAGGCGACGAGCCGCTGTCTGCGGGGGCGCTGCGCGCCACGCGCGGGTTAAACGCCACGCGAGGTGCGTCGTGGCAGCGTTGGCGTTGTGGATGATCGCCTGCACCAGCGCTCCTCCGGCGCCGAGCACCGTCACGCCGCCGGACGCCATCTCGGCGGAGGTCAAGGCGCAAGCGGCCCGGGGCGCCCCCATGCAGGTCGAGCGCTGGTACGGCCCGTGGTCGGTGATCGTCTACGGCGACCCTGCGTCGACGAACGCCGCGACGTTCGCCGCGGCGCTTGGCACCACGGTCACCGAGTGGACGCACGAGCGCCCGCAGCCGGTGGCGGGAACAGCCGCGTTGGTGTGGGTCGACACGGCTACGCCGGTTCAACAGGTGCTCCAGGTGCTGACGCGCGCGCCGGACTCCATCGGGGGCGAAGTCGATGTCGTCCTTGATCGCCGGGCGCCGGCGGACGGCGAAGACGCGGAGGAGAAGCTGCCCTGGGCGGGCGTGGGGGTCCTGTCGGCGGAGCGGGCACTAGACTGGTGGGTAGTCCCCGGAGCGCCCGTCGACGCCCAGGCGCTCCCGCTGGCGGCGGCGCGCGAGGTCGCGACCCACTACGGCGTC
The DNA here is from genome assembly GCA_943328795.2 of Bifidobacterium breve. Classification (GTDB taxonomy): domain Bacteria; phylum Myxococcota_A; class UBA796; order UBA796; family SXON01; genus CAIUMM01. Next base: position 9,661 of record CALQBK020000175.1, read on the forward strand.
GCGTTCACGCCGTGCGTGGGGACCCTCGGCGACCCCGTCCTGGACGCGGCGCTCTGCACCACCCCCGCGATGTTCACCTCCGACGACGTCCGGGTCCGAACGGAGGCCCGTCGATCGGCTCGCGCAGCGGGGCACTCCCCCGACGCGGAGCTCTCGGTGCAGCTCGTCCAGGCCGAGTTCGGCGACCAGGCGCTCCTCGCCGAGCTCGCCGCCCTCCCGGGGGCAGACCCGCTGTTGCA
>CALQBK020000176.1 GCA_943328795.2 Bifidobacterium breve
ACCATGGCCAGCTCAGCTTCGTCGGAGGCGGCTACCTTGACGTGCGACTCACCGTAGATGCCGACGACATCGCACGCCCCGCCGTCAAGGTCCAACTCCAGCTTGGTCCGAACCACGCGGGCCCGCGCGGTCAACCCCGCTGCCAAGCGGGCGACGTGCCCCAGCGCATCGTCGGGGGATGGCGCGACGAACCGCTCCGTGAGCATCACGTGGTCGGGCGTGGCGCCCTTCGCCAGCGCGACGTGGGACACCCGGAGGCCGAGGGGGAACCCGGCCTCACGCGCCACCCCGACAGAAGCGTCCACCGTGAAGTGCACCTCGAACCGGGGCATAGGTGGCTGCGCATCGGCGTATCCGTCGGTGCGAGCAGGAGGCGGGGGACGGGCGGGGACGGGCACGGCCACCCGGTATTCGGTCAGCGGTGCGAACGGCCCCCGAGATCCGACGGAGCACACCGAGTAACGGCGTGAGCTCCGGCTTTCGGATTGGGATTTTTGGAATTTGAAACTGGTGCCGAAGACCGGACTTGAACCGACGACCTGCTGTTTACGAAACAGCTGCTCTACCGACTGAGCTACTTCGGCGACGCGCGGGGTTTACCCACTGGGCGCGCCGCCGTCAACAGCTACACTGCGCGAATCGTGTCACCTGCCCTGCTCTTGCTCGCCTTCGGGTGCTCGCCGCCGCCGCCGCCCGTCGACACCCCCGCCCCTGCCCCCGCGCCCCGGGGCTGGACGCTCGAAGGGCTGGCCGACGACAGCCACCTCCCGCTGCCGGAGCTCCCGGGCGGCCACGCGCTCCTCGGCACCGCGTGCTTCGAGGCGAACCAGCGGCTCACCACCCTCGATCCGCGCCACCCGGGCGAGGGCCCGCCCTGCGGCGTGGAGCAGTGGACGGACGGGACGTACACGCTGCGGCTGCTGTGGACCGGGGACGTGGGGCTCGTCGAGCGAGACGGCGCCGCTCACGCAGCCGTGACCCGCTGGCACGCGGTGGACACCCTCCTCGCGGAGTGCACCGGCCCGCTGCTGAACCTGCCGCCCGCGGGCGACCCAGGCGGGACGCGCGGCACCGACGGGGAGCGGTGGCTGCTCAGCTTCTCGGGGGCGAACCGCTGCGGGCTCGAGGGCACGCTCGTGCTGTGGATGCGCGCAGACCGCGCAGATCCGGCCCAGGTCCGCGTAGCGGGGCAGCCCTGGCGGTCCGGCGGTTCGGCGTTGGCCGAGGCGCGGTTGAGCCCGGAAAGGCGTAGCCAGGCGCCCGCTGCGCGATAATCGGCGCCATGGCCCAACGTCATGCGACCCGCCGCTACACCGATACCCTCGGGTACCTGCGCGACTGGCAGGAGCAGTTCGCGATGGACGCGCTGCTCTTCCCCGCCGGGGAGCTGACAGACGCGCCTGCGAGCGAGATGAAGGTGGACATCGTCCTCCCCGGCGGCGCCCGCGTCGGCCCGATCTCGGCCCAGCTGGTGAACCAGTTCGGCGACGGCTCCTGCGCGTTCCGGTTGACGGACACTCCCCGACAGCTCGGGGAGGCCGCGGCCGAGGCTGAGGCGGAGAAGGAGCGTTGGAAGCAGTTTCTGCTGGCCACGGGCGAAGTCGCACCGCCGAGCAACGCGCCGCTCCCCGCGGTGGTGCCTGCGTCCAACGCGGTGATCGAGGAGCGCGACGCGCTCAAGGAGCGCGTGCGTCGCCTGGAGGCCGACCTCTTGCGGGCCCGGGCGGCATCGGCGCAGGCCGCTACGAGCCGCGGGCCGGCAGTCGCGGACGCCGCTCCGGCGGTGCGCGGGCTGGTGGTGCCCGAGGTCGGCCACCTCCCGGTCTTGGCGAAGGGATCGCTCGGCGACAAGTCCCTGCGGGACCTGTTCATGCAAATCGCAGTCGAAAAGCAGACGGGCCTGCTCACGATGACGCTCCCGGGCGGGCGGATGCGGTGGGGCTTCATCCAGAAGGGCGGGCCGGTCGCGTTTCGCGCAGAGCCGATGGTCGAGCAGGAGGTGCTCGGCGTCCTGCTGTTCAAGGCCGGGACGATCACCAAAGAGCAGCTCGCGCAGTCGCTCACGATCATGGACGACCGCGGGATGCGGCAGGGCGAGGCCCTGATCGACATGGGCGTGCTCACGTTCTCCCAGCTCGTGCTGGTGCTCCAGAAACAGGTGGAGTTCGTGCTCATCCAGGCACTGGCCGAGCCAGCCGGGCAGTGGGTGTTTCACGCGCTCGAAGAGCACTCCGAGCGGTTCGTCGCCCCGCCGATGCGCGTCGCGGCCTACCTGTTCCGCGACTTGCGGTCGAAGGCGAAGGGGATGGCCGCGGAGGACATGGCGGGGTTCCTGCGGCCCCGGCTGGAGTCCTACGTGTTCATCAAGCCAGGTGTGGAGCGCACCCTGGAGGAGATGCGGCTGTCGGTCGACGAGTCCGCGTTCCTGAAGGTGGTGAGCGGGACGAGCTACCGGGTCCGGGAAGTGCCGAGCGTGTCGACGCTCTCGCGCGGCCAGACCGCGATCATGCTCTGGTGCCTCACCGAGCTTGGGCTCATCGAGTTCCGAACCGAAGCCGCCGCAGCTCGCGGGGCTGAGAAGACCGCCGCTTACTTGGCGTCGCGCAAGGCAACCCTGGACAAGGGCAGCTACTTCGACCAGCTGGAAGCGCACTGGATGTGCACCTCGGAGGACGTCGAGAAGGCCTGGAAGAAGTTCAACCAGGAGTTCCCGGCGGACAATCCTCTGAAGTACGGCGCGGCACACGAGGCCGACGTCCGCCGGCTCATCGCCGCTGTTCGCACCGCGTACGACACGCTCTCGAACGAGAGCAAGCGGCGCGAGTACCGGCTGACGAAGATCGAGAAGGTGATGATCGAGCAGAGCGCGATCATGCTGTACCAGAAGGGCGACATGGCCATGATGAAGGACTCCTTGGCAGAGGCCTACGACTGCTTCAGCAAGGCGGTCGAGCTGATGCCGACGGTCGGCGAGTACCGCGGGGCCCTCGAGCGTGTGAAGGCAGCTCGCCGATGATGCTTTTCCTGCTGGTGGGGCGAGCGCTGGCGGTCGACTGCCCGTCGTCCGTAGACGTCGTGGAGGGCCTGGCCAGCGCCGCCGAGACGCAGTTCGCAGCGCTCGACAGCGAGGGGCTCGGCCGGACAGCGGGTGACCTCGAGACTGCGCTCAGCTGCCTCGCGCAGCCCATCCCGGCGGTGCTCGCCGCGAAGGTGCACCGCGCCGACGCGCTCGCGGCGTTCGCCGCGGGGGACCGCACCGGCGCCAAGGAGGCGTTCAGCGCCGCGCTCGACATCGAGCCCGGCTACCAGCTCCCGGCGTCGGTGGTGCCCGCACGGCACCCGCTCAGGTCGCTGTACGGCGAGGCGAGCAAGCCAGCGGCGAGCACGACCCCCATCGCCAGCAGCAGCACGATGTCTGGGGGCACGTGGTTGGTCGACGGGCTCCGGGCCAACGTGCGCGCGACGGACCGCCCGGCGATCATCCAGCACCTGTCCGCCTCCGGGACCATCGACTCGAGCACGCTGCTGCGGAGCGTACGCGCATTCACCGTCGACCTCGTGACGATTGAGGCCGCGATCCCAGCGCTCTCAGCGACGAGCCGGGCGGACGCCGAGTCACTCACGGCGCGGCTCGCCCGCTTCGACACCGTGCAGGTCGACTGCCCCACGCGCACCCGCGCGCTGTACGACGTCGGCGTAGCGTGGACGCGCGTCGCAGAGGCCCGGGGCGCCGAGACAGCGTTCACCCGCGCCCGGGACGAGGGGCTCGACTGCGCGCCCGACTACGCGTCGCGCGCAGATGCCGCGCTCACCAGTGAGCCGGGGCAGAAGAACCGCGCGGCGCACGTGAAGCACTACTTCGATCGGTTCGCGTTCGCGATCGACGGGGTGCTCGAGCTCGGCACGCACGACCAGGTCCGGTCCACCACGGTCGCGATCGACGACACGCTCGAGAACATCGGCACGTCCACAGCGCAGCGCCAGACCTTTGGCGGTGCGTACGGCCTCGCCGCAGAGGCCCGGTTCGCGTTCACGCCGCTGTTCGAGTTTGGCGTTGGCTTCTCCAACTCGACGGTCAAGATCAGCAGCGACCAGTACCTGATCTGCCCCGACAACGTGACCTGCTCCAGCGACAGCGTGAGCACGAGCGTGTCGAAGCGGATGAACGAGGGGGAGCTGTTCGCCACCGTGATCCCCGCGAACCCGAAGTGGAAGGTGAAGCCGCTGGTCACCGCGGGCGGCTTCGTGCGCTGGGTGCCGTCGACGACAGCGCTGGCATCGCTCTCCGCCCAGGCGTCCGACAAGAGCGGGAGCCCCGCGTTCCCCAACTTCAAGGCGACGCCGTTCGCCGGTGCGCTCGTGGCCGGCGGGTTCCGGATGCGGCTCAACAAGCTGATCCGCTTCGACTTGGAGCAGGCGTTCCTCTACTTGCCCGACACGATCCGAGAGAACACCGACCCCGACGCCCCGCTGACCTTCGGGCACAACGAGAGCCACTTCGGCGTCCGGTTGACCGCGAAGCTCGGCGTCGGGTTTTAGCGCTGCGTCACCGGGCGCTGATCGGTGGGGCTACTAGTACCGCACGATGGAGTCGACCACGTGGGGCGCCACCGCCGCCCGCCCCGGCAAGAACGCCAGCTCGATGACGAACGCCATGGCGACGACCGTGCCGCCGAGCCGCTCCACGAGCTTCGCCGTCGCGAGCGCGGTGCCCCCGGTCGCGATGAGGTCGTCCACGATCAAGACGCGCTGCCCAGGGGCGATCGCGTCGATGTGCATGTCGAGCCGCGCCGTGCCGTACTCGAGGTCGTACTCCTCGCTGATCCGCTCGTAAGGCAGCTTCCCGGGCTTCCGCGCGGGGACGAAGGCCGCGCCGAGGGCGAGGGCGATCGGCGTGCCGAAGATGAACCCGCGGGACTCCATGCCGACGACGGCGTCCACCTTGCCGGCGTACCGCGAGACGAAGTGCGCGGTCACGTCGTTCATCAGGTCCGGGCGGGCGAGCACCGGCGTGATGTCCTTGAACACGATGCCGGGCTTCGGAAAGTCGGGGACGTCACGGATGACCGACATGAGGCGGGACTCGAGGCTGGACATGGCGCTCCTACGTTGAAACTTGGGTTTTTCTGCTACCAAACCACTTGACGAAGAACCACCCGGCGCCGATCCCGGCGACGAGCGCGACGAACCACCAGAGATCGTGCTTGAGCACCTCGGACAGGGCGTCCGGGTTCTCCAGCAGGTCGGGCCGAGACCCGATCGTGCGCGCGCCAAAGCCGGCGAGCACGCCGCACCAGAGGGTGGAGCCGACGAAGGTGACCAGCGCGAACACGGGGAACGGCATGCGAACCAGCCCGGCCGGGAACCCGATCAGGTGGCGAACCACGGGCAGCAGGCGCGCGATGAACACCCCGCCCGTCTGGTAGGTCGCGAGCCAACGCTCCGCGAGCTCCAGGCGCGCGGGGGGCAGCAGCAGGTAGCGGCCCCAGCGGGCGATGAACGCACGGCCGAGCGTCGCGGTGAACAGGTAGGTCAACGACGACCCGAACGTGGACCCGAGCCCGCCTGCGAGCACCACGCCGGCCATCGAGAGCTCCCCCTGGCTGGCCCAGTACGCGGCGGGCGGCATGATGATCTCGGAGGGCACCGGGACGATCGTGCTCTCGAGCGCCATCATCACGAACACCCCGGCGTATCCCCAGTCCTTCGAGAACTGGAACCAGGTGACCAACAGCTCGTGCATCAAGAGGGCTCCAGGCGCGACCGTAGGCCGTCGAGCAGGTGTACAGCGGTGTGATCGAGCTGGAGCGGCGTGACGGTCGACCAACCGGCTTCGGTCACGTGGCCGTCGCTGTCCTCCGGGCCCTCGAACGACGCGTGGTCGCCGCCGATCCAGTAGTACGCGCGGCCACGGGGGTCCTGCCGCGCGTCCACCATCGGCTGGTAGTGCCGGCGGCCGAGCCGCGTGACCCGCAGCCCCCGGGGCTCGGCCAAGTCCGGCACGTTCAAGTTGTAGAGCACACCCGGCTGGGCCGGTGCCGCGAGCATGGACTCGGCGACCTGCCGCGTGTACCGGCCAGCGACGGCCCAGTGCGGCTCGTCCCCGGGCTTGATCCAGAGGCTCGTGGCCAACGCCCGGAGCCCGAAGCAGGCCGCCTCGCGCGCGCCTGCTACGGTGCCCGAGTAGTACACGTCGGTGGCCAGGTTCGACCCGGCGTTGATGCCCGACACGACGAGGTCCGGCCGACACGGCAACAGCTCGTTCACGCCGAGGTACACGCAGTCCGCCGGGGTGCCGCCGACCGCCCACGCCCTCTCCCCCCGCGGCACTGCGCGGATCGCGTCCCGCATCGACAACGCGTGGGACTTCGCCGACTGCTCAGTGAGCGGCGCGACGGTCCAGAGCGTCCCAAGCCCGCCCAGGGCCGCTTCGAGCGCCCGCAAGCCGGGAGCGTCGAAGCCATCGTCGTTGGTCAAGAGGATATTCACAGCGCGAACCAAGCAGCGCCCCGGGATTAACCCGAACGCGGCGGGCGGCCCGCCGCGGATACCGACCAGCGCCCGGGCCAGCCAAGCGCGACAGGTCCAGAAACGGGTTCCCTCGTCGCTGGCATCGAATTACGTTGGCAGCGGCGCCCGGTCCGTCGGCCGATCCGCCAAGGTCAACCATGCGGCCCCGTTACGCAGATCTCTTCCAGCGCATGCGCGAACCCGATCCGGTGCTGTCAGATGCCGCGTTCGACGCCGTGCTGTTCGACCGCGAGGACGCCATCCCCGACCTGGCCGAGTGCTACGAGAAGAGCCGCAAGGACGACGAGCTTCGCTTTCTCGTCGTCCAGCTCCTCGGGTTCTCCGGGTCCCGGAAGGCCATCCCAGCGCTCCTGGGGGCGCTCGACGACAGGGAGCCGAAGGTGCGCGCAGAGGCGTGCCGGTCGCTCGAGGACATCAACTCGCGGGAGTGCATCCCGGCGCTCGAGGCACGCTTGGACGACCTGGACGAGGGCGTCCGTATCGCCGCTGCCGAGGCGCTGATCGAGCTCCGCAAGACGGGCTGACGCCCTCGCCGCGCGCCGCCGCGCGAGACGCTAGCCCAGGATGTGCCGCAAGCGGCCCCTCCTGGGCTAGTTTGTTCTGCTTCGCCCTGCTTCTTCGCCGGACCCCGCACAGAGAAAAGGCGCACCCTCCGGGTGCTCCCTTTTCACACAGGGGGTCCGGCGAAGCGGGCGAAGCGAGGGCCCAAATTGTGCGCTGCGGCTCTCGCCTCGCGCACACTTTGGGCTAACGCGCGAGCCGGTAGCCGACGCCCCAGGCGGTCTTAATGCGGTCGCCGTCTGCGCCAAGCTTGCGCCGCAGCCGGCTCACGTGCGTCTGGAGCGCCTGCTCCGTGGCGTCCTCGCCGCCCAGGGTGAGCACCAGGTCGTCCCGGCGCACCGTCACGCCCGAGTGCTCCATCAGGATCTCCAGCAGGCGGAACTCCGTAGGCGTCAGGTGCGCGGGCTCGCCGCCGACCGTGACGACCCGGGCGCCAAGGTCGACGGCGACGTCGCCGAGCGTCTGCACGCGGTCAGCCGCGCGGGACACGGGCCGACGCAACCTGGCCCGGACGCGGGCGAGCAGCTCGTCACTGCGGACCGGCTTCGTGATGTAGTCGTCCGCGCCGAGGTCCAGGCCGGTGACCTTCTCTTCGCCCTCGTCCCGCGCCGTGAGGATGATCACCGGCAAGTCGCTGCGCAAGCGCACTTGCGCGAGGATCTCCAAGCCGGAGACCGACGGCAAGATCAAGTCGAGCAGCACCAGGTCGAATTCAGACGCGATGAACATCGCCAACGCGTCTTCCCCGTCCCGAGCCACCTCGACTTGGTAGCCAACAAACGTGAGCGCATCCCGGATGACCTGGGCCGTGAGAGCGTCGTCTTCGACGACAAGTATTCTCGCCATTCTCCTCTCTTACTCGACACGCGCGCCCCTGCCGAGGGCCGGCGCTTAACTCGACAGTAATTCTCCAGGAGGTCCGATCAGCACCCGTCGTTCGGCTGCCCTGGGGTCCCCTCGTCGGTGCTCGGGCTCGGCAAGCTCGTCGTGCTCGTGCACCAGTTCGCGCCCGAGTCGTTGGAGGCAGCGTCGTAGGCGCCAGGCTTCAGGTTGAGGCTGCTGCCAACGGGGTCGGGGAACGTCGTCCCGGCGTCGTAGTCCACCTTGTCGATGAGCACCCCACTCTCGTACAGACGGATCTCGTCGTCGTTGTTGCCGAGCTGGAACGTACCGAGCCCGCCGTAGACGTAGTCGGCCGTGACCCCGCCGTTCGCCGTGGTCGTGCCGTTGCGCGCGAGCACCGCGTACTCACCGGCCGGGACGTAGACGCTGTCGTCGACGAGCATGCTCACGCTCTCGCCGTCGCGGTCCGAGATCGTCCACTGGCACATGCGGATGTCGATGCTCGTCGTGTTGTAGACCTCGAACCACTCGCCGTAGGTGTCGCCGACGTAGTTGGGGTCCTTCATGATCTCGGTGATGATGAGATCGCCGGCCACCAACAACCCCTCGTCGCACCCGCTGTCGCAGTCGTTGTCGAGCCCGTCGCGCGTCTCCGTCGCGCCGGTGTACACGTCGGGCTCGAGGTCGTCGCAGTCCCCACCGCCATAGGTCTCCGCGTCGTCAAAGTCGCCGTCCTGGTCGTAGTCCGACCCACCGGAGCAGTCCGAGTCGGTGCCGTCGTACCACACCTCCGTAGCCGCCGGCGAGATGGCCGCGCTGACGTCGTTGCAGTCGCTGCCCCCGTAGGCGGTCGCGTCGTAGCCGTCGTGGTCCGCGTCGTAGTCCGACCCGCCATCGCAGTCGCCGTCCACGCCGTCGTAGTACACCTCGACCGCGCCGGGGTGGACCGCGCTGGCGGTGTCGTTGCAGTCCGTCCCGCCGTACGCCGACGCCGTGAAGCTGTCCCCGTCCTGGTCGTAGTCCGACGCGCCATTGCAGTCCTGGTCAATCCCGTCGTACCAGGTCTCGGACGCGCCAGGGTTCACGGTCGCCGCTGTGTCGTTGCAGTCGGTGCCGCCGAACGAGGACGAGTTGTAGGTGTCCCCGTCCTGGTCGTAGTCGTTCGCGCCGTCGCAGTTCGCGTCCACGCCGTCGTACCAGGCGTCGGTGGCCGTCGGGTAGATCGACGCGCTGGAGTCGTTGCAGTCGTCGCCCCCGGTGGTGGTCGCGTCGTGGCCGTCCGCGTCGGCGTCGTTGTCGGAGGCGCCGTCGCAGTTCTCGTCGATGCCGTCGTACCAGGGGTCGTACGCGCCGGGGTGAACGGCCGAGTCGCTGTCGTCACAGTCGTCGCCCGAGTAGGCGTCCCAGTCGTGGCCATCGCCGTCGGCGTCGTAGTCGGACGCGTGGTCACAGTTGGAGTCGATGCCGTCGTACCAGGTGTCCGTCGCGCCCGCGTAGGTCGTCGCGAGCATGTCGTCGCAGTCGTCGCCGCCGTAGTGGTTGTTGTCGTGGCCATCGGCGTCACGGTCGTAGTCGTCGGCGCCGTCGCAGTTGCTGTCGATGCCGTCGTACCAGGTGTCCGTCGCGCCCGAGTAGATCCGGGCGCTGGAGTCGTTGCAGTCGGTCCCGCCGTAGGTCGTGCTGTCTTGGCCATCCCGGTCGCGGTCGTAGTCCGAGCGCCCGTCGCAGTTCGCGTCCACGCCGTCGTACCAGGTCTCCGCTACGCCCGGGTTGACGGTGGCGTCGGCGTCGTCACAGTCATCCCCGCCGTAGTCGACCGACGAGTAGCCGTCTGCGTCGGCGTCGTAGTCCACGGCCTCGTCACAGTTGGAGTCGACGCCATCGTACGGGTCGTCCGTCGCGCCCGGGTGGATCGTGCTGTCGGTGTCGTTGCAGTCGTCACCGCCCCAGCTGGCCGAC
>CALQBK020000177.1 GCA_943328795.2 Bifidobacterium breve
GTCGGCAGGTTTGGGAGATCCGGCCGGCCGGACGCGGGCGCCACCCGCTTCCCAGGCCGGCCGGGCGCCCGGCGCCACTCGGCCCTCGCCCCGCCCGTCCAATAGCGCACCGACCGCAGGCTCGGCATCCACGAGACGACGTCCAGGACGTCCTCCCACGTTTTTCCGATCACCAGCCGCTCCACGGTGTTCCAGAACGGCATCCGGGTGCCGAGCAGCGCGCTCGTCGTGTCGACGCGCACCTCGCGCAGGTTTGGGAACCGCGGTGCGTCGTCGATGTCCACCGGCCAACTCCACTCGATCTCGACCACGCGCCACGGCAAGGTCTGGCGTCGCAAGAGCCGGTAGTCACGCGCGGTCAGGTGCCCCACCTCCTCGACGTTGGCGCACACGGGGTCCGCCAGCAGGGTCAGGATCCCGGCCTCCAGCGCGGCCCCCGCCAACTCCGGGATCCCGAGCCCAACGAGCTCGTGGGGCTCCAACAGGCACACGAGCACGTCGGTCTTGTAGTCGACCCGGAGGCGCGCCAGGTCCATCCCGAGGTCACGCGCCCACGTCCCCGCCCCGCTCTTGGCCTTCTTCCCGGGCGCCGTGGTCATGCCGACGCGCCCGGGGTCGCCAGGGGCTCGCGAAGGGGCGGGATCCACGAGGATCGGGTGGGAGACGGAGGGGTTGGCCATGCGGTGTGACGGGAGGCCGCATCGTACCCCGGCTCCCCGCCCGGGCGCCGGATTCACGATAGGCGCCCTGCATGGTGTCTCGCCGCTGGTCCCTGCTCCTCCCCGCGCTGCTCACAGCGTGCTCTGAGCAAGGCCTGGTCAAGATCGAGCGCACGGAGCGCTTCACGCAGGGCGGGGAAGAGGTCTCGGCCGACATCCTGTTCGTGATCGACGACTCCGCGTCGATGAGCGAAGAGCAGTCCCGCCTAGGCGAGAATTTCTCGGCGTTCGTCGACGTGCTGTCCGGCACCTACGCAGACTGGCAGATCGGGGTCATCACGACAGACCCGGACGAGCAAGGTGTGCTCCGCGCCGCGATCTTGACGCCCGAGACGCCGGACCTGGACGCCGCGTTCGCGTCCGCCGTCGCGGTGGGCACCGAGGGCTCGCGGGACGAGCAGGGGCTGCTCACGGCGGCGCTCGCGATCAACCCAAACGTGAACCCCGGCCTCGTGCGCCCCACGAGCGCGCTCAACGTCGTGTTCGTCTCGGACGAGGACGACCACGCCGCGGAGGCCGTGGACGTCTACCTGGGCGTGCTGGCGTCCGCCGCGGGCACCGGCGGCTTCCGGGCGCACGCGCTGGTCGGTGACCTGCCGGCCGGGTGCGTGTCGGGCGCCTCTGCGGCAGACGCCGGCACCCGCTACCTGCAAGCGGTCGCCGAGACCGTGGGCTGGTCGGACTCCATCTGCGCGGATGACTACTCGACGCTGCTGGCGCGCGTGGGGCTCGACGTCGCGGGGTGGGCGACCACGTTCTACTTGGAGCGGGTGCCGGACGCGACGACGCTGGAGGTGAGCGTCGACGCCGTCGTGATCCCCGAGCGAGCGGAGGACGGCTGGCAGTACTCGCCGGGCGACAACGCCGTGGTGTTCTCCGGCAACGCGATCCCGCGACCGGGCATGGTCATCGAGATCGCGTACGAGCCGTGGTCCGGGACGGACAGCGGGTAGCTAGGAGGGGCCGCTTGCGGCTAAGCGAGCTGGCGCAGCGCGGTGGCCCAGTCCTCCAAGTGCCACACCCGCACGATCTGCCCGCCTTCCACCTCGTGGATGTCGGTCGTGTCGATGCGGAAGGACTTCGAGCCGTCGAGCGTGAGCCCCATGAAGTCGCCCCGGGGCGAGCCGCTGGCCACGCTGCGGACGACCACCTTGTTCCCCGCGACGACGACGTCCTGCGGCTCCCACTTGAGGTCAGGGATCAGCTTCCAGAAGTACCCGACCTGCCCGATGAGCGTCGCCTTGGTCTTCGTCTCCTGGCTGTTCCACGATTCGAACGAGTCGGCCAAGATGCGCTCGAGCACCGGGCCGCTCGCTCCGCCCGGGACGACCGTGAGCGCGTGGCTGTAAAACGGGAGGACGATGGATTGGATATCGGCGTTGGACATGAATGACTCCAGTTGTGTCGAGGTTTCGCGCGGGCCGCTCTCCGGCCTGCCCCCTCTTTGTATGACCCGCGAATCGCCCCCACAATGGCTCGGCGCTCGCCTTCACTGTGCGATAGAATCGAACAATGATCGACGACCTTCGCGCGCTGGCCGTGTTCGCCCGCACGGTTGAGCTTGGCTCCTTCCGCGGCGCGGCGAAGGCCCTGGCGCTGTCCCCTTCGGTGGTGAGCCACCACGTGGCGCTGCTGGAGAGCCGGGTCGGCGTGCCCCTGTTGTACCGATCCACTCGCCGGCTCGCGCTGACGCCCGAGGGGGAGCGGCTGTTCGCGTCGGCCCGGGAGATGGTGGAGGCAGCCGAGCGTGGCCTGGACGGGGTGAACGGGCGCAGTGAGAGCCCGAGCGGGCTCCTCCGGGTGAGCGTGCCGGCGTTCCTGGCGAACACGGCGTTCCCACGCGATCTCGCCGCGTTCTCCGCGGAACATCCCCGGGTGCGGCTGACCGTCGGGTTCTCGGACGGACGCCGGGAGTTGATCCAGGACGGGCTGGACGTCGCCCTGAGGATTGGGGGGCTGGAGGACAGCTCGCTGCGGGCCCGGCGGCTCGGCGGCATGCGCAGGGTGTTGGTCGGCGCGCCGTCGGCGATGGCCGGGCGGCCCGCCCCAACCGCGCCGTCCGACCTGGAAGCGTGGGAATTCGTGCAGCTGAGCTCCCGGCCGGCAGACGTCACGCTGGCGGCCCGCGCCGGGCAGGGCGCCGCGGAGTCGACGGTCACGGTGCGGATCCGGAGCCGGATCGCGGTGGACAGCGCGGCAGCGATGCGAGAGTTGGTGTTGGCCGGGGCCGGGATCGCGAGCCTGCCGGAGGTGATCGCCCGCGAGGCGATCGCCCGGGGCGACCTGGTGCCGTTGCTCCCTGGGTGGACGCTGTCGACCCTCGGCGTGTACGCGGTGTGGCCGGCCAACACGCAGCGCCCGGGGCTGACGCTGCGGTTCGTAGACTTCGTCGGGGAGCGGATCGCGCGGCTGTTTGGGGAGGATGGGTTGTGAGCCCTCGCTTCGCCCCTCAAAACCTCCAGCGCGAATACGCGCTGAGCCCGCCCAGGCCAGCCGTCCCCGCGCTGCCCTCCAGGTACCACCCCTTCCACAGCGGCACCTGCACCCGCAGCTCCACGGGGTTCGCCAGCGTGGTGCTCGTCGCGGCGTTCGGGTTCACGACGACCTCGACCAGCACGTCCTTCCCGAACCGCTTGCCAAACGCCGCCCCCTCCGAAGAGAGCTCCAGGACGTCCAGCCTCGTCAGAGAGGTCGCCTCGTTCATCTGCGACCGGAAGATGCTCTGGAACGCCGCCTGGATGGCCGTGCCCGACTGGTCTTGGAGCTCGTTCACCGGCGCTCCGAACAACAGGATGCTGATCATGTCGTCGAGCGACTTGCCCTGGTCGGAGCTGAACGAGATGCTGGGCGACTGCGCTGGGCCGGCGATGTGGGCCGTGATGTTGCCGTAGCCGGCGCTGACGTAGACGGCCGAGACCCCGATCAGCAGCGGCGAGAGGTAGTCGACGCCGGTGAAGGACACCTGCCCCCCCGCGAGGTCGAAGTTCTTGCCGAGCACGTTGGCGACGCCGGAGACGGGCTCGACGGTTCCGGACAGCTGGACGACGCCGTTGTGCCGCTGCAGGTGCAGGTCATCGGGCGTGTCCAAGACCCCCGCGAAGCGCAAGTTGGACAAGCTCTTGGTCAGCTCCCCGCCGAATTGCTCCATGGGGATGGTGACGTCGACGTCCGCGTGGCGGTTCAAGTAGATGTGGACGTCGAGGTCGAGGTCCACGGCGGCGGTGGCCTCCTCCCGCTCGGCCTGGGTCACGCCCGGGCGGATCACCAGGATGTCGTCGTCCAGCTTCAGGCTCGACTCGGCGTTGAAGAAGCTCTCGCCGAGCACGACGTTCGCGTCGTCCACGTCCACCCGCCCGGCGACCACCACCTGCGGCCAACTCCCCGACAAGCGCAACGCCGACGTCGCGCGCAGCGACACGTCGTTTCGGTTGGCCACCCAGGCGTTGCTCAAGTCGAGCCCGCCGCTCAGCGCGCCGGGCTGGAAGTGGTCCAGCGCGAGCTCCGCGTACGCGTGCAACGTGCCGGTGCGCTGGACGTTCAGCTCCCGGGAGCGGCCGGACGTGATCGCCTCCAGGTTCCGCACCACCAGCCAGTCGGCGGTGAGCCGGCCGTCCAGGTTCACCGTCGAGTAGTGCACGTTCAGCGGGTCGACCGTGAAGCTGCCGTTCTGCAGCGCGAAGGTGATGTCGGGGTCGGGAGCCGAGAGCCGCCCGGTGATCCGGCCGCCGAACTTCGCGAGGCCTTGGGCCTCCGAAAGGCCGGGGATCAGCGCGCTCGCGGCCTGGAGCGGGATGCCGTCGCCGTCTACGGCCAGGTCCAAGCCCTCGCGGCCGAGCTCGGCGTCGAGCGCGCGGAGGTTCGCCTGGACCGGGACGAAACCGTGCGCTCGAACCCCACCGCCCCCGCCGAACACCAGCTGGGCGTCCACCTCGTAGCCGGCCTCGACCCCGGTGAGGGTCACCATCGCCGGCGAAACCGCGACGTCGCCGAGCGCGCCGTTGATCACCATCAGCGCGCCCTCGACCTTGGGGCGCGCCGGGTCCCCCGACACGTGCAAGCCGCCGAGGAGCGAGCCCTTCACGTTGGCCGGCGCGCCCAGGGCTGTCAGCGGGAGCTGCAGCGGCACGACGTCGAGCGACAGCTCCGAGATCAACCCCGCGAGGTCAGGCAAGCCGTCCCCTTGCGCGACGCGGGCGACGTCCGTCAGCTTCAAGCCGAGCGTCCCCGCGACCTCGGCTCGCCGCGTGAGCTGCTGGTTTGCGACCGCCCGAACGGTAGCGACGTCGTCGACGACCGTGCCATCGACGTCCACGGAGACCCAGCCGGCCGTGGACCGCACCTGGGCGCCAGCCACGAGCCGGGCGGTGGGCTGCCGCACCGTGCCGGCGATGCCGACCTCTGCAGCAACACGAACGTCCGGGAGGCCGGCGGGCCATGCCGCCGGGTCGATCACCTCTTGCCACTGCTGGCTATCCGACGGCGGCAGCGTCAGCGTCAGCGTCATCGGGGCCTCGGGGTCGAGGTCGGGGAGGTCGCCCCAGGGCCGTAGCCCCGCGCTCGCCGCCAGCCGGACAAGGGTCGTCTCCGCGCGGGTCTCCCGGGCCGTCCCGTTCAACGACACGCGGCGGCCGTCGGAGGACCCCACGACGGCGATATCTGCGCCGGTGATCGCGCCTGGGACAGTGACGTTGGTGCCCTCGACATCGAACGTGGCCACCGGGGCGCGCAGCGGGCCACCGAGGCGGACGTGGGCGTCGACGGTGCCGCCGAGCCCAAGCCCGTCGACGAACGCGTTGACGGTCGCCAACGGGAACCCGTTCAGCGTCGCTTCGAGGTCGCACGCGCCCTGCGTCCTCAAGGTCCCGTCGGCCACGACGCTGCCGCGCCCGTCGAGGGACACGGCGTGGGCGTGGACGAGGAAGCGATCGTCCCGGATCGCGAGCGTCGCGGGGTCCGAGAGCTTCCAGTCGATCCCAGGCGCCGGGGAGACGCGCGCCTGCTCGAGCGTGAGCGTGCCATCGAACACGTACCGCCCCTGGGCGCTCAAGGTCTCGTCCGACGGCAAGCCGTCGGGGGTCCCCTCCGGCGCGGCCGCCCCCCCGATCGCGGCGAACGACACCGCCCCGGGCTCCAACAGCGCGTTCGCCACCAGCAGCTCGTAGTGCTGCGTCGGCACCGAGGCGTCGGTGACCCGCGCGTCGACGCGCCCGGCCAGCCCCGCCGGGCTCACCTCCAGCGCCACTACGGCGTCCGCGGCGGTCGCCCGGACCGTGTCCGAGACCGAGAGGCCGCCGAGGTGCAGCTGCCCTGCGATCGCGCCGTGGTCGACGCTCCAGCCAACGTGCACCGGCCCGGCGACGGACGCCGCGCTGACCGTGCCGACGTACCCCACCCGCGCTCCGCGGATAGCGCCCTGGGCGCTCGCGTGGACCCCGCCGACCCAGTCGCCGGCGACGCTGCCGCTGAAGTGCACGCGGCCCCGCAGCCCGGGCACACCGTACGCGGAGAGCATGGCCAGGTCGATGTCGGTGTCCAGCACGCCCACCGCGGCGGTGCTCGCCAGCAGGTCCACGTGAAGGCTCACCTGCGCGGTGCCGGCGGGGCTCTCGAGCGAGAACGACGGGGCGTCCACCTGCCCGTGGTCGAGCGCGATCGGGCCGACGACACGGTATGGGCCCTGGCCCTCCACGGTGGTCGCGAACAGGTCGGCGGTGGCGTCCACGTGCAGGTCGTCCGGCCACCCCAGGCCCTGGCCCGCGGCGCCGAGGTGGCCGCGCACGCGGGTGTCCCGCAGCGACGCGATCGTCCCGCCGAGCTGCACGTCCTCCGGGATGAGGATGTCCGCGTTCCAGAGCGGGACGTCGCCTTGCACGTCGAGGTCCGCCGTCACGGTGATCGCGCCCGAAGGCTCGCTCCCGGGCGCGAGCACGGTCAGCTGGGCGAACGGGTGCAAGAGCGCGCCGCGAACGGTGCCTGTCGCGTCGAAGGGGCCGTGAAGCTCGGGGATGCCGAGCGGCTCGGGCTCGAAGTGCGCCGCGAGGATCTCGATGGCGCCGGTGGGCGCGGGGCCATCCAGGCCGTACAGGTCACCCCCCGCGCGGAGGTGCTGGAGCCCGAAGAACGCGTCGACCTGCCGCACGTGCGCGAGCCGGCCGTCCCAGTCGCCGGACGTGTCGACGCCGAACGGCGTGGGCTCGGCCGCCCACGCTGGGCCGGAGAGCACCCCCTCCAGGTGCAGGCCCTCGGACGTCACCCGCGGGCCGCTCAGCCGCGCGCTGCCGGTGAGCGTGAGCGACGACGCCAGCAGCGGGTCTGCGCCGACGCAGGCCTCGATCGTGTCGACGCCCACGACCAGCGAGAGCAGGTCGATGTCTACCCCCAGGCCCGTCCACGGCGCGCCCGGGCCCTCGCTCGCGTCCCACAAAGCGACGGGGTTTCGGCAGCCCCCCGCGTCGTCCCGCAGGTGGACCTCCCCGCCCGACAGGGTGGCGCTCCGAACGACCAAGTGCCGCCCGAAGATCCCGCCAAGCTCGAAGTCCAAGCGGATCGCGTCGGCGTGGACGAGCACCGTGCCGTCCTCGTCCACGAGCTCGACGTCGTCGAGCACGAGGCTGTGGAGCAGGTCCGTGTGCAGCCCCGCGGCCACGAGCGAACCGCGGGCCGGGGCGGCGAGGTCGAGCACCGTGCCCAGGAGCCACGCGTTGCCGCCGGGGGTGCGGAGCCAATACACGCCCGCCCCGGCGCCGACCACGCTGACCACCGCGAGCCCGAGCGCGGCGACTGCGAGCGCGCGTGACAGGGTGCGGCGCGTCAAAACGCCTCGGAGAGGCCGAAGTGCGGGACCCACCGCGCCTCGGGCGGCACGTCCAGCATGTTGGGCGCGCCGGAGGGCAAGCTGCCGCTGTACGACGGGTACCGAAGGTCGTGGTAGGTGCTGTACGTGCCTCCGAAGTACTTCGGGTCCCCCAGGCGCCAGGCGACGTCGAACCGGATCGGCCCGATAGCGGTGTTGTAGCGGATGCCGCCGCCTACGCTGTATTGGATCTCCGAGACGTTGAAGTTGTCCGGCGTGTCCCACACGCGGCCGGCGTCGACGAAGGTGGCGAGCGTGAGGTCCGGGTAGAAGGGCAGCGGCTGGCGCAGCTCGATGCTCCCGTGCATCTCCAGGTCGCCGCCGATCGGGAGCGTGTCGCGGTTGCAGGAGGCGGACGTGGCGTACGGTCCGAGGTGGTTCGCCGCCCAACCCCGCACGGACGTGCCGCCGCCCAAGAAGAACCGCTCCTCGATCGGGACCTTGCTCGTGTCGTTGTACGGCTGGATGATCCCCGCGCCAAGCCGCGCAGCGACGATGGTGCCTGCGTCCTGGTGCGCGAGCCGGAGGATCGAGCGGTACACGCGCACCTCGCCTTGCGCGCGGACGAAGTCGTAGAACCCGCCGAGCGGCCCGCCGGCCTCCGCCACGTTCAGGCTCCAGTACCAGCCCCGCGACGGCGCGACCGGGTCGTTCCGCCCGTCGTAGACGACGGCTTGCTCGAGCATCGAGAGCAAGTACGGGTACTCGGAGGCGACCCCGTAGCCGGTGTCCTGCAGCAAGCATAGGTCCGTGGTCCCCAGCTGCTGCTCGTACCGGATGCGGTAGCCGATGGTGGGCGAGAGGTGCGGGACCCCCGCCCACAACAGGGCCGGCGCGTACTCGGCGCGCAGCAGGTCGCCGTAGGTCGTCAGGTCCCGGCCGACGCTGCCGCTGTTCAACATCGTGAACTTCGACTCGAACAGCCGCGGGAGGTTGAACGTGCCGGAGACGGAGCCGATGGGGCTGATCCGCGTGGTCGTGACGTCGCCGAGCTGGGCCAGGTCCGACGCGACGCCGATGCTCGCCGTCTGGGACGTCTGCCAGAGGCGGTTGAACACGTTGTTGTCGGTGTAGGTGGCGGCGATGGAGAGCGTCTGCAGCCCAGGCTCGAACTGGAACTTGGGGCCGGCCTTGATCTCGTGGGACTTGCTCTCCGTCAGCTCGATCCGGATGGGCACGGTGCGCCCCTCGGGGTCCGACAAGTCCGGGAGGATGTTCACGACGCCGAGCACGCCGAGCGCGAACAGCTTCTCCCGCGTCCGCTTGAGCGCCGAGTCGCGGTAGGGCTCTCCCTCGTGGATGTCGACCAGCGGCAGGAGCTCGTCAGGGTCGATGTGGGTGAGGCCCGTGATGGTGACGGCCCCGAAGCGGCACGGGTGCCCGGCCTCGACGTCGATCGACACCTGGACCTCGTGCTCCACCGGGTCCACCGCCACCTGCCCGTCCACGCGCGCGAACGCGAACGACCGCTCCCGGAGCAGCCCCTCGATGGCGGCGAGCGAGCTCCGCCAGTCGTCCGTGCTCCAGATGTCGCCCTTCTCGAACCGGAGCTGGCCCCAGATCCGGCGCGCGAGCGGAGCCCCCAGCTTCTCGATGCCGCCGATGTCGATGGTGGAGAGCCGGGACGGCACCCCCTGGTCGACGTGGCCGACGAGGTCGACGGGCCGGACCCGGCGATGCGCGGGCCGCCACGGACGGGACACCTCCCAGCCGAGGAACCGGGCGTCGAAGTAGCCGTGGTTCGCGTACCACACCTCGAGCCGCCAGCCGTCGCGGTCGAGCATCGCGGGCTCGACCCACGAGGGCTCGATGGCGCCAGGGAACAAGAACGACTGCCAGCTCCCCTTCGGGTGCGTCATCGCGTTCCGGAGCGCCCGGTCCGTCTGTTGCGCGAGCAGCCACTCTGTCACTGCGGGCGGTCGCGTATTGCCGACGAAGTGCGTCGAGCGAACGGCGTCGCCCGACCGGTGCGCGACGCAGCCGACCCCGAGCAACAGCACGGAGACGAGCCCCAGCGCGCGCAGCGCCCGGGCCCGGGGGGCCAGCCCGGGCGCTGCGCACACAGAGCAGCTCCAACATCCTGAAATCGCTGGAAACGGGACGCACGCTGGCCCCCTCCCGCGCCGTTCCCCGCAGGGTCTGGCGGAGCCGACGTCTTCGGCGGCTTCGCCAGACCGTGCCTTGGAACGGCGCAAAGCAACCGCCGGTGCCGACGCGA
>CALQBK020000178.1 GCA_943328795.2 Bifidobacterium breve
GATCTTGCCGTCCTCGATGTTCTTGCGCCACTGCCACAGGTCGTCGGTGGCGGTGTAGCCGCGCTCGAGGACGATGTTGGCGTAGGTGGTGCGGCCCGGCTTCTTGCGGACGACCTTGTCATTGCCCTGCTTGAACTCGACGATCTCCGTCTCGGAGTCCATGCCGGACACCGACTTGAAGCCGCCGACGATGATCTTGGTGTCGCTGACGACGCCCTGGATCTCGAGCAAGAAGTGGAATGACCCGTACAGTTCATCAGTAGGCATTTGACTTTTTCCTTTATGACATTTCTACCGTGCGCGAGGGCGACGTACGGTGGACGAGACTCACGGGGCTTTTACGAGAGGTGCCCACGCCCGGCGAGCCCCACGATGTTCGCCCACCTTCGTGACCAGGTCAAGCGCCCGGACCCTTTTTTTCGGGGGCGCGCGAGAAAAGATCGTGCGGTTAGGGCTGCGCGCTCCGGTCAGCGGTCAACCCGTTCCCCGCTCAAGCGATGCGCTGCTCCTTGCGCCGGCCGAGCAAGGGGAGCCCGAGGAAGATCGCGACCAGTGCGCTGGCGCCAAGCGCGTCCGGCGCCGAGCTGCACCCACAGCTTGAGCTGCTGCCGCCGCCGGTGTCGGGGTCGCTGGCGCGGACACGGATCGTGTCGGCGGATGAGTAGCTGGTGCCGTCGTTGACGGTGAGCGAGGCCTCGTAGTTGCCGGCGATGTCGGCGACGAAGGAGGGGGTGGCCGTCGTGCCGCCGGAGAGCGACGCGACCGAGCCGCCGGGCCTGGAGGTGAGCGTCCAGACGTAGGCGAGCGTGTCGCCCTCTGGGTCGGACGAGCCGGAGCCGTCCATGGTCACGGTCGCCCCGGTGGCCACCGACTGGTCGCCCCCGGCGTTCGCTACGGGCCCGCCGTTCTCGGAGGTCGCGGTGATCTCGACGTCGTCGGAGTCCTCGAGCGCGCCGTCGCTGACCGTGAGCGTGATCACGTACCGGCCGGGCAGGTCCGGCACGAGCTGCGGATCGGCCTGTGCGTCGTCGACCAAGCCGGCGGCCGAGCCAGACGGCGCCTCCGTGATCTCCCAGCTGTACGTGAGCGCGTCCATGTCGGGGTCGGAGCTGCCGGCGCCGTCCAGGTCCGTCACGCGCGAGACCGCGGCCTCCTGGTCGTCCCCGGCGTCCGCGACGGGCGCGCTGTTCCCGTCCACGGCGCTGTCCAGCGGGTGGCCCGAGTCCAAGCTCGTGTCCGTGGAGTCCAAGTCGTGGCCTGGGTCCCCGTCCTTCTTGATGCTGTCGAGGCCGATGCAGCCGGAGGCGAGGAGGGCGAGGTGGAGCAGGGAGATGCGCATTCGTTCACGATACCGGGATGCGACCCGATTTGCCAGCAAGTGGTATGGTTCGCTGATGTGGTTCCTGTTCCTGGCGTGCGCCCCGGAGGAAGGCGATCCGGCCCCGTACGGGGCCACGTGGACGTGGGAGTCCACTGCGACCGGCCCGGGCGAGCCCTTGGACGTGCCGAGCTTCGAAGCGGCGGCGGGCGTCGCGCTCGAGGCCGCGCTGAGCGTGGATCCGCGCATCGCCCACGACGGCTTCGACCTGTCTGCGACCTGGGGCGACGGCACCTGCCCCTGGATCGGTGAGCACAACGGCCAGGTCTACTACATCGGCGGCTGCACGACGACGGACGGGACCGTCGTAGACGGGCAAGCGCTGCGCGCGACGCTGATGGACTTCACGATGGAGGAGGACCAGTACTCGTTCTGGGGGTGGTTCACCGGGGGCTGGGGGGCGTTGAACCCTGACAACGTGCTGGTCTCGCTGGTCGGCGGCGTGGCCTACCGCGAGTACCAGTCCGGCGAGGACGGCCAGCTCTACGTGCTCGGCTACATGGACGGCGACTTCCACGTCGAGGGCGACGGAGACCTCGACCAGAGCTACCTCGGCCACGACATCTCGGTGACCGAGAACGTGCTGGCGTGCACGAGCGGGACGACGAACACGACCTGGTACATCGAGGTGGAGCGGCTGTCCGGCGACTTGACCGCGGCTACGGTCGACCTCTACGCGGAGGCGAGCTGCGCGCTCGAGCCGACGGGGACGATCACGCTGTACGGCGTCGACGGGCGCGAGTACGACGTCGAGCTCGATGGCGAGGGCTGCGACGGCTGCGGGACGATGACGACGGACGGCGCAGAGCCGCAGGAGGTCTGCTTGGACCTTTCGAACTTCGCATCCGGGACGCACAGCCCCTGGGATTGAGCCCGGCCGGCCCGTCGGCCGCGCTTCTGCGTGGCCCCGCGCCGCCCCCTGGGTTAGCCGCGCCTCCCCTCTGGAGACGTACACATGGCTAACGAGCGCACCCTGTCCATCATCAAGCCCGACGCAGTGAAGGGCCACCACATCGGCGCGATCATCGCCCGCTTCGAGAAGGAGGGCCTGCACGTCGCCGGCCTCCGCAAGTGCCAGCTGTCCCGCGCTGAGGCCGAGGGCTTCTACGCCGAGCACTCGGCCCGCGGCTTCTTCGGCGAGCTGTGCGACTTCATGACCTCCGGCCCCGTGGTCGTGATGGTGCTCGAGGGCGACGACGCCATCGCCCGCAACCGGGCGATCATGGGCGCGACGAACCCCGCGAACGCGGCCGAGGGCACGCTCCGCAAGCTCTACGCGGCGTCCGTTGGCGAGAACGCCGTGCACGGGTCCGACAGCCCGACCAGCGCCGCGCGCGAGGTCTCGTACTTCTTCCGCGCGATCGAGCTCTCGTAGCGGGCACGGGGGCGAGGCGACGCTAGCGCGGCCCCGCCGCGTCCAGCACGGCTTGCCACGTCCGCATGAAGTTGCCGCCTTGCGCGGCGCGCAGCTCGTCCGCGGTCCAGCCGCGGCGGGCGAGCTCTGCCCACAGCTTCGGTAGGTCGCCCGCGTCCGAGAGCCCGTCCGGGGTCTTGATCAGGCCGTCGAAGTCGCTCCCAAGCGCTACGACGCCGGGCCCGCCTACCTTCTTGAGATAGTCCGCCTGGTCCGCCACCTTCCGCACGTTCGCGCCCGGCCCGACGAACGTCGCGTGGAAGTTCACCCCGATTACGCCGCCCTTCTCCGCGATGCAGCGCACCGCCTCGTCCGGCAGGTTGCGCGCGTGCACGTGCACCCCGTCGGCGTCCGAGTGGGACGCGATCACCGGGGCCTTGGAGCGCTGGCAGGCCTCCATCGTCGCGGCGTCGGACGCGTGGGAGACGTCGATCACGATGCCGAGCCGGTTCGCCTCGTCTACCAGCGCCCGCCCGTCGTCCGTGAGCCCCAGGCCAGCGGGGTTGTCGCTCGGCGTGTCCCCGGAGCTGCCGGCGTAGCGGTTCGAGAACGTCCACGTGAGCCCGATGAGCGAGAGTCCGCGGCGCTGGAGCGCAGCCAGCCGCGCAAGCTGGGGGCCCACCGGCCCGCCGTCGTCGAGGCCGTGGGCGCCCTCGATCGACACCAGCATCGCGACGTGGTGCTCCGCCAGCACGCGGCGGACCTCGCTCGGCGTCCGGGCGACCTCCACGTCGGGCCACCGCGCGTCCTGCTCCTCGACCTTCGCGAACAGCTCCTCCACCATTGCAGGCCACGTTGGCTGGGGGCTGCGCGGGGGCCAGAGGACCTCTACGACGACGTTGGTGCCGCCCTCCACCATGTCGTCGAGCCCGCTCTCGAGCTCCGGGTCCTCGATCCCGACCTTGCGTCGCACCATCTGGGTCGGGGTGTCGACGTGCAGGTCGACGTGGGGGTCGGGCCCGGCCGGGGGCGGCGGCTCGATGGCGGCCGGCGGGGCTGCAACGGCAGCGGCGGGCGCCGGTGGGCTCGGGGAGGGCACTGGGGAGGGGGCGGCGGGGTCAGTGCCCGCGCAGGCGAGCAGGAGGAGCAGCATCGACGGGGTGTAAACGGGTCCGGCGCCCAGAGCACTAGGGCTCGGGGACGAGCTCCGCCGTGTAGAGCACCCAGGCGTCTGGGTACTTGGGGCTGTCCACCACGGTGCCTTCGCGGAACTCCTGGTCGGCGTGATCGCTCGACCACGCGCCGCCGAGCCCGGAAGCAGTCGTGTCCTTCGGCAGCTTCGCGACCCAGAGCCGCGTGGCCGCGGGCTCATGCTCGTCGCCCTTCGTGCCCGAGTCCACCACCGCGAACCGGCCATCCCCGAGCGGCGTGATGTCGCGCGCGTAGATCACCTCTTGCCTCGGCAACACCAGATCGTACAGGTACCCGCCGTCCCGGTCCAGCACGCCGAAGCTGCCGCCCTCGCCGTCGTTGAACGTGTCACTTCGCCCGAGCGAGTGTGCGAAATAGACGTGGTCGTCGTCGAAGCCGATGCCGTGCGGGCTGTTCACGAAGCTCTCTGCGTCCGTCGACTCCGGCGGGAACTCCCACTCCTGGTGCCAGCCCCCCGCGTCGGACCAGTGCAGGATCTTCCCGCGCCCGTCCCCGGGGGACTGCGCATCGTCGCCGAGCGTGTCCTTGATCGAGAGGTACAGGTGCCGCCCGGCGTCGTCGTCCCACAGGTTCATCCCGTTCACCGACGTGTAGATGTCCCAGTCCGCGCTGCCGCCGGGCACCGAGGGGTCCTTGGATCCGCCGACGATCTCGGTGACAACGCCGCACGTTCCGTGGGTCGGCGGTGTTGCTGTCGGCTCGGCCAGCAACGGGACGTCGACCCAGACGACGCGGTGGTTGCGCGTGTCTGCGACCACGACCTGGACGGAGTCGTCGTCCTCGGAGACCACCTGCAGCTCGTGTGGCCAGTAGAGCTGGCACGCCCGCACCTGGTCGACCGTCTGCCCCGCCAGCGGTCGGCACGGGTCAGCTGGGTCGCGTACGCAGACCTGCTGGTCCGGGTCCACCTGCGAGAAGTCGAGGTGGTCCAACTGCCAGCGGATGACGGGCGTCTCGCCGTAGCCGTCGGTGAACGCGACCCCGGCCACGCGGCCGCCCAGGTCTAGGAAGGTGTCGCCGTCCGTCTCGTCGCCGCTGCCCACGGGGGTGAACGTGAGGTCGACCTCTGGCACCCCGTCGAACCCGCTGTCCGCCGGGAGCGCGCGCCCCCGGGACTGGTAGACGAGGCAAAAGCGGTGCAGGTCGTCGCTCGCCCGGCAATCGTCGGTCCACGTGCCGTCCACGTCGACCTCGCCGGCGATGTGGCCCGTAGACGCGTTCGTCACGAACGCGCGGTCGCCGTGCAGGTCGCTCACGACGACCCAGGCGGGGTGGCAGCCCAAGAGCGAGAGGAGGATCACGCCCCCGCGTAGCATGCTGCGTGGCGCGCCGAGGGACGGGCAAAAAACGGAGAACCCGCCGCCGAGCAAGCTCGACAGCGGGCAGGTGAGGCGGACGGGGGACTCGTCCGGCTCCGGCCGTTCACGTCTCCACCATCCTACGAGCAACAAGCGTGCCAACGGGGCCGTGTAGGTCGCAGTCTACGGAGAAACCTCGCGTTTCGGCGAGTGTGCCAACGGTTCGTGGACCTGTTGACTTGTCAAGTGCGACATCCGTGTCAGGGAGGGCTGTCCGGGCGCGCGCCGCGGGGTCAGGGCGCGGGGGCGGCCCGGGGTGCGCAGGCCTCGACGACCAGGTCCGCGAGGGCCCAGGGGCGCTCCTCGGGGTGCACGTACCGGCCGCCGGGGATGGCGCGGACTCGGCCGCCCCCAGCGATCGCATCGGCGGTATCGGCCTCAGAGAGGGGGTACAGCGCGTCGTCGTCACCCCACGCGAAGGTGGTCGGGACAGGGGGCGAGCGGAACGCGGGCAACGGAGAGAGCGACCGGAGGTACTGGGCGACGGCTGCCCGGTCCGATCCGCGGGCGACCAGGGGCCCGCAGATCGCGTCAATCGTGTCGCGGTCCATGATGTACGGGTTGCACACGGCGCGCCGGAGCCCGGCGGACGAGGCGAGCCAGCGCAGGAACAACGCCGGGTGCAGCGCAGCGGACAGGGCCGGCCCCGCGCCAGCGAACGCGCGGGTGAACGGGTCGAGGCGCGTGACCGGGCCGTTCGAGAGCACGACGTGGCGCAGGTTCGCACCGGCCAACGCCGAGGCGCGCGTGACGGCAGGAACGGCGAGCCCGTGCGCTACCAAGACGACCGGCCCATCGGCGCTGTCCACCCGGGCCGCGATCCGCTTCGCCACGGCCTCCAGGTCGTTCGTCCCGCCCGCCTCCAGCAAGGGCAGCGCGCGCCCGCCCGCTCGCTGTACGGCGTGTCGGAACAGCGCGTCGCAGAACGGCGGTCCCGTGTACCAGTGCGGCGTCCCGTTGCGGCCTGCGTCGCGTGGCGTCTGGTCCGTAGGGGGTCGCTGCATTATCCGTGGCCCATGGAGCCCCGCCGTGTATGACCTGATCGTCGAGGATGCCACCATCGTGAGCGGCCGCGAGCGGCGCGTAGCCGACATCGCGGTGGAGGACGGGAAGATCGTCTACGTCGGCGACCGCCCGGCCGGGGGCGCCCGCGTGCGCGAGTCTGCACGGGGTCGGCTGGTCATTCCGGGCGTCATCGACGGGCACGTGCACTTCCGCTCGCCCGGGCATCCGCACAAGGAAGACTGGGCGTCGGGCTCACGGGCAGCGGCGAGCGGGGGCGTCACCACCGTGCTGGACATGCCGAACACGAGCCCGCCGACGCTCACGCGCGCCGCGTTCGACGCCAAGCGCGAGCTGGCCGCGGCGAGCTCCCGCGTCGACTTCGGGATCTGGGTTGGCGCGTCCGCAGGGCACAACCCCGACATCAACGAGCTGATGGAGTCCGGGGACGCGTGCGGCATCAAGGTGTTCATGGGCGCGTCCACGGGGCCGCTCCTGGTCGACGATGCCACGCTCCTGCGCCTGTTCGAGGAGACGCGCGGGCTCATCGGGGTGCACGCCGAGGACGAGGCGATGCTGGTGGCGCTGCGGGATCAGCACGCCGCGGACGTGGCGCCCGACCACAACGTGCTCCGCCCGCCGGCCGTGGCGGTGGCGGCGGTCCGGCGGCTCGTGGAGCTGGTCGAGGCCTTCAAGCGCCCGGTCCACGTCTGCCACGTCAGCACCGCGGCCGAGGCGGACCTGCTGGAGCGCACCCACGGGGCGCTGCCCATCACGACCGAGGCGTGCCCGCACCACTTGTTCCTGGCGTCCGACGTGACGCCGGACTACGCCCGGCCCGACGGGCTCGGCGGGACCACGGCGACCGGAAACCGCATCAAGGTGAACCCGCCGATCCGCTCAGAGCGCGACCGGCGCGCGCTCTGGGCCGCGATCCGGCGCGAGCGCATCGACACCATCGGGTCCGACCACGCACCCCACACGCTCGAAGAGAAGGCGTTGCCCTACTGGCAAGCCCCGGCGGGCATCCCCGGCGTCGAGACCACCTTGCCGCTCCTGCTCACCGCCGTGCGGCAAGGGAGGCTGACGTTGGAGCGCCTCGTGCAGCTCTGCTGCGAGCGCCCCGCCGCGGTGTTCGGCCTCGCGTCCAAGGGCCACCTGCGCGTTGGCTTCGACGCCGATCTCGTCGTCCTGGCCGAGCGCGCGCTGGAGCCGTTGGAGCCCTCGGCGCTGCTCACGCGCGTGGGGTGGAGCCCGTTCGAGGGGATGCGCATGGTGCCGAAGCCCGACCAGGTCTACGTTGGCGGGCGCCTCGTGGCCCAGCGTGGGCAGATCGTCGGGGACGACGTGCGCGGCAGGTTCGTACGGGGCCCGGGGGTCGGGTAGGGCCGATCTACCAAAACTGCCGACGGAGGTTTTGGTAGATCGGGGCAGGGCGCGATCGGGGCGGGCTCAGCCGCCGCGGCACCACGCGACGTAGGCGGGCTGTGCGGCGTCGAAGGCCGCGCCGTCCACGGTGAGCTGCTCGAGCGAGCGGTCCACGAGGTAGCGGGTGCGCTCGCGGGGCGGGTGCTCGCGGGGGAGGTGCGGCGGCGGGGGGCCCTCCATGCAGCTGGCGTAGACCGCGTCGAGCGTGCCGGGGAGGTCGCGCACGTAGTCGTCGAACCGCACGACGCACCGGTGCGTGGGTCCCGGGGCCGTGTACCAGGCGAGCTCCGCCGCGTTGTAGCGC
Source organism: Bifidobacterium breve (assembly GCA_943328795.2). Classification (GTDB taxonomy): domain Bacteria; phylum Myxococcota_A; class UBA796; order UBA796; family SXON01; genus CAIUMM01. The sequence continues at coordinate 8,037 of CALQBK020000178.1, forward strand.
AGCTCCGTCTGGACGATCGCCTCCACGAGCCAGCTCCACGCCGGGGGCCCCAACACCGGGTCCGCGGGGTTCACCCGGAGGTAGTTGATCGCGCTTTGCAGGCGCTTGCTGGGCGAACGGATGACGGTGAGGAACCGCGCGTCCGGGAAGCGCGCCGCGAGCGACGGCGCCGCGGCGAGGAAGTGGCCCTTGATGAACAGCCGACGGTCGGCCCCCTTGTGCAGCAGGCACTTGCGCCCGATCCGCTCGATCATCGCTGGGAAGTCGCGCTCCCAGAGCGGGCGGTTGTGCGGGGCTATGTGCCCCATCGCCAGGTCGTCGGCCGCGACGTCCGGTCCGAGCTGGATCGAGAGCTCGTCCAAGTGAGCCGTGAACAAGGCGCCGTCGAAGGTGTCGGTGCGGAACGGGTCGACCTCGTGGCGCTGCAGGAACGCGGGGTCGAGCATCCCCTCGAGCTTCCGCCGGACGACGTCGCTCAGGAGGATCCGCCCCAGGGTCACCGGCGCGAGCTTCCACAGCCACAGGTACGGGAACATCGACTGCAGCAGGCTCGGCGCGACGAGCGCCGAGTCGTCCTCCAGGTACCGCGCGAGCTGCGTGCTCCCGCTCCGCCCTGCGCTGATCTCGAACAGCGGCATGCGCACGGTGAGCGCGTCGAGCGCCTTGCCGTAGAGCACCTCGTCCGCCAGCCAAGCGAGCCCCCAGAGCGGGGACGTCGCGAGCTTGCGGACGAGCGCCCCGGCCAGGTGCACGCGCCGCGGGAGCGAGACCCCCGGGTGGGGCGCACTGGCCGTGAGGACGAGGTGGGCGTACCGCTTGAACTGCCAGGCCCGGGGCACGCTTGGCGGGCGGCCGTACACCACGCACAGCAGCGCGTAGGGGAGCCAGAGCGGGGACAGCGCGACGAGGAGGGCGAGTGACAGCGAAAACCCGATCACGGCGGCTGGCCAGAGCGCCGCGGGTTGCTTCGGGGCGGGCTCGCCGGGCAAGCGCTCGGGGATGCTGGGGAGGTCGCCGCAGAACGGGGCGGGGGTGGGGAGGGGCACGCGGTTCGCTAACCAACCCGCGGGTCAGTCGTTCGAGTAGATGTCTGGCCCGGCGAGCGCGACGAGCACGCGATCCTCGGCGAACGCGACGCCCTTGACGCCGTTGTGGTCGGGGACCTGGTGGACGGTGGAGCCGGCCGACGTGGTGAGCTGGATCGTGGCGGTAACGTCCTCGCCCGAGGCGTAGCGGTAGCCGGCGGTGACCACCAGCCCCTGGTCGGCGGCCAGCGTCGAGAGGTGCAGGTCCAGGTCGCTCTCCACAGGCAGGTCGACGAAGGTCACCCCCTGGTCGGCGCTGGTGCGGATGCGCGTCGAGGCGTCCTCCGGATCTGCGTACAGGACGACGAGCGAGCCAGCGTCCCACCCCACCGCCGCCTGGAGCTCGGGGTCGCGCTCGGTCCAGGTGATCCCGTCGTTCGCGACGTACAGGCCCCGGTTGGAGAGCGCGATGCGGTCGATGTCGGTGGCGTCAATCGCGGCGTTGTACCAGGCGTCCGGGTCGGGCACGGCGGTGGTCGTCC
>CALQBK020000179.1 GCA_943328795.2 Bifidobacterium breve
CATGTCGGGTGGCGACGCAGATGCCGACGACGACGCCGGCCCGGCCGCCCCCGAGCCGACGCCCGTCCCCACTCCGGACGCCGTCCCTTCGCCGCTCGGCGCCCCCAACCCCACCTTTCGGCCGACCCTGCTCGGCGCCCTGGCAGGCGCGCTGCGGCTGCCGCCGCCGGTGGCGGCGCTGCAGAGCGTGGCGGGATCGCTGTTTGGGTTCGAGGATTCGGCCGGCGACGCCCGCGCCGAGGCCGAGGCCGTCGCGGTCGGCGGCGCGCCCGCGCCGCGCGGCGGAGCGTGATGAGCAAGCGCGGCGGATGCCCTGCCCACGCAACACCCATTTTGACGCGGCGCCCGCGGCGGCGGCGAGGCGCGGCGGCCCTCGCGCACGCCGGCCGCCGCCGCCACCACCCGCCTTGCGTGCCCCAACCCCCTCTCTTCCGCGCCAATTCGCGTGCTGTCCACGCTGCACGTCGGGATGCGGAGCCGCACGCCCGAGCGCGCGATGATGGCCGCGGGCGTCGGGTTCCTGCTGACGTTCCAGGCCGCCACGATCCTCTCCGGGACGCTCGGCGTGATCCCGCTCACTGGCGTCGTCGTGCCGTTCCTGTCGCACGGGAAGACAGGCATGGTGGTGTTCGTAGCCGCCGTGTGCCTCGTCGGTCGGCTCGCGCAAGACGGCGCGGAGCGCGCCCGCGCGGCGGACATGGAGGAGGTCCGGGCGGGCATTCGGGAGGCCGGGCTCGGCGTCGTCGCCCTGGCAGCGTGCGCGATCTTCCTGACGGCGCTCGAGGCCGTGGTCTGGCGCGACGAGACGACCCTGCGGGCGGCCGTGACGACGCTGGACGAGGGCCAGCCGAAGCTCGAGTTCGACAGGCGCGTGCGTTTTGTCGCCGACCACATCCGGCGGGGCACGATCCTCGACCGCAACGGGCAGCCGCTCGCCGCGTCCCCCCAGCCTGGCACGCGCATCGCCCCGCTGGGCACCGCCCTGGGCACGCTGCTCGGGCCCGCGGACGCCGCCGTGCTGCGCGCGCCGTGGAGCCTGGAGCGGCTCGAGGACCAAAAGCTGCGCGGCTACCCCGACGCCGTGGACAGCCCCGCCATCTGGCTCGGCGACCTCGGTGGGCGAGACCGCGTGCTGTTGGCCGTGAAGAGCGCGGCAACCGCGGCCCCGGACGAGGAGGCGCGGGCGAAGGCCGAGCTCGTGCGCCGGGGCGGGGCGCCTTCGGCCACCGTCCGCCGGGTCAAGCTCGCCGCGCCCGACTTCGCCGCGCTGCTGCCGATCGTGCGCCTCCCGCTGGCCGCCCGGGGCGTAGCGATCCAAGCGCTCTCGGACGACGTCGCGAGCCGCTCGTTGCAGACGACCCTGGACGCAAGGCTCCAGGCCGCGGTCGCCATCGCGGTCCGCAAGGCCGCGGCGAGGAGCAAGGTCGGGGTAGCCGCCGCGATCGTCCTCGACCCCGCGACCGGCCAAGAGCTCGCCCGTGCCCAGTGGCCCGACTACGACCCCGCGGCGCCGCGCACCAGCGACCCCGCGGACTGGCACCGGCTGCGCGAGGCCGGCGACGACCGGTTCATGGGCATCTACGGGGCGTGGGCCGACAAGACGGGGAGTGGCAACTACGGCTACTTCCAGGCGGGCTCGGTGTTCAAGGTGTTGACCTCCATCGCCGCCATCCGCGCAGGGCTGGTGGACCCCTCGCCCCCTGCCGAGGGCGCGACCTGCCCCCAGTCGTCTGACCCTCGCTTCACCTGCGGGCCCGAGTTCACCCTCCCCGGCTGGACCAAGTCGATTCACAACCACGGCGATGGCGGCGGCACGGGCTCCGTGGACCTGGTCACCGCGCTCGCGCAGTCGTCCAACGTGTACTTCGGCCAGCTCGGGCTCACGCTCGGGCCGCAGCCCTACCGCGACCTGCTCACCGCGGGCGTCGGCTTCGGCCTGCCGGGGCTCGACAAGCAGGCCGATGGCCTCTACTCGGGCATCGGCTCGAGCGGCAGCCGTCGCCTGGCGCTCACCGGGTTCGGCCAGGGCGCAGCGGCGTGGACGGTCACGCAGGCCGCGCAGGTCACCGCCGCGGTGGCCAACGGCGGCACCTACCGAGACTGTGAGCTGCGTTCCGATCGCCCGTGCACCGAGGTACGCCTGCTGGACGACCCGACGGCGCTCGCCCCCGTGCTCGCCGGAATGAAGAAGGTGATGGACGCGGGCACCGGCGCGCGGCTCCGGAAGCTGCCCGGCGTGCGCATGTACGGGAAGACGGGCACCGCGGACGCGCCCGGCAACCGGGACGAGGCGCCGTACGGCGTGAAGGCGAAGTCCGAGGGCCTGCCACACTCGTGGTTCGTGGCCATCGTCGAGCCCGCGGACGCCGAAGACTGCTCACCGACCGTCGCCGGCCGCTACGTCATCGCGACCGTCGCGCCCCACGCAGGGTTCGGGGCGACCGTCGCTGGGCCGCTCGCCGTCGACATCGCCGAGGCGCTGCAGCAGCTCCAGTACCTGCCGAGCGGCGCCGAATGACGCCGCCGATCCTCGGCGTCCGATGATCGCGATCCCGAACCACACCGCGGTCGCCCGCATCGGGGGCGTGCCCGGACAACGCGAGGTCTGGCGCACCGAGTTCGCCGGCCGTGCGTGCGTCACGCGCATCATCGCGCGTGACCGGCTCCACGTGAACCTCGCGGTCACGATCCGCAGCATCGTCCTGCGCGGGCAAGGCTCTGCGGTGAACCTGCCGGAGAACGTGCAGCTCACGATCGAGGGCTACCGCGTCGCCGCCCGAATCCCTACGCTCACGGGGCCCGTGCCCGGCTCGGCGACCCTCGCGGGGGTCGAACCACGCTGGCCCCAGGTGCTCGACGCCGGGCTCACCGCGCCGGACGGCTTCGTCTACATCACGACGGAGTGGATCGAAGGCGCCCCGCTGCACCACCTCCGCCCGCCCCCTCACCTGCGGATCGGCATCGCCCGGGGCGTCGGGCGCATCCTCGCTGCGCTGCACGCCTCCAACGTCGCGTACGGCGACCTGAAGGCCGAGAACCTGATCATCGGCGCCAGCGGCGAAGTGTCGCTGATCGACCTCGACACCATGCGCGAGGTGCCCGGGCCCCGGATGGCAGTCCCGACGCGCGACCTCACGATGGCGTGGGCAGCGCCCGAGCAGCGCGAGGAGCAGCAGACCTACCTCGCGAGCGACCTCTGGGCGTTCGGCAAGCTGCTGCGCGAGCTCTTCGAAGGGGACGTCCCCGCCCACTGGCAGCAGCTCGTGGACGCCTGTTGGCACCGGGAGCCGCTCCTGCGCCCCAAGACGGCCTCGCTGGTCGCCCGCCTGCACGACGCGGAGGCGCCGCTGTTGGACTGGAACGACGAGCCGCTGCGCCCGGTGGTCTTGCCGGCGCCGGAATCCGTGGCGGGCGACAAGACCCAGCGCGTCGACGACACGAGCACGGAGCGCGTGCCCGACCAGACGGGCCCGACCGCGACGCACGTTCGGACCCCCACGCCGGTGCCGGAGCCCCCGAAGCCGTTCGCGCTGCGCTCCTGCCTCACCGTGGTCCTCGTCGGCGGGGTGCTGGGGATCGGCACGTGCACGGGCCTGTTCGCGTGGTGGGACCGCAGCCAGATCGCGATCGCGGACCAGGGGGCGGACGAGGCGCTGATGGCGTTGAAGCTCTACAAGACGAGCCCCGAGGTGAACCGGGACACCTCGCAACGGACCGCCATTCGGGCGCAGGCCGACGCCGCGTGGGAGACCCGCGCTACGCCGCACGCGACCGCGGTGCGCGCGCTGGCGCTGACCTGGGAGCAAGGTTGGCAGGACTCCGGCCGCAAGTGGGACACCTCGAGGTACGCAGAAGCCACGGCCGCGCTCGCCGGCGCTGGGCAGCAGGAGCCGGCGACGTGGATGGCCAAGGCCACCATCGACGGCGGCGCGTGTCGGCTGAACCACGCGGACGCGACCTCCGCGGGGCACTGCGACCGCGCGCTGGACGCGCTGGAGCACCTGCGCGGGGTGCTGCCTGCGGAGGACGAGTGGGGCTGGCTGCAGGTCGAGGCGAGCTGGACTGAGGTGCTCGTGCGGGGCGAGCTCGCGGAGCAGGCGGTCAACGCTCGCTCGGGCGAGGCCCCCCAGCGGCTCGCCGCGGCGCTGAAGGCCTGCGCGGACGCCGTGCCCTACCTGCCGTTCGGGCCGGTGAACGCGCTCGAGCTCGAGCAGGACTGCATGGACTACGCTGGGCTCGCCCGGAGCGTCCCGGACTACCTCAGCTACGCGGATGCCCTGTTCGCAGGGGGCGCCTCGCCGAAGACCGCGATCACGCACGTGTACCGCTCGGCCGGCCCAGGCTGCGACAGCACCGGGGTCACGCAGAAGCGCGGCGACTGGGTCGTCAAGGGAGACCCCTGGTGCATCGCGCTCGGGCACGCGGCCCGCGGCTGCACCGGGCTCGCCCAGGACGTCGTAGCAAAGAACGCGGCGCTCTACCCGGGTCAGCCCTGGGCCGACCTGGAAGCTGCGCTGGCTGGCCGCCCCGAGGCGTGCAAGCAATGACGCCTCGCCGCACGTTGCGCAGCGGCCCCGTACGCGGACGCAGGGGGCACGCATGCGCCCGGTGATCTACGCGACCATCGGGGTGCTGCTGCTGATCCTGGCGGGCATCGGCATCCGGCAGGCGCAGAACTGGCGCGTGGACGCCGAGGTGCGCGAGCGGGACCGCGCGCAGGAGCAGCTCGACCAGCTGCTGACGGCGTGGGAGAGCGCCGTGGATGAGCGCATCCGCCTGTGGCTGCCCGTGCTGGCGTCCACCGAGACCGCCCCGTCGAAATTCGAGGCGTACCTGCGCTCCGAGTCGCCGTGGGTCGACTCCGTGTACCTCTGGGAGCCCGGTGAGGTGCTGTTCCCCGTCGAGCCGTTCCCGGAGAACTTGCCGGCGATCCAGACCCACCCGTGCGTCGCCCGCGCGATGGCCGCGACGGGCGCGGAGGACGAGATGCAGACGGCGCGGCGCTACCTCGCCTGCCAGCACTCGGGGGACCAGCAGATGCTGCTGTACACGACGTCGCAGGCGGCTGAGCTGCTCCTCGACGCCGACCACCCGGACCTCGCGGACCGCCTGATCCGCGACATCAACCCGCTCTCCGCGCTCGAGCTGGCGCACGCTGCCGACTACCGCGTGAACGCCCGCCGGCTCGTGGAGCTGCGCCTGCAGCACACCCGCGCGGTCCAGGCCGTCGGGCGAGAGGACCTGTCTGAGCACTGGCTGGCCGGGATGCGCCAGGAGATCCTCGCGCTCGACGCGCCTACGCTGCAGAGCGTGCTGGACCTCTACACGGTCGGGATCAAGCCGCAGATCGCCGCCGCCGCCGGGACGCCGTTCCGGCCGGACGTCTCGGCGATGAGCGACGACGACCCGCTGGAGGCCCGCGCGCTCCGGCGCCTGTCTGCGTGGCAGCTCGTGCGCGACGAGGACTGGCTGAACGCCGAGACACCGACCCTGACCGAGGGCCCGAAGCTGATGATCGACTCGTCGAGCGACCCGCCGACGTTGCTCTACGTCGCGAAGCTCGAGGTCGGGAACTTGCACGGCGGCATCCAGGTCGACCAGGACGGGCTGCTGCAGACGCTGTTCTACGTAGCCGGCACGCTGCGCCAGCACCTGACGGTCCGGGACGCGACGGACCACGTGCTGATGGGCTCCGAGGACCCCGTGTTCGTCTACCGGAGCTTCGGGCGCATCATGCCGTTCTTGCAGGTCGGCATCACCGAGGGGGCCGTGCCACGGGTCGCGACGGACCAGACGCTGTACGCACAGCTCGGTGTGATCGCGATCGGCATGCTGGTGGGCGTGTTCGCGCTGGTGAACCTGGTTCGCACAGACCGAGAGCAGGTCGAGATCTTGAACCGGCAGCGCGAGTTCATGACCCGCGTGACGCACGAGCTGAAGACCCCCCTCGCCGGGATCCGCGTGATCGCGGAGAACCTGGAGATGGGGGCGTACCGCGACACCGCACAGGTCGAGAACTACGCGCGCATCATCATCGGAGAGGCTGAGCGCCTCGGCGCGCGCGTCGACGAGGTGATCAAGGCGGCGAACGGCCCGGCGCGAGAAGACGCCCGCGCCCTCGACTTGAGCCGCCTGCTCCAGGAGCTCGTCGTCACCTGGCGCGAGCGCTACGCCACGAGCGGGGCGCCCGGCGCCACGATCGAGCTGGACGCCCCCCAGGGGCTCCCGATGCACGGCAAGGTCTCGACGCTCCGCGACGCGGTCACCAACCTCCTGGACAACGCGCTGAAATACCGGCGAGAGGACCGCCCGCTGACCGTGAAGGTACGGGCCAAGGTCAGCGGCCGGCACGTGCTGATCGAGGTCGAGGACAACGGCCTCGGGGTCCCCGCGGCGATGCGGACCCAGATCTTCGAGAAGTTCCGCAGGGTCGAAGGCCCGGGCCGCGGCATGGCCGGAGGACACGGCCTGGGGCTATCTTTTGTCTCGGAAGCGGCCCGCGTGCATGGCGGAACGATAGAGTGCAAGGTGAGCCGAATGGGCGGTTCGACCTTTGTGATGCGCATTCGGCGTGAGTCCCGAGGCGCTTGAAAACGCGTGCCAACTCAGATGGAGCCAACATGGAATTCAACGGCGCAAGCGTCCTCCTCGTCGAGGACGATCCGACCATCGCGATGGGCGTGGTCGGTGGTCTGGAGCACGAGCACTTCGCGGTCACCCACGTGTCGAGCGGGGAAGCGGCGCTGTCGTCCATCGACGACGATCCGCCTGACTGCTTGATCCTCGACGTCATGCTGCCGGGCATGGACGGCCTCGACGTGCTGCGTCGCGTCAAGAAGGAGCACCCGGAGATGCCGATCCTGCTGGTGACCGCGAAGTCCGCCGAGCTCGACCGGGTGCTCGGCCTGGAGCTGGGCGCCGACGACTACGTCACGAAGCCCTTCTCGCTCCGGGAGCTCATCGCGCGCGTCAAGGCGCGGCTGCGGACGCGCCCGGCCGCCCCCCGCGCGCCCGAGCGCTACCGCTTTGGCGGCAACGAGGTCGACCTGCGCCGGCGGATCCTGTTCCAGGCAGGCGGAGAGGAGCGCATGACCACCCACGAGGCGGGCGTGCTCTCCTACCTGATCGCGCACAAGGGCAAGGACGTCAGCCGCGAGGAGCTGCTCCAGCACGTGTGGGGCTACTCGCCGACGATGGCGACCCGCACCGTGGACAACCAGATCCTGAAGCTCCGGAAGAAGGTCGAGGTGCACCCGGCCGATCCCCGGCACATCCTCACGGTCCACGGGACCGGCTACCGCTTCGAGGAGTGAGCCCGCTTGCGTCGGCGGATCAAGAGCCCGCCGACCAGCGCGAGGGAGACCGCCGCCGGAGCGGACGTAGACGCGCAGCCCGTCCCCTGCGTCGTCGAGTTCAGCACCGTCAGCGTGACGCCATCGAACAGCCGCACCCCGTCATCCACCACGACCGTCCGGTCCCCGAGCGCCGCGGCCCCGGAGACCGCGCAGGTGACGCTCACGGTCCCCGCTGACGCGCTCACGGACTGCACCACGATGTCCTCGCCCATGTCGACCCCGGGCGTCGAGGTCGCCATCTCACCAACGTAGCTGAACGTGACCGTCGCCTCCTCGCCCTGGTGCAGCGTGATGTCCTCGGCGACCAGGCGCGGCCGGTCCGCGCCGTCCAGCACGGTGAACGCCATCGCGCCCACCGTCTCCCCGCTGGCGGTCGAGAGAGTCAGGTCCCGCGGCCCGGCCAGGGCACCGTCGTCAATCTCGACGTCCAGCACGGCGCTGTCCACGTCTCGTACCTCGACCGAGACGGAGACCCCGTCGCCCAGCGACGCTGTGACGTCGCCGTCAGCCAGGAGCAGGTACTCCCCGGTGAGCTGCAGCCGCACGTGGTCCCCGGGCCATCCCTCGTCGGGGTCGAGCCCGATCACGGTCGGCACGGCCGCGACGAGGTCGAGGGGCTCGGACGCGTCGCCTTGGCCATCTCCGTACACGGCCGTCACGGTGAACGTGTCGAGCCCGCCCGTCACCGGGGCCTCCGCGGACGGCCCGGACGACTCTGCGACCAAGTCCCCGTCGCGGTACACGCGGTACCCGCTCACCAGGTGCGTGCTCCCCGGGGCGGACCAAGCCAGCGGCACCGTGTGGCCAATCGCACGCTCGGCGTCGAGGTGCAGGTCCTGCGGCGCCGGGAGGTAGAAGCGGAAGGTCACGGCGTCGGACACGGACTCGTTCTCGGCGTCCCGGGCGACGACCTGATACACGACCGTGGTGTCCGCGCGCTGGCCGGGGATCGACGCGCTGTACCCGTCCCCGGACCCGGTCATTTGCACGTCGACGGGCGCCCCGCCGTCCAGCGAGTACCGAAGCAGCACGTCCACGAGCGCGGTGTCGTCCCGGACCTGCGCGTTCACCGTCTGCGGCAGGTTCACGTCCTCGGTGTCCGTCAGCTGGTCCACCGACTCGATGTCCGGCGCGATCGCGTCCCCGTCCCACCACGAGGGCGAGCCAAGGAACCAGCCAGCGCCGACCCCCGACGCGTCCGCCGTGAACACCCAGCGCAGCGCGAAGGGCGCGGCGAACGCCTCCAGCTCGACATAGGTGGCCACCCAGCCGCCGGAGTACCCGCTCCACTCGGGGGCCGACATGTACACCGGCGTGAGGGTCTGCCAGCCCGATCCGTCGTCCACTTGGATCGACGCCGTGTCGCCCAGGTCCAGGTCAAACCACTGGTGGAACACGAGCACCGGGCGGGTCGCGCCCGAGAGGTCGATGCCGCTGCACGTCAGCGTGTCGACGGTGTCGTTCAGGTAGCCACCACCGAGGTTCAGCGCCCAGCCGTTCGCCCCGTCGAACCCGCTGCCCGGTCCGCCCGTGATCGCACCCCAGCTCCACTGGGCGGTCTCCCCTTCCGAGACGCAGCTCCCATCGCCCGCCGCGAAGTCCAGCCCCCCCAGCAGGGCAGCGGCCCCGGCCTGCCCAGGGGCGAGGAGGAGGGCGAGCCACAGCATGTCACGCCCCGGCGGAGAGGCAGTAGACGACGTCGATCGCGGCGTCTGGCGGCGGCGCGACCTCGAAAACGAGCGCGGGATCGTCGTGATCGACGACCCAGCCCGTCTCCTGGCGCGACCCGTTGACGGTCACGACGACGGTGTCCGCAACCGGGTCGGCCTGGAGCGCGAACCGGACCTGGTAGTCCACCGCAACAGCGCCGATGTCCGCTGCGATCCCGGGGAAGTCCGCAGAGCAGATGCTCTCGATCTTGCCACCCGAGCCGAGCGCGGTGTCTACATACTGTTGACCCGGCAGCGCCGCGCCGTCGTCTCCCGTGCAGCCATCCGGCACGTCCCCGACGACAGCGCTGGCCCGCGCCGCCCGGCCCGTGCGGCTCTCCTCCGCGGCGAGCAGCCCGAGGAACGCGTCGACCGGGTGGTCGCCGAGCACGTCGCCGCTCTCGTCGTCGCCGTCACTGATGAACACGACGTGCAGCGCGGCATCGGGGCGGCGGAACCCC
>CALQBK020000180.1 GCA_943328795.2 Bifidobacterium breve
ACCACGGACGCTGGGGCGACTACGCTTGAAGGCGAGGACGAGGGGGACCGGTTCGGCCATGCGGTCTCAGGGGTGGGGGACGTCGATGGCGACGGGTACGACGACGTCGCCGTCGGTGCGCCGGACCACGACAGCCTCCGCGGGCGTGTCTACGTCTACGCGGGGAGCGTCGGCGGGTCATCACCGACCGCGTTGGACGTCGTCGACGGCTCGAGTGCAAGCCCAACGCCGTCGTACCTTGGGACCTGGGTCTCGGGCGTTGGAGACCTGGACGGGGATGGCTTCGACGACCTCGCCTTGGCTGCGCCAGGAGACGAGGCTGTGTTCGTGTACCCCGGGGGTGGGAGCGGGCTTGGCTCCTCGCCGGTGTTGAGCGCAACGGGCTTGGACGCGCTCGAGGACGCGGTGGCGTGGGGCGACTTCAACGGGGATGGGCTGCTGGACCTGGCTCGCGGTGACTCGAGCTACGGCGCCTCGGGTGGCCGGGCGGGCGCTTGGTACGGCTGTGTGGACGCCGACCTGGACGGGCGTTGCGTTGCGGTGGACTGCGACGACGCGGACCCGGCGGTCCAGGACCTCTACTTCGCAGACCGCGACGGCGACGGGTACGGGGACCCCGATTCCCCGTCCGATAGTTGTGTCCCCAGGGATGGGTACGTAGAGGACCAATCGGATTGCGACGACTCCCGAGCCTCGGTGAACCCAGGTCAGGACGAGATCTGCAACGACATTGACGACGACTGCGATGGTTCCAGCGATCAGGACTCTGTGGACGCTTCGAGTTGGTCTCCAGACCACGACCTCGACGGGTACGGCGCCGCGGATGTCCAATTCTGGGGGTGTTCCCCGTCGCCGAGCTACGTGCACGAGCACTCCGACTGTAACGACCTCACGGCGTTGGTAAACCCCGCCGCGGACGAGGTGTGCAACCGCATCGACGACGACTGCGATGGCGGCGTTGACGAGGGCGGGGCGTTGGACGCGTTGACTTGGTACCCCGACGCCGACGCCGACGGGTACACGGGGCCCGGTGACCCGGTCGCGTCGTGCGACGAGCCAGAGGGCTACTCCGAGGCCGCGGAGGACGACTGCGACGACACCGACCCGGACGTCTACCCCGGCGCGGGGGACCCTCCCGGGGACGGCATCGACCAGAACTGCAACGGCCGCGACACGCCCGGCCAGCCCTGCGGGTGCGGGGCCACCCCCGCCGGGGCGTCGGCCGCGTTCACCCTGCTCGGCGCCCTGCTCGCCCGGCGTCGACGGTCAACAGCCACGGCGCGTTGACCTCGCGGCCCGCCTACCCGATCATCCGCTCCACGTTCCTGCGCGCGATCGCCAAGATCGTGCCCTGCGGGTTGATGCCCGGCGTGTCTGGGAGCAAGCTCGCGTCGTTCACCCAGGCGTTGTCGAGCGCACGCAGCTTCCCGAAGCTGTCGGCGGGGCAATTGCGCTGCTCGGACCCCATCGGCACGGTGCTGTGCAGGTGGATCGCGGTGATCTGCACGCGGCCGGCCTCGACCCCCGCGCGCAGGCCGGGCAAGTCGGCATCGGACGTGAGCGCGGGCGCGCCGGGCACCGGGCTGATCACCGACTGCGCGCCGGCGGCGAACAGCACGCGCCCGAGGCGCTCGGCGGCCAAGCCAAGCAGCTGCAGGTCCTCGCGCTCGAGGCGGTACGTCACGAACGCCTCGTCGACCAGCGGGACGTTGCGCACGCGGCCGCGGGCCTTGGCCATCACCTTCGCGTAGAACACGCCCAGACGCCACCACTCGGCCAACAGCGCCTCCTTGTCGCCCGAAGCGCCGACGAGCCAGAGCGCCAAGTGAGCGAGCGAGCTGTGCGAGCACCCGAGCGTCATCGACGGCTTGAACGCCTCGATCTGCTGGACCGGGACGCCGAGCTCGGGCTGGTTGACGCGCTCGCCGAACTGGGCGGCCAAGCGGATCATTGGGTTCAACGTGAGCGTTCGGCCGATGTGTTGGTCGATCCCGCTCCGGAGCAGGATCAGCGGGGTTTGCACCGCGCCCGCGCAGAGTACGACGCGCTCGCAGCGGATCCGCACGGGTTGCCCATTGGCGTCGGTGCCAAGCGCACCAACCACCCGGCGGCCGCGGAGCTCCAGGCGCTTGACCTTCAGCCCGGGGTCGAGCCGGGCCCCCGCGGCCAACGCCCGCGGGATCAGCGTCTCAGTCATCGACTGCCGGCGCCCAGCCTCGTCCCCCGGGGTGTACTTCCAGAAGCGCGAGACTTGCACGCTCTTCCAACCCAAGCTCCGCGCGCCCTCGGCCAGCCGCTCCGACGCGATGCCGGGCGACCCGGGGTACGGCGAGACTGAGCACTCGCGCTCGATCGTGTCGATGAACGGCGCGAGCGCGCGCCCGCCGAAGTCGTCGATGCCGTAGTCCCGCGCCCAGTCGTCCAACACCTCGGGGATTGGCGGGTGGTAGAGCGCTGCGTTGATCTCGCTGGCACCGCCTACGCAGCGGCCCTCGACGTAGGTGACCTTGACCGGGCCGAACGCGGGCGTGAGCCCGCCGTTGCGCCACTTGCGGTCCATCTCGTCCAGCGAGTACGGCTCGGTCGCGCCGACGGCCAACTTCGGGCCCTCCTCGGCCAGCAGCACGTCCGCGCCGGACTCGGCGAGCCGGCACGCGGTGGTGGACCCGCCCGGCCCGGAGCCGATCACGAGCGTGCCGCACTCGAGCTCACGCATCAGTGGCTCTCCCGCCCGTGCTCGATGCGCGACCAGTACACGAAGGTGCCCATCTTCTCGTAGAACTCGATGAAGTCGCGGGTGGGGGACGCGGGGGACGTCCGCCAGCCGTGGATCCAGGCGAGCCTTCGCGCCCGGGGCCAGCGGCGGTAGCCGGCCGCGCCGAACGCGAGGGTCAACGCTGTCATCCCGGCGCCGAGGTACCGGGGCATGCCGCGCACGCGCCCCTTCATGTCGTCCACCGCGCCGCTCAACGCCGCGGCGTCCAGCCCACGCGCGCCCGGGTCCAGCAGGTCCTGGAGCAAGGTAGCGACGAGGCCGGAGGGCAGCAGCACGCGGGGCTCATAGCCCGGCGCGCGGAGGCGCGTGGCCTGGCCCCCTCCCGACCTCACGCCGCCGGGGTCACCGGGGCGACCCCGCCCTCCTCGGCCTTCGGCGCGCGGAGCTCACCGACGTGAGGCTCCGACTTGACGTGGAGGGCCTGCCGCTCCAACCCGAAGAAGTACGCCCCGAGCACGGCGATGACCAACGACGAGGACACGGCGGCCTCGTAGTGCAGCCCGCCGTGCGAGAGCGCCCTGCCCACCACGTCCGACGCGAGGATCGCGATGAGCAGCCCGGTCGTCAACGCCTTCATCGACAAGAGGTCCGCCTTGCTCTGCCGGTCGTCGCTGTCCTCCTTGGAGTCGCGGATGTAGCGCCCGAGGCTCAGCGGCAGCAGGAACGGCAGCGGGGCCAGGAACAGCAGCTCCACGCCTCGAATGCATGCAGCGAGCACCGCTGCGGTGGGCTCGATCGCGCTGTCGACCTCGACCAGCCCGGCGTAGCCCGCGATCCCCGAGGCCATGCCGATCAGGGCGATCGCGAGGAGCGCGACGGTCAGGAGCGCGCCGAGGACCGAGCCAAGGCTCGTGGCGAACACCAACATCCCGCGGGTCCGCGCGTAGACGAGGCTGTTTTCCCGCCGCGGGGAGCGATCATTCGTCGAGAGCATCGGACACCGGGGCCGTCTCGTATGCACACGGATGTCCACGCGCGCAAGCCCTGGCGCAGGAAGCAGGGCGAAGCATGACAACGTCGCCCGGGGGGGCCCCTGCCGCCCATCCTGGGCTATGATGTGCCCCTTCCTTGGACCTCCATGCGCATTCTCCCGCTGTCGCTCGCCTTCCTGACCCTCGCCCTCACGGCTTGCCGCGGCGGCGACAAGGACCTCACCGACGTGGATGGTGACGGCATCTCCGACGAGACCGACTGCGACGACAACGACGCGAACGTAGGCGAGGGGGAGACCTGGTACGGGGACAACGACGTCGATGGCTACGGGTCGGTGGACCTCGCGACCACCGCCTGCGTCGCGCCGGATGGGTACCAGGCAAACGCCGACGACTGCAACGACGCCGACGACACCGTCCACCCCGGGGCGGACGACCCCTGCGACGGGATCGACCAGGACTGCGACGGCGTGGTGGACAACGGGGCAGCGTCGACCGCTTGGTACACGGACGGTGACGGCGACGGCTACGGCGACGACAGCACCGAGGTGTACGACTGCGAGCAACCCCCGGGCGCGGTGTCGGTCGCGGGGGACTGCGACGACGCCGACCCGGCGTACAACCCGGGCGCGGCCGAGTCGGACTGCAACGACCCGAACGACTACAACTGCGATGGCTCGGTCGGCTACGCGGACGCAGACGGGGACGGCTTCGCGGCGTGCGCCGAGTGCGACGATGGCGACGTGGCTATCAACCCGGGGGCCGCCGAGGTGTGCAACGGGGCGGACGACGACTGTGACGGGCTGGTCGACGACGCCGACGACTCGGTGGACGCGTCCACGGGCATCGTCGTGTACGCGGACGTAGACGGCGACGGCTTCGGCGACGGCTCGTCCCCCGCCGAGGTGTGCGAGGCCGGCGCGGGTTGGGTGGCGGACAGCACCGACTGCGACGATGGGCGGCCGGACATCAACCCCGCGGCGAGCGAGGTGTGTGACGGGCTGGACGACGACTGCGACGGGCTGATCGACGACGCGGACGACTCGGTGGACGCGTCCACGGGCACGGCGTCGTACACGGACGCCGACGGGGATGGCTACGGGGACGACGCCTCGCTCACGACCGTGTGCGAGGTCTCCGCCGGGTCGTCCGCGTTGGGCGGGGACTGTGACGACGGGGACGCGGCGTACAACCCAGGCGCGGTCGAGGACGACTGCACGGACCCGAACGACTACAACTGCGACGGTTCCGTTGGGTATGCGGATGCGGACGCCGACGGCTACGCAGCGTGCGCCGAGTGCGACGACGCCGACCCGGCCAACTTCCCGGGCGCGCCCGAGTATTGCGACGGCGTCGACAACGACTGCGACGCGCTGGTCGACGAGGACGACGCGGTCGACCCGGCGGATTGGTACGCCGACGTGGACGGCGACACGTTTGGCAACGCGGGCTCCGTCACCCAGGCGTGCGACCAACCTGCCGGCTTTGTCACGGACAACACGGACTGCGACGATGCCAACGCGGCGGTGAGCCCCGCCCAAGTGGAGCTCTGCAACGGCGCCGACGACAACTGCAACGGCACGGTGGACGAAGACACCGCGGCGGACGCCGTGACCTGGTACGGGGACGGCGACAGCGACGGGTACGGCGACCTCGGGAGCACGTCCACGAGCTGCGCGGCGCCGAGCGGGTACGTGGACAACTCCGCCGATTGCAACGACGCCGACGGCGCAGTGAGCCCGTCAGCGACGGAGCTGTGCAACGCGATCGACGACAACTGCGACGGCGCGCCCGACGAGGCCTCGGCGGCCGACGCCCCCACCTGGTACGCAGACGCCGACAGCGACAGCCACGGCGACGTGTCTGCCCCGGCCGTCGAGTGCGCCCAACCCTCGGGCTACGTCTCGTCCGCCGACGATTGTGACGACACCGACGCCGCCGTGAACCCCGATGCGACGGAGGTCTGCAACTCGGTGGACGACGATTGTGACGGCGTCGCGGACGACGGCGCCGGGACCCCTTGGTACGCGGACGCCGACGGGGACAGCTACGGGGACCCCGCGACCTCTACCATCGCCTGCAGCTCCCCCGGGGATGTCGCCGACAACACCGACTGCGACGACACCAACGCCAACATCTACCCGGGCGCGACCGAGCGCACCGACGGCGTGGACGAAGACTGCGACGGGACCATCGACGACGGCGGCTGGCACGGCACGGGCGCGGACGGCCCGCTCACGGTTTCGGGCACGACGACGCTCGGCGCGGGGGCAGTGGTGACCGCGATCTCCGGGGCGACCCTCACGGTCTCTGGCACGCCGGGCGTCTCCGCCGGGGACGAGATCCTCGTGATCAACCTACACGGCAGCGACGCTGCGCACACCCACGTCGGCGCGTACGCGTTCCTGTGGGTCGCCGGGGTCTCGGGCAGCACCGTGACCGTCGAGAGCGCGCCCACTGTCGTGTTCGGCGAGTCGTCCAACGCAGACCTTTCCGAGCAGGCGGTCCAGTTGGTCCGGGTGCCGCAATACACCGACGTCCAGGTGCTCTCCGGCGGCGTGCTCACCGCGCCCGTGTGGGACGGCGCGACCGGTGGCGTGCTCGCGTTCCGCGCGAACGGCACCGTGACCGTCGACGTCGGCGGGCTGATCACCGTGGACGAGGCCGGCTACGCGGCGGGGCAGACGGGCACGGCGTACAACCACGACGCGTTCCAGGGCGAGTCCTACGCGGGCACGGGCGACGGGGACTTGACCTCGAGCACCGGCTACTACGGCAACTGGGCGGCTGGGTACTACCTGGCCAACTACGGCGGCGGCGGGGCGATGATCACCGGCGGGGGCGGGAACTACGGCGGTGGCGCCACGGTCGGGGCGTCCTGGGACGGGGGATTGTACCCGGCGGCGGCGGCGGGCGACACCTATGGCAGCGCGGACCTTGGGATGTTGTTCCCGGGGTCGGGCGGGGCGGGCGTCTGGTACGGCTACTCCAGCCCCGGACCGGGCGGGGACGGCGCGGGGATCCTCTACATCGGCGCGGCCGAGATCGACGCTTCGGGGTCCGCGAGCATCAGCGCGATGGGCGGGTCCACGGGCGCGTGGGCCACGGGGACTTGGACCTACGGGGCCGGTGGGGGTGCGGGCGGCAGTGTGTGGCTGGTCGCCGACGATCTCACGCTGGGGTCCGGCGCGGTGGACGCGACCGGGGGCTTCGGCGAAGCTACGCACACCCGGGTTGGCGGCGACGGCGGGGACGGGCGCGTCCGGCTCGACTACCAGCGGATCAACGGGTTCGAGTGGGGGGCCTCGGAGGCATCGACCGCGGTGGGCACCGGGAGCGAGCCCGACGCCGCGTTCACGGACGTACCGTAGGACTCCGAGGATGGGTCGATTCGGATCGGTCGTCGGTTACCGGGCCGCATGAAGCTGACTGCTCCTCGCGTGTTCCTGCTGGCCCTGCTCACCCCCGCCTGCACGGGGAAGACCCCGGACAGCCGCCCGAGGCGAGATGACACCGCCGACCCTGGCGACACCGGCGACACTGGAGTCCCCGCGGGCCCGGGCATCGTGATGCTGGCCGGGGGCGGGTCCGAGGGCGAGGCGGACGACGCCACGGCGTGGAGCGCGCGGCTGTACCCACACTTGTGGGAGGGGGGTGACGTGAGCGGCGATGGGCTCGTCCGAGTCGCGATCGTCTCGGTGGACGAAGAGGACAATTGGCTGCCGGACTACTTTGTCTTCCTGGGTGCGGACGAAGCGTTCAACGTTCGCGTGGCGAAGCGCGACGACGCCGAGGACGCCGCATTGGCGGACACGTTCGCGCAGGTGGACGCGGTGTTCCTCAAGGGCGGGGACCAGGGGCAGTACTACGACCGGTGGAACGACTCCGTGCTGGAGGACGAGCTCCGGAGGGTGCACGAGACGCTCGGGGGTGGCATCGGCGGGACGAGCGCCGGGGCGATGTCCCAGGCCCAGTACGCGCTGGCGGGGGGCAACGACCTGGTCACCGCCGACGTGCTGGAGGACGCCGAGACCCCGTACCTGGACGACCTGGACGGCGGCTCGGGCATCCACGACGACTTCCTCGGGTTCGTGCCCGGGTACGTCATCGACACCCACTTCACGCAGCGCGGCCGGCTCGGGCGGCTGGTCGGGACGATGGGCAAGGCGATGGTGGACTTCGACCTGCCCGCGCTGTTTGGGCTCGGCTGCGAGGAGGAGACCGGCGTGTGGATCCGGGACGGGCGGGCCGAGGTCATCGGCGTCGGGGCCGTGAGCCTGGTGACCGCGGATGGCTCGACGTTGCCGCAGCGAGCGTCGGGGGTGCCGTTGTCCTGGCAGGGGCTCAAGCTGGATCGCCTGACCGAGGGGTGGGCGTTTGACGTCGCGACGGGGGACGTGGACACAGGTGCGGCGCCCGACGGCGCCGAAGCGGTGACCTGGGACGGCTCGTCTGGCCCGACGACCGGCGAGTGGTACGCCGACGGGGACTGGATCGACCACGAGGAGCGGTTCGCGTGGGTCGTGAGCCGGGACCCCGATCCCTACTCGGAGCACGAGGGCACAGACGAGCCGGTGCTCTCGGACGCGATTGGGGTGGTGGACGCGTTTGACTCGGCGCGGCGGGCACCGGCGGAGGAGGCGCTGTTCCGCGGGCTCTACGACCACGTCGGCGCGACGGGCGTGATGCTCGGGTACGGCGGGAGCGCCGAGCGCGACGCGGCGGACCCGGCGGTCATCCAGTTCGTAGACAACCCGGAGGTCGACGACGCGCCGATGGCGTCGATGCTGGTGGACACGAGCACGGTGACGTGGCGGTCGCTCGCGCCGGAGGCGTCGCTGTGCGACCTCGGGGACGGGTCGCTGCACGCGGCTGGGCTCGTCGGCGCGACGCTGCACGTGCTGTACACGCCGGCGTCGCTGCTCGCCTACGACACGTCCGAGCGGGCGGTCACGCCCGTCGCCGAGATGGCGTCGCGGTTGCCCCGGGGCTAAATGTCCCACTTCGCGTCCGCTGCCCGCCCGCTGCTCCTGGCCACGGGCCGGACCTCGGGGCACGCGTGGATCGCGTTCCACCGCTGTGTGGAGGCGTACTGCCGGCTGTCGGGGGAGCGCTTCTCGACGGTCTTCGCCAGGCTCGGCCTCGCGCACGGCTTCACCGCGGCGTCGTCGCCCGAGGTAGCGCCGCTGCAGGCCGCGCTCACCGATCTCGTAGCGGCGCGGGAAGACCTGCTCCGCAGGCGGGCAACGCTCGTCACGCTCCGGCGGGCCCAGAAGAAGGCCGGTCGCCGCGTGCCGCGGTGTGAGGAGCTCCAAGCGTTGGAGGCCCGGCACCCGGTCGCGACGGCGCTCCAGCCCGCGGTCGGGTGCTGGGGCTGGCGGGCGCTGCGCGAGGGGCGGCTCGGGGCACGCCTCCCGCTCGCCGGGGCCGACATGCCGCCCGCTCACGGCGCCGCCGGCGGCCGCCTTTTCGTAGATGCGCGGCGCGGACCGCCGACCATCGGCGTCGCCGACGCGCTCACCGGCGTGCTCGCCGGGGGGCCAGCCCGGGCGCTGCGCACACAGAGCGGCTCCAACATCCTGAAATCGCTCGAAGCGGGACGCACGCTGGCCCCCGTTCTCGCCGTTCCCCGCAGGGTCTGGCGGAGCCGACGTCTTCGGCGGTTTCGCCAGACCGTGCCTTGGAACGGCGTAAAACAACCGCCGATGCCGACGCGAGGTGTGCCGAGCGTCGGC
>CALQBK020000181.1 GCA_943328795.2 Bifidobacterium breve
CCCCCACCAGCACAGTTGAACCCCCGCTTTCGGCGAGTCCGGAGGCGGGGGTTCGGCGTTTCTGTCGATCAGCTCGGCGGCGACCGTCGGCGGGGTTCGAGCCGAGCGGCGAGGTCAACGTCCGGGTGCGCACACCGTCCGCCGCGATCAAATGCCCCTGTGCCAGATCGCCAGATCGCCACCCATGAGCACCGCTTCGCAGGCGGCACCTAGTGCTTCGAGTTCCCGGACGAGGTCGTCCCGCTCGAAGGAATAGGCGAAGGGTGAGGCGGCAAGTTCGCCAGCGTCCGATGCAGCAACGATCCATGCTCGGCGCCCATCGAGCGAGACCTGTGGCGGCCCCACTCGGAGCACAGCGCTCCAAGCCGCAAGCAGGGGCCCCGCCGTCGACACGGCCTCGCGCCCCCATGTGGTGATTCCCCACCGGCAGAGACCGGCGATGGGGACGCGACGGCTTGGGTTCCAGGCGGGTATCCACGCCAGGGTGTCCTGCCCATCCGACTCCCCGCTTGGATCGCCGGCCCGCCCTCACTCCCGGTCCAACGCGACCGCTCGGATCCCCAGGCGCTCCACGAGCACCTGGAGCGTCGTGAGCAGCCGAGCCCGCTCTTCCTCGCCGAGGTGCCCGAACGCCTCGGCGTCATTCTCTTCGGCCAACGCCGCGAGCTTCGGCACCAGGGCCCGGCCGGCGGCGTTCAGCGTGAGGACCTGGGCGCGCCCGTCGTGCGCGTCGCTTCGAACCGCCACGAGGTCCTTCGACACCAGCCGGTCTACGAGCTTGGAGATGGCGCCGCGGGTCAGCCCCAGCTTCGCGGCGAGCTCGCTGGGCTTGGTGCCGGGCGCGTCGAACAGGGCTCGCAGCACGACCCACTCTGCGACCGTGACGCCGTGCACCTCCACCTTGGCTTGGAAGGCGTATGACACGTGGTTCGACACCGCGCGGAGCCAGTAGCCCAGGTGCGCGTCCAGGCCCGGGACCCCGCCGTCCCGCTCCGCTTGCCCGCTGGCGTCGCGCCCCGGCTCGCGCCCGCCCGGTGCCTCAGCTGGGGAAGTGCTCGACATGGGTCTCCCCCGTCCGCCCGAAGTACACGACGCGTCGGCCGAGGAACGACACCATGTACCCAGCGCACCCCGCGGCCTTCACCTTCGCGCAGAACCCGGCGTACGTGTACCCGGGCGCGTGCCCCTGCGCCTCGCGCACGGCAGCCTCGACGTCGTTCGCTCGGAACACGGCGGACACGGGCCCGCCCGACGCCGGGAAGGTCAGCTGCGCGCTGTCGCCGTTGGCCTGGAAGTACGTCGACGTGCCGCGTCGGTAGTCGACGTCATACCCCTCGAAGCCGGCTTCGACCAGGGCGCGGACGATGGCGGGGAAGTCGATCGTGCCGGCGTAGGCGCCGTCGAGGCATCGCTGTGCGATCGTGATCATCGGCTCGTTCATGTGCGCTCATCCAGTGGTGAAAGCGCAGTAACGCCAAGTAGTTTCCTTGGCAACTATGTGGTCGACGCAGCAGCGGGCTGCGGTGGCGGTGCTTACGCTCGCCACGTGAACCCCCGGCTCGCCTATCAGAGCCCCTGCGCCCGAACGTTCTGGTTTGCGTCCTGGTCGAACAGCATCTCGTAGTCGGACTCGTTCTGGCGCATCCTCGCGGGCGCGGCCTCTGCCGGCGCGGCGTACCCGCTGCCATCCGTGTAGCCGAGGGACTTCAGCGACTCGTACCTGGCATCGGCGAGCGGCGGGTAGCCCAGCGCGTACTGGTCGCCGGTGCGGGCCAGCACGCTCGAGACCGGCGTCGGGAAGAAGGCGCTGCCGGTGGCGTCGGTGCGGGCGGTGAGCGCGGGCCCACCTGCCTGGAACGCCCACACCTGCGCGTTCGCGAGCGGCCGCCCGAGCGTCGTCGAGAAGTGCACGAGCGTCGGGCCCGACCCCTGCACGTCGAGCTCCGCGTCCGTGCGCACGAGCACGCTCGACTGCGTCGCGCCCGCGGCCGTGACGGTGAGCAGGTACGCGCCCTGGGGGAGGGCGGGCAGCGGCACGTCGCCGTCCGGCCCGACCGCTAGCGTGCGGCTCGCGGTGGGTCGGAGCCCGGTGACCCGGACCGCGGACGAGTCCAGCCTGCCCGCGCTGTCGAGCAGCGCGGCCTCCAGCTGGATGGCGATCGCCGTGACCGTCACCTCGGCGCCGGGCTTCAGGTTCGCGGGGACGGCGAACGGCATCCCGGGCGTCAGCGTGATCGTCGGTGGGAGCACGAACGCCGCGCGACCGAGCCACGCGAGCCGTTGGCGGGCCTCGGCGTTGCCGGACGCCACGGCGAGGGTGTAGGCATCGGCGGCGTCTTCGTCGCGACCCAACGCCTCGAGCACCCGCCCGCGCTCCATGGCTACGCGCCCTTGGCCGTCGAGATCGGGCGCGGCGATGTCAGCGAGCAGGGCGAGCGCCTTGCTCGGGTTGCCCGCGACGGCGGTCGCGTGGGCCGAGGCCAAGGAGAGCTGCCACGCTACCCCCTCGGCGCCGGCGCGGTGGGCGAACACGGCGGCGAGCGGCCCGGCGAGGCTCGCCTGGCGTGGCTCGTCGTCGAGCGCGGTGAGCGCGTCCGAGAGCGAGGAAGCCGCCTGCGCGGCTTGCTCCGCCGCCGCCGTGTCCTGCGCGCCGCTCCAGCCTTCGCGGTGCAGCAGCAAGAACGCGGCGAGCTCGCCCGCCGCGGTGTGGCGCAGCGACGAGCGGGTGTACCCGAGCCTGTCCCCGTCGCCCTCGGCGCGGGTGAGCAGCATCGCGGGGGCCAGGAACCGGGCGCGGGTGACCGTCGGGGTCTCTGGGTAGCGGGCGACGAGCTCGCGGAGGAGCTTGAGCGCCGTGAGGTCGAGGCCGCCGGACTGGAGGCCGGAGACGGCCGCGAGCTCTTCCTTGAAGCGCGCGTCCATCACGACACGCACGGCTGCCAGCGCGCGGCGGGGATCGCCGCCGTTGGTGACCGGGGCCGTGGCGTAGGCGTGGGCGAGGGCCGCCGCGACGGGGAGGTCGAGGACGCCGTCCGGGGCGTGCTCGCGGAACGACTGGAACGCCCGGATGAGCGCGACGGGGTCGTTGACGGCGCCGTGCAGCAACGTCGTGCTCAGCGCGGCGAGCACGTCAGGGGGCAGCTCGGCGCGGCGTTGCAGGCCCTCGAGCAGCGCGAGCCCGGCGGCGTGCTGGGACGCGGCCACGGCGGGGTCTGGGTCGGTGGAGGTGGCGAGGCGGGTGCCGAGCGCCAGCTGCTCCCCGTCGCTCATCGGGTCGCTGGGCTCGGAGTCCTTGAACGTGCTGACCTGCAGGTCGAGCTCGGCGCGGGAGAGCGGCTCGCCGGTCGGCGAGGTCCAGCTCAGCGCGAGGTGGGTCGTGCCGACGGGTCCGGCGACGACGGTGCAGTCCACCACGCGGGCGTCCGTCAACGAAGGGGGGACGTCCACCCACGGCGTCTCCGAGCCGGTGGGGCAAGAGACGCGCGTGGGCAAGGCGAACGGGGGGACGACGACGTGCACCGGCACGGTGCGGCCCGCCGCACTCTTGAGCGGGCTAGACTGCGAGAGCGTCGCGTCGGTGCCGGCCCACCGGTACCCGTTGACGAACCTCGCGCGCTCGAAGGTCTCGCCACGCCACCGGGCGAGCGGCGCCTCCACTTGGACGGAGATCTGGGCGGCGGAGCGGTTCGGCTCGGCGCGTCGCGGCCGCCCCTCCGTCGTGCGCGCCCGGCTGCGGGGCTGGAGCAGCGCGTGCAGCACGAGCGCGCGGTCGGCCGCGGTAGCGCCTGGCGCGCGCGCGATCGCCCACCAGCTCTCCGCCATGCCGGGGTCCCCCGCGCCCGTGGACACCGCCACGGCGGCGGCCTGGAGCGGATCTTGGGGCCCCTGCGCCGCGGCAGCCGCTGCTTCGTCCGGGTGGCCCGACATCCACAGCGCCAGGGACGCCCGGGCGACCGCCCAGCTCTCGAGGCCCGGCTCGCCAAGCAGCCGCTCGGCGGACACCCGCGCGCGCTCCCGCTGCCCCTCGTCCCCGCCGGCGAGCAGCAGGGCGGCGAGCGCGCGTTCGGCGTGGCGCGGGTCTGGGATGGCCGCCGTGTCTTCGATCTCGACGGCGCTGCCCGCCAGGTGACGGGCGATCGCGATCTCGGCGGTGGTCGCCGGCTGGGTCGCCCAGGCCGCGGCCGCGGGGAGCCGCGCCCCGTCGACGCCTGCGAGGTTCAGCGCCTCGAGCACGTGAAGCCGCGCGTCCAGGGGCAGGTCCAGCGCCAGGGAGAGGATCTCCGCGGTGTCCGCCGTTGCGACGGCCGGACCCGTGACGGGCGTCGGCCGGCTCGCCAGCTCCCCGGTCACGTCCACCGGCACCGTCGTCGTCGCCCAGCGGCCGTCCGCGGTCCGCACCACTACCTCGATGTCCGCGCCGCTCACCCACGCCGGGACCCGGATCGGGAACGACCCGGGCGCTTGCCCATCGATGACGCCGATCACGGCGTCCTCTCCGACGAACGGGGCCGGCTTCGACGTCCGCGTGCTGACGCGCCCGGCACCCGCGCCCCCCCAGCCCCCGCCGCCCGTGCCGTAGCCCGACAGCCCGCCTTGCCCGTAGTCGTCGCCTTCCTTGGCCTTCTCCGCGGCCGCGCTGAACCCGAAGTCCATGCGCTTCACGTCGCTCGCTTCCTCGACGCGCTCCTCCTCGGCGAGCAGGCCGGCGGAGATCGCTACCCCCCAGCTCTCGGTCGGGCGCCACGCGTCCACGTGCACGTCCGGGGCGCTCCACCACTGCTCCGCCGTGCGGACCGGCGCGAGCGCGCCCCCCGGGGCGGCGTCCCGAACCCAGGCCCACACGCGGCTCCCCGCGGGCGCGTGGATCGCGAGCGGCGTAGCCTTCCCGCGCTGCAGCACGCCGTCCACCGTGATCGTCGGCGTAGCTTCCCCGACCACCGGCACCGTCGTGCCCTCGGCGGCCGTCACCCACCCGGTGCGCACGCCGGGCAGCGCCGCCAGCGTGAGCTGCTGCCCCGTCCGGACCACCCGCGCGGAGGCGATGCCCTGCGCCGTGGTCGCCACCAGCATCGCCGGACCGCGCCACGTGCTGTCCGCCGCTAGCGGCCCGCCGGCCGCCGGGTCGACGACGGTGACGTTGCTGGTCGGGCCCTGCGCCCCGTCCCACGCGCTGATCGTCCACTCCCCGGCGCTCGGCAGCGTGAGCGACGCGCCGAGGGGTGCCCAGAGGCCCGCTTCGCCGCCGGCCTTCCACGCGTGGACCATCAAGGTGTGCGCCACGGGCTGGTCTCGTACCGTCCTCGGGGGAGCGTCCGGCACCGGCTCGCTCAACTTCGGCGCGATCGCCTGGCCCAGCGCGACCAACGGCGGCAACGCCGCGAGCGCGGGGATGGCGGGCGGGTCCGCGACCACCGCGCTGGTGCTCCTCACCGAGCCGTCCGCGAGCTCCACGCGGATAGAGACGAGGTCGCCGGGCATGCCCAGGTGCAGGTCGACCGGCACATCGAGCGTCCCCGAGGCGAGGGTGAGCGACCGCCGCTCTTCGGACCACGGCGTCGTGATCGTCAGCTCGGCGGAGAGCGCCTCCGCGCCGCCGTCCAGCCGATGGACGTGCGCCACCAGCCTGCTGCCGGGCTGCGGAGCGCGGGCGGAGAGCGTGATGCCCACTGGCTCTGCGTGCCGTGCGCCGAGCAGGGGCACAGCCTGGACGGCGAGGCGCGCATCGCCGCGCTCGACCGTGAGCTCGCCGTCGCCTTGCAAGAAGATCCGCGCGTGACCGACGCCGTCCGCGAGCGTCACCGGGACGGACGCCAGCACGCTCCGGTCGCGCGCTCGGCTCACCACCTGCACGATCGTGCCGTTGGGCACGGCGCCGCCCGACGGTGCGGTGGCGAACACCTGCACGTCCCCCGTGCGCCCTTCGACCGGCACCGCGCGGTCCCACGACACGACGCTCCACGCCTCGGTTCGCGGCTCGGCGGACGCGCCTTCGACCAGCGTCCCGAAGCCCAGGCCCTGGCCCGCCGTCGCCATCACCCGCACCGCGCCCTGCACCTTCAGCCGCGCGATGCCGTCGGCGCTCGTGCGCGCCCGTTGGACGCCGGTGTCGTCCTCGACGAGCAGCGCAGCGCCGCCCGCCGGGCGGTCCCCGCGCAACACCGCAACGGCGAGGTCGTCGCCCCGCCCGATCAGCTGCACGGTGAGCGGCTCGGTGATCACCAGCGAGGTCGCGCGCTGGTCGCCCGCGCGGACCGTGATCGCCGCGAGCGGACCCCCTCCGCGCGGCGCGATGCGGGTGGTCGCGAGCTTGGTGATGGGCACGCTCCAGCTCCTGTCGGGCGCGAGCAGGAACGCGTCGAGCTGGCTGTCGAGCGGGTTCATGCCGCTACCGGCGGTCCCCCGGAACAGGGCCTCCGGGTCCACGGTGTGCTGCGTCACTTGGAGCGTGGAGACCGCGCTCGCCGTCGCGTCGACGAAGCCCGGGTGAGGGGAGAGCCGCAGCTCCGTGGAGGCCCGGGCGTGCGCGTAGACGAGCCCGGCGTCCTCGGAGGCGTCGTCGGGGCAGGCGGCCTCGAAGCGCTCGGCGACGGCCAGGTCGACCCCGCCGGCCACGAGCCGCGTCGCGAGCTCGGCGCACCACGGGCCCGTCGGAAAGCTCGTTGACAAGCCCCACAGCGCGTCGGTGCGAGCGAGGCCGGCCGCGGTGTCGACCGGGGCGGCTGGGATCGCGCGGTAGAGCAGCGCGGGGTGCCCGGCGCCGTCGTCGGTCGCCAGCGCTGCGGACGTCGACGCGGCGTCCGTGGCCCCGTCCAGCAGGGCCTGCAACGCGGCGGCGCGCGCGGTGTCGCCGGCTGGCGTGCGCCCCTGCGCCTCCGCGATCGCGAGCCAAAGCCGACGGCGCGCGGCGGGGTCGGGCGTCAACCGGGCCCGGGCGGTCATCGCCTCGGACGCCAGCGCGCCCTGGGGCCCGGTCGCCCCGTGCAGGGCGTCGATGAGCCGGTCGAGGGCGGGCAAGCCCGCGGCGGGATCGCGGCGGACCAGGTCGATCACCGTGTCGAGCCGCAGACGCAGCCGGGCGTCGTCGGTGGTGGGTCGCTCCAGGAGGGGCAACACCTCGCCCTCCGGCAGCTGCGGGGCGAGGTTGGCGACCTCGCGCGCCGCGGCGGGCGCGTCCTCCTCGTCGAACAAGAGCACGCCGCCGACGAACGCCAACGCGAGGCGAGGGTAGAAGGCGCCGAGCGACCTGCCGTAGCAGAGCCAGGCGGCGTCGGGCTTCTCGCCGGGGTTGCGCGCGAGCATCGCCCGGGCGCGCTCCGGGTCGTTGAACCCCTCGGGCAACCGGAAGCCCGCGAGCTCGGCCTCGTCCTGCAGGGCTTGCGACGGGCCGATGCTCGTCGCTGCGTCCAAGAACGCGACCGCGCTGGTGTCGGGCGCGTCGGCAGGCGCGGCCTTCATCCGCTCGGCGGCCCAGCCAATCAGCAGCTTCGCCATCGCGTCCCGGTGCGTGCCCGCCATCGCGGCGTCCAGCTCGGGGAGCGCGACGGCGAGCGCACCTTCGTAGTCCCCGCGGGCGGCGTCGAGGTCGATCCGCCCCCAGGTCTGGCGAGGCTCCGGCCCCGTGAGCAGCCGGCTCGCCGTGGCGTAGTCCCCGGTCTGCAGCGCGTAGCGGCCCGCGAGCCAGGTCAGCTCGGGATCCGCGGCGCGCGCCAACAGGCTCGTGGCCTCTGCGTCGTGGCCGACCAGCGCAGCGCGCAGCGCGACCTCCTCCGGGGTCCCGGGCGTAGCGGGGGCCCCCGCGGCGGTGAGAGGGAGCGCGGCGAGCAACGACAGGGCGAGGAGGGCGTGTGGGCGCATGGCGGGTCAGACCATAGCGCAACGCCTTTGTTCACGACGGTGCGGTCTTTGTGCAGCGCGCGCGCACCCGTGGGCCAGCTAGGGCGCTGTGCAAGTCGGGGTCGGCGGCTCGTCGCCGCCCCGGGGCCTGGGCAGATCGGATACCATGGCAGGATGTTCGCGCTGCTGCTCTCCCTCGCCGTCGATCCCGCGTTTGCGGGCACTGTTCCCCGCGTGTACGTCGTGGGTCTGCACGTCCCGGCCCTCGTGGGGGACGCGTCCGAGGACGCCGCGGAGGCGCTCACCAAGGCGCTCGACGAGACCGGCAAGGTGGACGCGCTCGATCCGAAGGAGACGAGCAAGGTGATCTCCGGCCGCGAGGCCCTCATCCTCGACGGCTACGCGCTCGGGCCGGGCCAGGTGCGCCTGCAAGAGGGGCGGGTGCTGTACGACCGCGCCCAGCCGGACCAGGCGATCCCGGTGCTCGAGGACGCTGCGGACCAGCTCGCCGCGGGGTTGGCGGTCTCCACGGACGTCCGCTCGCTGCACGAGGCGTTGATGTTGCTCGGTGTCTCGTACGTCGGGCTCGGGGACGAGGCGTCGGCCCGGGTCGCGTTCCGCAGGTCGGCGATCCTGGACCCGTCTCGCGAGCTCGACGCCGTCAACTACCCCCCGTCGGTCGTGTCGCTGTTCAACGAGGTGCGCTCGGGCGTGACCCGGGAGACCCCCGGGAAGATCGCCGTGACCGCGTCCATGGACGCCGAGGTGTTCGTCGACGGCAAGAGCCGCGGGCCTGTCTCGGCCTCCGCGCTCACCGCGGTGGCAGGCACGCACTACGTGCTGGTGCGCGCCAAGAACGGCGCCTCGCACTTCGAGACCGTCGTACTCTCGCCCGGCGGGACGGCGAAGGTGGACGCGCTGTTGGCGCAGCGCAGCGTCGGGGTCGCCGAATCCGAGGGGGCCGCGCGAGCAAAGCAGACGCGTGAGCTCTACAAGGCGGTCGGCCAGTACGCGTCCGGCGGCCTCGTGGTGTTCGGCGGAGAGCTCCCCAACGGGCAGGTCGCGCTGCAGCTCTACTCGCCCACGAGCGGCAGCTTCTCGAAGATCTTGACCGGGGACGCCGGGGACGACCCGGTGGGCTCCATCGTCGACCTCGCGCCCGCGTTGGTGGCCTACGTGAGCGACGCGGGCGACCTGCGCACGGACCGCGTCAGCGCGCAGGTCGCAGCGCTCGACGTCGGTGACAACGACGTGCTCGCAGGGCTGCTCTTCGACCCGCCGGCGCCGCAGACAGCGTCGGGAGACGTGAAGAAGGGCCCGAAGTGGTGGGTTTGGGCCGGCGTCGGCGCGGCCGTGGCCGGCGGCGGCGCGGCCGTCACCGCGGTGGCGCTCAGCAGCGGCGGGGGCGAGTCGCCGGGGGACCAGGGCA
>CALQBK020000182.1 GCA_943328795.2 Bifidobacterium breve
CGTCGCCCGGCTGGCACGCGGCGAGCGCGAAGTCGATGGCCTGCGGCTCGGAGTCGGCGATCACGACCTGGGAGTGCGGGACGCCGGCGGCGAGCAGGGTCGCGCGCAGCAGCTCGGGCACCTCCCGGTCTCCGCGACCGCGCGCGTTGTCGTCGCGCCGGCAGATGTAGAGCTCGAAGTGGCCGGCCGCTGCGAGGGCGACGTCGCGGATGTCCTCGTCGCGGCGGTCGCCGGGGGCCGCGAGCACCACCACGCGCTTGCGCCCGGGGCGCGGCTCGGCGGTCAGCGCGTCCGTGAGGGCCACCATCGCCGACACCGCGGCGGGGTTGTGCCCGTAGTCGAGGATCACCTTGAAGCCGAGCTGGTCGTAGACGTTCATGCGCCCGGGCGTCTGGAAAAAGCTGGTGTCGAACGTGCGCAGCCCGTGCCGGATGTCGTCCAGCCCGACGTTCATCGCGAACGCCATGGCCGCTGCGAACATGGCGTTCTGCACGTTGTGCATCGCCTTGCCCTCGATCGTCGCCGGCACCAGGTGCGTCCAGAGCAGCGGCATGTGCCGCCCCTTGTCGTAGATCGTGATCATTTGGCCGTTGACGCCGGCTTCGAGCGCGACCGCGCGGCCCCCCGCCCGGATGTGCTCCCGCACGAGCGCGTGGTTGGGCGTCATCGTGACGTAGCAGATGTGCCGGGCAGCGGCGGTCACGGCCATCTTCAGGCAGCGCTCGTCGTCGGCGTTGAGCACCACGGTGTCCGACGCCACCTCGATCGGGATGCGCTTCACCTCCGCGAGCTGGTCCAGGTCGTCTACGCCGCCGAGCCCCAGGTGGTCGCTCGCGACGTTCAAGCAGCAGGCGACGTCTGGCCGCTTGTACCCCATGCCGGCGCGCAGCAGCCCGCCTCGCGCCGTCTCCAGCACGGCCACCTGCACCTGGGGGTGACAGAGCACCATCTTCGCGGAGGTCGGGCCGGTCATGTCGCCCGCGACCGCGAGCCGTCCGTCGATGTAGACGCCGTCCGTCGTGCTCATCCCGACGCAGTGCCCGACCAGCTTGTGGATGTGCGCGAGCATCCGGGTCGTGGTGGTCTTGCCGTTGGTGCCGGTGATCGCCGCGATGGGGATGCGCGACGGCGTGCCCTTCGGAAACAGCATCTCCAGTACGGCGCCAGCGACGTCGCGGGGCGTGCCTTCGCTCGGCGACACGTGCATCCGGAAGCCGGGCGCGGCGTTCACCTCGCAGATGCCGCCGCCGACCTCCTTGTAGGACTGCGAGACGTCGGGCGTGAGGAAGTCGACGCCGCACACGTCCAAGCCGACCGCCGCCGCGGCCCGGATAGCCATCTCGCGGTTGTCCGGGTGGCAGTCGTCCGTCTGGTCGATGGCGGTGCCGCCGGTCGAGAGGTTGCCCGTTGTGCGGAGGTAGAACACCTGGCCGGCCGCCAGCACGTGCTCTTTGCCGACCCCGGCTTCGAGCAAGAGGCGCTCGGCCTGCGCGTCGAACTCCAGGCGGGTGAGGGACTTCTCGTGCCCGAGGCCCCGCCGCGGGTCAGCGTTCACGATGTCCACCAGCTCGGCTACGGTGTGCACGCCGTCGCCGACGACGTGGCCGGGGACGCGCTTGGCGACCGCGACCAGGTCGCCGTTCACCACGAGCATCCGGTGGTCGAAGCCCTGCAGGAAGCTCTCGACCAGCACCGTGCGCGAGTGCTCGCGCGCCTCCGCGAAAGCGCGCTCCACCTGCTCCGCGGTCTCCATGCCGATGCTGACGCCACGGCCGTGGTTCGCGTCGAGCGGCTTCACCACCACGGGGTAGCCGATGCGCCGGGCGGCCCGGACGGCTTGCTCCGGGCTGTAGACCTGGTCCTGCTTCGGGACGGGCAAGCCGATGTCGCCCAGGATGCGGTTGGTGAGCTCCTTGTCGCTGGCGATGTCGACCGCGATGTGCCGCGTCTCGCTCGTGACGGTGGCCTGGATGCGCTTTTGGAGCTGGCCGTGGCCGAACTGGACGAGGCTGGCCTCGTTGAGCCGGATCCACGGGATGTCGCGCGCCTCCGCCGCGCGGACGAGGCTCGCGGTCGAGGGCCCGAACGCTCGCCGCTCGGCGCCGCGGATCAGGCGCTCGAGCCCGGCCTGGAAGCTGAAGTCGTCATCGACCGTGTAGCTGCCGCGCAGCTCGACGGGCACGAGGCTGTGGACGAGCTCCAGCGCGAGCCGGCCCGCGGCGTCGCCCGTCCACGCGTCCTCGTACTCGTAGACCACGTGGTATCGGCCCGGGACGCCCGCCGTGCGCGTCTTTCCGAACGTGACGCGGGCGCCGGCGAGGTTCTGCAGCTCGATCGCCACGTGCTCGAACACGTGGCCCATCCAGGTCCCGCCGTCGTCGCGCAGCCGCCGGATGAACCCGCCGGGCTCGCGGTACGAGCAGCCGTGCTCGACCAGGGAGGGGATGGCGGCGACGAGGCCGTCCACGAAGCCGGGGATCCTGTCGCTGGGCCACTCCTCGAGGGCTTCCAGGTCCAGCGTGAACCGGATGACCTTGAAGTTCGCGTAGACGTTCGGGCCGACGTAGGTGCGTGTTTCGACGGTGTTCATGGCCGGCGGAGTGTATCCGTCCCGCGCGGGGTCGTGGAGAGGCGCGGGAAACTACTCCCGCGCGAGCACGCGGCGCGCGCCGAGGTCGAAGCGGGAGCCGTGGATCAAGATGTTGAGCTTCACGCCGACCAGCTCGACCGGGTGCCCGTCTGCCGTGCGCGCCATGCTCGACGACTCGCAGTCGTTCGCGTCCACGACGGTGATCCCACCCCGTCCGACGACCTCGAACACGTTGTCCGGACCGATGAAGCACGCGGTGTCCTCATCCACGCCGAGGCCGATGGCGTACGGGTTGTACGCGATCGCGGTGAGCAACCGGCCGATGCGGTCGCGCTCCCGGAAGTGCTGGTCGATGACGACGCGGTTCGTGAGCCCGAGGCCCGGGGCGAGGGTGACCATCCCGGCCTTCGGCGTGGCGCCTTCCCGCCCGCCGGCGATCATGTGGCCGCTGACGAACGACGCGCCGGCGGAGGTCCCCGCGACGTGGACCCCGCGCGCGTTCGCCTTTCGCACCGCCTGCGCAAAGTCCGTCCCGCCGAGGATGGTCGTGAGCCGCAGCTGGTTGCCGCCGGTGAAAAAGATGCCGGCAGCGCCTTCGAGCGCGCGGATGGCCTCGGGCTGGTCGGCCTCGTGGCGCGTGCTGATGTTGACGACGCGGATGGGCCCAGACTCCACGCGGTCGAACACGTCGACGTAGCGGGCGCCGGTGTCCTCGGCCTCGCTCGCGGTGGGGACCACCACGACGGGGGCGTCGCGGCCGCCGCACAGGCCGATGAAGCGCTTGAGGATGCGACGGTCCGCCATCTTGTCCTCGGCGCCGCCGATGGGGATGATGAAGCCGCGGGTGCCGGGGACAGGCTCGGGGGAGGGCATCGGCCGTGCTTTATCGGATACGGCGACCGGATGCAGCCCCCGGCGACGTTCCCGAAGCTCGACCCCGCGCTGTGCACCGCGTGCGGTGCGTGCGAGGTCGCGTGCGTGACCGCGCGGTACCCGGCCGCGCCGGCGGGCATCTCGCCGGACGACCCGCTCGTGCTGGAGCGTCGACGGCTGGCCATCCGCGTGATCGCCGACGTGCCGAGCCTCGACCTGTGTGTTCACTGCCCCGACAGCCCGTGCGTCAGCGTTTGCCCCCACAACGCGCTCGTGCGGTTCCCCGGCGGGCGGGTCGAGCTCATCGAGCCGCGGTGCACCGGGTGTGGCCACTGCATCGCCGCGTGTCCGTACAAGGCGATCCGGCGGGTCACTGAGCTTGGCATCGCGGTGAAGTGCGACGGCTGCGCGCCGATGGACAAGCCCGGGCACGTCGTCGCGATCGCCGGCGGCCCAGCGTGCGTAGCGGCGTGCCCGACGGCGGCGCTGAGGGTGTGAGCGGGGGCCCCGGGTCGGCCGTAGCACGAATCTCAGTCTCTGAGTTTCGTCACATCCGTGGGTAACGCCACCCCCACCCGCGGGATCCGCTCGCTGAACCCGCACAGGATCTCGTACGGGATCGTCCCCGCCCACGCCGCGATCTCCTCGACCGTGATGCGCTGGTCCCGTTGGCCGCCGAGCAGGACGACCTCGTCGCCCGCCTCGACGGGCTCTTCGACGTCGGTGACGTCCACCATGCAGAGGTCCATGCACACCACGCCGACGACCGGGCAGCGGCGGCCGCCGACCAACACCTGGGCGACGTTCCCGAGCGCCCGCGGGTAGCCGTCCGCGTAGCCGACCGGCAGCGTAGCGATCCGCGAGGGCCGCGACGTGATGAAGCTCCGGTTGTAGCTGACCGACGCGCGCGCGGG
Source organism: Bifidobacterium breve (assembly GCA_943328795.2). Taxonomy (GTDB): domain Bacteria; phylum Myxococcota_A; class UBA796; order UBA796; family SXON01; genus CAIUMM01. Next base: position 4,378 of record CALQBK020000182.1, read on the forward strand.
CAGGTCGCGGGCGACGAGCACCTGCGTGGTCACCCGCAGCACCGGCTTCAGCGGCGGCGTGCCCTCGCACGGGGGGACGCCGTAGAGCAAGAGGCCCGGCCGCACCATGTCCAGGTGCAACGCGCCGTGTTGGACGAGCCCGCCGGAGTTGCACGTGTGCAAGAGCCGAGGGGTGTACCCGTGCGCGCGGAGCTTCGCCAGGGACTCCCGGTAGCGGCGCCCCTGCTCTGTCGTGAACGCGAACCCGGGAGAGCCCGCAGTGGCGTCGGCTGTCGCGAAGTGCGTCATGAACCCCTCGACGTCGAGGTTCGAGAACCGCGCGAGGCGGTCGAGGAACCGCCCCCAGTGCGGCAGGGCCACGCCGAGGCGTCCCATCCCCGTGTCGACCTTCAGGTGCACCCGCTGCCGAACGCCGCGCCGCCCTGCTGCGTTGTCGAGCCGCTCCGCGTCGCCCTCGTCGTACAGCACGGGCACCAAGCCGCGCTCCACCACCTCCTCGGCGCCGTAGCGCCCGACACCGCCAAGGCACAGCACCGGCGCGGTGAGGCCTGCGTCCCGGAGCTGCGCGCCCTCCTCCACGAGCGCGACGCCGAACCAGTCCACACCCGCCGCCTCGAGCACCCGGGCGCACCGGACCGCCCCGTGCCCGTAGGCGTCGCCCTTCACGGCAGCGAGGACCATCGCGGCGGCCCCAGGCCGATCGGAAGTGAGCTGGCGAGCCACTCCCAGGTTGTACTGCAAGGCGCCGACGTCGACGTAGGCAGCGGTCGGACGGATGGGCATCTGCGGCCGGGACTAACCGTGTAGCCGATGAAAATGCGGGTCCAGGCGCGCGCGGGATCGATGTCGGTTGGTTAGCCGCGCGCCATGCGAATCCTGGTCACCGGCGGCGCCGGCTTCATCCCCTCTCACCTCTGCGAACGCCTCATCGAGCAGGGCCACGAGGTCGTCGGCGTCGACAACTTCATCACGGGGCACCGCCGCAACCTCGTCAAGCTGCTGACGATGCCGGCGTTCCAGTTCGTCGAGGCGGACGTCACCAAGGAGCTGCCGGTCGAGGGCCGGTTCGACCGCATCTACCACATGGCGAGCCCCGCCAGCCCAATCGACTACGTGCAGCTGCCGTTCGAGACGCTGTACTGCGGTTCGGACGCGACCCGGATCGCGCTCGACCGCTGCCGCAAGGACGGCGCCCGGTTCTTCCTTGCCAGCACGAGCGAAGTGTACGGGGACCCGCTGGTGCACCCGCAGCCCGAGACCTACTGGGGCAACGTGAACTCGATCGGCCCGCGTAGCGTGTACGACGAGGCCAAGCGTTTTGCCGAGGCCGTGACGATGGCCTACCACCGCTACCACGGGGTCGAGACCCGCATCGTGCGGATCTTCAACACCTATGGGCCCCGCATGCGGGAGAACGACGGCCGCGTGATGCCCGCGTTCATCAGCCAGGCGCTCCGCCGCCAGCCGCTCACCGTGTTCGGGGACGGCTTGCAGACGCGCAGCTTCTGCTTCGTCGACGACAACGTGCGCGGGCTGATGGGGTTGATGGAGTCCGACTTGGCGGAGCCGTGCAACATCGGGAACCCGCACGAGATGACGATGCTGCAGCTCGCCGAGTACATCAACGCGTTCACCGGCAACACCGCGGGCGTCATCCACAAGCCGCTGCCGACGGATGACCCTCTGCAGCGCAAGCCGATCATCGAGCGGGCGCGGAGCACGTTCGGCTGGGAGCCGCACGTGAGCTTCGAGGAGGGCGTCGAACGCACCGTCGCCTACTTCCGCGACATCGTGGAGCTGTAGCGCCTGCGCCTCGCGCACAGCGTGGGCTAGCGCCGTGGGGCCGGCCCCTCGGGCGAGGTGTTCGCGCACCCAAGGGTCGGCTGGCGCGCCATCGTGTTGACGCAAAAGGCCGTCACCGGACCGAGGTCCGGGCACGTCGTGCGCCCGGAGCACGCCAAGTACCCTGGCACCATCCCCGCGAGCCGCTCTCCGTGAGGGAGGAGGACGGCCTCCGCCAGGAGCGCGTCGGTTGGGTTGGTCTTCAAGAATCGCTGGGCGGCGTGGCCGATGCAGTCGGCCTCGAACGGGCCGGCGAGGCTCGTGCAGTCGTTCACCTCGGCCGGGTAGGTGCCTGCAGGAAGCGCGTCCAAGACCCCGAACTGGCAGTCGGGCGCCCCCCCGCACATCTCGAGCAAAGCGGCCCGATCGGCAGCCTGGTGGTCGGAACGCGTAGCGACCCACTCCGACCGGCACTGGATGTTGCGCGGCGGCGGCAGCTCGTCGCAAGCCGCTTGGGCTTTGGGAGCCTGGTCCTCGTTGAGCGCCTCGAGCCGGACGCACGCGGCGAGCAGGTCGAGGTCCTTCGCGTAGACGTCGCAGCCAACCGGCTCCGGCGCAGGCGTTGGCTCGGCGCAGCCGGCGACGGCGAGCCAAAGACCCCAGGACGCACGACGGGCCAGCGGCCTACCGGTGCAGGTGAGGGGAGTTGACACGGCGCGAGCAGATCCGGCGCTCGGAGTCCGTCAAGAGCGCGCAGAGCTGCTCGGCGTCGGCGGGGGAGGTGCGCGGGGCGGTTGCGAGCCAGTTGCCGACGGCGGCGCTGCGAACAACGGGGTCATCGAGCTTGACGATCTCCGCTGCCGCGAGGCGCGCCGTCGCGGGAGGGTCCGCCTTGAGCCGCTGGAAGGAACAGACCTGGTCGTCGGGTTGGCACGCCTGGCCGGCGTCCGCGTGAGCGCACGCCTCGACCAGGAGCAGCGCGAACAGGGGGAGCTGGCACCATCGGGGCATACACCAAGGTACCGCGGGTCAGTTTCCCGAATGACTCGACCTTAGGTATTTTCGTATTCCTGACGAGTACGATGTCACCCGGTCTCGTGCACGCCCGACGGCAGGCGGACCAGCCTGCTCTCCCGGTTCACGCAGACCAGCTGGATGATGCCTTCGACCATGGCCTTTTGTCCGTCGGGTCGCCAAACGGCCTGGTGGAACAGCGCGCGGTACTCGCTCTCCAGCTTCACCGTGGTCCGCACCTCCAGCACGTCGCCGAAGCGCGCGCCTTCACGGAAGGAGAGCTCGGCCTTGTACACCACGAACCCAAGCCCGTCGTCGCGGTACATCCGGACCAGCTCGTCGGCGCCGAGGACGTGCTCCCGGGCGCGCTCGAAGTACTTCAGGTAGTTCGCGTGGTACACGAGGCCGGAGTGGTCGGTGTCCTCGTAGTAGATGCGAAACGGGAAGGTGTGGGGCATCCCGCCGGTTAACCGCGCCCATGGTCACGGTTCACCTCCTCCGTCATGGGCAGACAGCCTGGAACATCGAACGCAGGTTCCTCGGCCGCACGGACGTGGACCTGGACACAGTGGGCGAGGCCCAGGTCGCGGGGCTGCGGGCGGTCTTCCCGCAGGTCGGGGCGGTCTACTCCAGCCCGCTGCGACGGGCGTGGCGCACCGCGCAGGCCGTCGGGGCGCCGATCGCGACCGCGGGGCTCGTCGAGATGGACATGGGCGTGCTCGAAGGTCTGTCGGGGGCGGACGCGCTCGCTCAGCACGCGGACCTGCTGGTGGCGTTCCGCGCGGACCCCTCGGCGGTCGTCATCCCGGCGGGGGAGACGATGGGGCAAGTGGCCGAGCGGATGCTCGGCACGTGGAACGCGATCGTCGCTGGGCGCGCGGGCTCGGACGCGCCGATCGCGATCGTGTCGCACCAGATGGCGATGTCCGCGCTGCTCTGTCGACTGACGGGGTCGCCGCTCTCCGATTACAAGCACTTCACCCAGCGCAACACCGCCTGGACGACGCTGGCCGTAGACCCCTCTGCGGCGAGCGGGCCCGCAGGCGTGCGCGTCGTGGCGCAGGATCAAGCCCCGCACCTGCCGACCGGATAAGGGCCGGCCCGCAGAGAGGTCTTGGTGGAGCTGGAGAAGCAGATCGCGGTCGTCACGGGTGCCAGTCGCGGGATCGGCCGGGCCATCGCCCTCGAGCTCGGGCGGGGCGGGGCCACGGTGTACGTGAACTACCTGAAGAACGCCGACGCTGCGGCCGCTGTCGCGGCGGAGATCGACGCCGCGGGCGGCGTTGGTCGCGTGGTCCAGGCGGACGTGTCGACGCTCGACGGCGTCACCCGGCTGATCGCGGAGGCCGAAGAGGCCGGTGGCGTCAACATCCTCGTGAACAACGCTGGCATCACGCGCGACGGGCTGCTGCTCCGGATGACGGACGACCAGTGGTCCGACGTCATCGACACCAACCTGACCAGCACGTTCCGGCTGTGCCGCGCGGCCACCGAGGGCATGCTGCGGCGCCGCCGTGGCTGCATCGTCAACCTGACGTCCATCTCGGGCATCATGGGCAACGCCGGCCAGGCGAACTACGCAGCTGCGAAGGCGGGGATCATCGCGATGTCCAGGTCTCTCGCTAAGGAGGTCGGTCGCCGCAACATCCGCGTGAACTGCGTCGCGCCCGGCTTCATCGACACCGACATGACGGCGAGCTTGCCGAGCGAGCTCATCGACGGCGTGAAGCAGATGGTGCCGATGCGCCGGCTCGGCCGCGCGGAGGAGGTCGGGCCGATCGTGCGGTTCCTGGCCGGGCCGGGGGCCTCGTACATTACGGGGCAGACCTTCGTCGTGGATGGCGGTTTGAGCTAGGCCGGGCCAGATCGCGCTCAGCCTCCGGGCGTCGGCGGGGGCCCCCCACGACCTTGCGTACTGCTGTACGCGGCGGTCGCGGGTCCCCCCCGTCTCCTACGGATCCTGGCGCGCTCGGCCCGGCGCCGGGCCGA
>CALQBK020000183.1 GCA_943328795.2 Bifidobacterium breve
CTGGGGATCACAATCGCGAGCGCCCACCAGTCGTCAATGACGAAATTGGACAGCGTGAAGAGGATCTTCGTCAACAATGGGAGCTCCGAGTGGAAGCTCTCCAACACCTTCTTGATGCGGGGGATGACGAACGCGAACAGGCCCAACACCAGGGCGGAGCTCATCCCAATCATGATGATCGGGTAAGTCAGCGCAGACACGAGCTTTCCGCGCAGCGCGACGGTCGCCTCGGTGAACCCCGTGAGCCGCAGCAAGACGACGTCCAACGCGCCAGACTTCTCGCCGGCGTCGACCATGTTCACGTACAGGTCGTCGAACACGTCCGGGTGGGCGCGCATCGCACGGGCGAGCGTTGAGCCCTCGTTGACCTTGTCCTTCACGTCGGTCATCACCGACTTGAGCTTTGGGTTCTCCGTCTGGTCACACAGCGCCGTCAGCGCATCCACCATCGGGATGTTCGCCCCGAGCAACGTGGACAGCTGCGACGTGAGCGACGCCAGGTCCTGGATGCTGACGCGCTGGAAGTACTTGCCAAAGTCCACCTGGACGTTCAGGCCCTTGCCACGCCCGAGGATGCCCTTCGGCCCGGCCTTTTGCTCGAACACGTCCGTCGGGAACACGCCTTGCTTCCGCAACCGGGCACGTGCGCCCTTCGCGTTGTCGGCGTCAATCACGCCCTTTACGGCTTTTCCGCCGCCATCGAGCCCGACGTACTCCCAGACGGCCATCTCAGCTCCCCGTCACGGGCGGCGCCGAAGACGGCGCAACCGAACCGTGCGGACCCTGCAAGGTTGGGCCCAGCTGGGGGGCCAGCCCCGGCGCTGCGCACACAAACGGGCACCGGCGGCCGGGCAACGTGCTCATACCTCCGCCAAGCCTTCGGTGGTGACCACGCGCATGACCTCGTCGATAGAGGTCGCGCCCTCGCAGATCTTCCGCACGCCGTCGTCGCGGAGCGTCAACATCCCTTCTTCGATCGCGCGCTTCTTGATGACGGCGGCCGACTGGGTCGCGACCTCGCGGATCCCGTCCGTGACGATCAGGAGCTCGTAGATGCCTGTGCGGCCCTTGTACCCCGTCTTCAGGCAGACGTGGCAGCCGCCCGCCTTGTAGATCGTGTGATCGCCGAGCTCGTCGCGGTGGATCCGCGCGGTGGCCAGCTCGCCCTCCGACGGGACGTAGGCGACCTTGCAGTTGGGACACAACCGCCGGACCAGGCGCTGGGCTTGCACCGCGACGAGCGAGCTGCCCACCAGGAACGGCTCCACGCCCATGTCGATCAGCCGGGTGAACGCCGTCGGTGCATCATTGGTGTGCAACGTCGAGAACACCAAGTGACCGGTGAGCGAGGCTTGGACCGCGTTGTCGGCGGTCTCCTTGTCGCGGATCTCGCCGACCATGATGATGTCCGGGTCTTGCCGGAGGTGGGCGCGCAACGCGCTCGCGAACGTGAGGTCGATCTTAGGGTTGACTTGGGTTTGCCCAATGCCCTTCAGCTCGTACTCAATGGGGTCCTCGATCGTGAGGATGTTGAGGTCCGGGGCGTTGATCTCGGCGAGCGCGGAGTACAGCGTGGTCGTCTTACCAGACCCCGTGGGGCCGGTGACCAACACGATGCCGTAGGGCTTCTGGATCAGCGCGCGGAAGTCTGCGACCATCTTCGCGCCCATGCCGATCTGGTCGAGATTGAAGACGGTGCCCTTCTCCAGGATACGCATGACGACGCGCTCGCCGTGGCGCACGGGCAAGGTGGACACGCGCAAGTCGATCTCGCGGCCGGCGATACGCGTGCGGATGCGGCCGTCCTGGGGGATGCGCTTCTCGGCGATGTTCAGCCCGGACATGATCTTCACGCGGCTGACAATGCTGGCTTGGAGCTTGGCCGGGGGCTTGACGATCTCGTAGAGCACGCCGTCGATGCGAAACCGCACCGCGAGCTCCCGCTCGAACGGCTCGATGTGGATGTCGCTCGCCCTGTCCTTCACGGCTTGGGTGAGCAGCGTGTTGACGAACTTGATGATCGGCGCCTGGTTTGGGTCGTCGAGCAAGTCGGCGTCGAGGTTGAGGTTGCCGTCCTCCAGGTCCTCGCCGACGCCCTCGTCGCGCATCTGCTCCATCACGGAGGAAGCCGAGCGCGCCGCGCGGTCGAACGCCTTGTTGGTCACGTCCCGCAGGACGTCCGTCGGCACGACGACCGGCCGGATCGGCTTCTTGTACAAGAGACGCAGGTCGGGCAGCAGCCGCATCGCCCGCTCGTCGCCGATGCCGACGCGCACGAACGCGCCGTCGTGGCAGATCGGGAGGAACACCTCTTCGCGCGCCATCGCGAGCGAGATCGGGCGGATCAGCTCCACGTCGACGTCGTCGAGGTTCACGTGGTCGTGCACCCGCAGCCCGAGCACCTCGGCCAACGCCGCGGCGACCACCGCGGGGGACGCGCCCTGGACGCGTGAGACGCCCTCCAGGATCCCAACTCCCGAGCGGTCACTCTCGCGGTGAGCCTCGCGCAGCTTCTGGGGCTCGACCCCGGCTGCCAGCAGCAGGTCGTCGTACGCTGGGCGCCGGACGGCCATCAGTTCCCGCCCCCCGACGGCTCGACGCGCACCGGCTCGGTGGTGTCCGGCGCGGGGGTGGTCTCGGGGGTCGTCGGCTTCGGGGCCACGACCGTGCCGTCGTCAATCATCACGGAGGCCTCGACCGGCGAAGCCTTCGTCCGGTACACGCTCGGCGCGTCGACGAAGTTCATGCTGCCCGTCATCAACGAGCGGAACTCGGACTCCTGCTCGTCCAAGCTCTTCCCGTAGAAGCGCCGCAAGAACTCCTCTCGCTGGGCCATCTTCACGCGGTACACCTCTTCCAAGTCCGCCGGCTCGTTGATCACGTGGGGCGTCAGGAAGATGAGCAAGTTGGTCTTACGCTCGGTGTCCGACTTGCCGCGGAACAGGAAGCCGATCAACGGGATGTCGCCCAAGATGGGGATCTTGGTGCTGCCCTTCGAGTCGGTGTTGCCGATTAGCCCGCCGATCACGATGGTCTGGTTGTCGCGCACCACGACGACGTTCTCGGTCTTGCGCTCCGACGTCGTGAACCCGCCGCCATCATCCGTGCCCTCTTCGACCTCCGCGACCTCGAGCGAGAGGTCCATCGTGACCTCGTTCGCCTCGTTGATCTGCGGGGTGACCTCGAGCGTGATGCCGACGTCTTGCCGTTGGTAGGAGATGACGGGCTGGCCCGTGGAGCTGTAGCCGCTCGACACCGGGAATGGGACGTTTCGCCCGACGGTGATCGTGGCCTTCTCGTTGTCCACGACCAACAGGTTCGGGTTGGAGAGGATGTTTACGTCCGAGTTGGACGCCAGCGCGTTCAACGCAATACCAAACGCCGGGATGTCGACCTCGGTGCCCGCGATGGTGAGCGGGATCGCGGCCCCGAACACGCCGACCGCCAAGCCCGACAACAGCGAGCCGGTGGTCGTGTCGATCGGCAAGCTGGCCGAGCTCGCGCCGAACTGACCGGACGCGTAGTTCAGCCCGCCCGAGGCGGTGGGCTTGCCGCCGTGGTAGGCGACACCCAAGTCCAAGGTGTCCGTGCTGCCGACCTCGACCACCACGGCCTCGACGTAGACTTGGCGCCGCGCGATGTCGAGCCGATCAACTACACCCTTGAGGACTTGGAAGTCCTCCGGAGCCGCGATGATCACGAGTGAGTTGGTGTTCTCGTCGGCCGTGACCCGCATCCCACTGTCGAACGCCGCGACGACCCCGCCATTGGCGACGCCACCGCCCGTGACCGGGGCCGCTCCGCCATCCGCGCCCACGGCCCCGCCGGGCTCGCCGGGCCGACCGCTCTTGGCGCCGCCGCTGCTCGCGCCGGTGCTGCGCCGAGCGGGCGTCGTCGACGCGCCGGACTTGGACCGGCTGCTCGAGGAGGACGACGAGGAAGACCCGCGCGAACTGCCGCCGTCCGACAAGTTGCCGAGCACGCTCGCGACGTCAGCCGCCTTGGCGTGCTGCAAATAGATGACGTGGATCTGCGAGCGGGACGCGGGATCGATGTCGATGTCGACGCGCGCGATCAGCTCCTTGATCCCCACCAACGCTTGGTCGTTCGCGAGGACGATGAGCGAGTTGGTCCGCTCGTCTGCGATGATCTTCGAGATGTAGTTGGAGTCGCTCCCGACGTTGGTCGCGCTCGCCGCGGAAGCATCGGCTGCGGGTGCCGCGTCCCGCGCCTTCCGGCGGCTCGCACGGTCTGCGCTCGCGGTGGTCGCCCCCGAGGACCCGGAGCTCGCCGTAGCGGCGACCCCGTACACCTCTTCGAGGATCTTCTCGACGTCCGCCGCCGACGCGTAGTGGATCTGGATCACCTCGAGCTTCGACTTCGGCGCCGCCACGTCGAGCTGCTTGACGATGCGGTACACCCGGCGGATGTTGAACGCAGCGTCGGTGATGATCAGCGTGTTGGTGGGCGAGTAGCCGATGATCTTCGCGCTGGGGCCGGCCAAGTCGCGCACGAGGCTGGACACGTCCGCCACCGTGACGTTCTCGAGCTGGATGATCTGCGTGACGAAGTTGTCCGTCGCGGGCACGTCGCCATCCTCGTACACCTTCAGGGGCGCGTTGGCCGCCTTGGAGGTCGCGACGACCTTCGTGTTCTTCCCAACTGTGACCGTGGTGTAGCCAGCGACCTCGAGAGCCGAGAGATAGGCCTCGTAGGCCTCCGCCACCGTGACTTGCTGGTGGCTGATGATGGTGATTTGGCCCTTCAGGTCGTCGGACAGGATGAAGTTCCGGCAGGTGATCTCTGCCATGTACTTGGTGACGTCCATCAAGCTGGCGTCCACGTAGTCCATGGTGACCTTGGTGGAGGGCGGCACGCACGGCACCTTCTTTTCGTTCACGGACGCCGCGCTGCCGGTCGCGGGGGCCGACTGGTCGTCGCTCCCCTCGTCCGCGCTACGCTTCGCGGAGGGGCCCATCCCGCCCATGCCGCCGGGGGGCGGGAGCGGCGCGCCGGGCATCGCGGGGGGGACCGGGCCGGGGCCGCCCTCGGCGAGCGCGGGGCCAGCGAAGCCGCACAGGGCGATCAGCAAGCACGCGGGACGCCAGGCGCGAATGGACGGGAGACGAGAGTGGGTACGGTACATGTTCAGCGGATCTCGTATTCGAGCGTGGTGTCTTGACTGCGCCGAGTGACGTCGAAGGTGAAGTTCTTTTGGCTGGAGAGCGACGTGAAGGTGGACATCGCACCCTCGGCGCTCGTCAGCGGCGTGCCATTCACGCCCTTGATGATGTCACCGTTCTTGATCCCCAGCTTCTCCAGCAGCGTACCCTTGCGGATCGCCGAGAGGCGGTACCCGTCGACTTGGCCGTCCGGGCCCTTGTGCGGCGACGCGTGGACTTGGCCAGCGAGCATCTCGATGCTGCCCATCGCGCCGTCGATCACCGACTGGTCGACCAGGAACTTGGTGTCGCTGATCTTGGTGATGCCCGAGTCCGGGTCCCCGCCCGCCGCGGCGCCCGCGGCGTCGGGCTTGCCGAGCCCGCCGTCGTTGCCCATGCAGATGCACGCCCCGCCGTCGGTGCACACCTTCTTCTGGTCAATCGATGTGATGCGGCCTTCGCCCGCGACCTCGTCGCCGATCACGAACCCCTGCGCGCGGCTGTCCTTGCCGCCGGAGACCGAGATCAGCGCGGACGAGTACTCGGGGATGTCGGCCACGACGGTGGCGATCAGCTTGACCGCGGAGTCCCGACAGTCCCCGCCGCCCGGAGTGAGGGCGTCCGGGTTGTAGACGGCCGTGGAGTCGAAGATGTTGCGGCGGACGATGATCTCGTAGTTGCGCGGGTTCGCAGCCCGCGGCCGCACGGCGGGGCGAGCCAGCGGGAGGGCGGCGCCCGGCTCGTCGGAGGACCCGAGCGGCGTGTCCGAGCTGGCGTCGGGCGGGGCGTCAGCGTCGACGTAGTCGAAGGCCGCAGCGTCGTCGGGGAGCGCCAAGTAGTGCTTCCCGATCGTCATCAACAGCGTAGAGACCGCGAGGCCGAACGAGCCCATGGCCGCCGCGACGATCGCGAGGCGGGCGGGCGAGGGAAAGGAGGAGGGGTCAGGCACGGTGGGGGTTTTCAGGGCTGGGGTCTACCACGGTAGCAAGCGCCATGCCGCCCGCCCTGGACGCCGAAAACGCCGGCTTAGCGGTCTTCCGCGCCCGTCGGCCGGTCAAGATGTCCGGCCAACGCGGGCCGCGCGGGGGGGCGTGACAAATTGTCAGTCTACAGATGTCGTGATCGGCGCGGGCAAGCCCAGGCCCTCACGATACATCGCGGGCATGTGCTGGCTCCTCCTCCTGCTCGCCTGTGGGCAGGACGACATCCTGACTGCCGCCGACGAGGCGACGCCGAAGTCCTCGGCCGGATCGGCGCGCCCGCCGCAAGGCCCGGCCGACGAGGCCGGCCCGGGGGGCGCGCTGCCGATCCAGGGTGGCCACCCGGTGGACGAGGCCGCCCCCGGGGGCGGCTCCCCGATGGCCCCTTCCGCGACCCTGTCGCCCGGCGTCGCCCCCCTGCCTGGGGCCGCGCAGACGCCGATCCCCGGCGCGGCAGGCCAGGCCACCCCCGGCGCAGCGGGGCAGCCCACGCCCGGCGTCGGCCAGCCCACCCCGGTCAAGGCCCCGGACCCCGCCCCCGCGCCCCCGGGCACCCCGCAGCCGAACGCCGGCCCGCAGGTCACGATCAGCGGCACGGTCACGTTCGCTACGTACAAGTCCGGCGCCATCCGGATCACCGTGTTCGACGGCGACCACTCGAAACCGTCGAGCTCCCCGCCGCGCGTCCTCGGCATGGCGGAGATCCAGTCGCCCGGCGCGTTCAGCCTCACCGTGCCCGAGGCCTCCGGGAAGGTGTACCTGGAGGGGTCGATCGACGAAGACGGGGACGGCCGGCCGGGGCCCCAAGAGCCCGCGGGCAAGGCGGACCGGTACCCGGTCACCGTGGGGACCGCCCCCGTCGCGGGCATCACCGTCACGATGGAGCGCATCGCCCCGCCGCCCTCCGGCCCGCGCAAGGAAGACTTCTGAGCGCGGGCGAGCTCACGGTGGTGATCCCGCACCGCCGGCGCCGGGACCTGCTGGACCGGGCGCTACACTACCTGCACGGGGAGCGCGTGCTCGTCGTCGACGACACCGACGACGGGCTCGACCTGGACGTGCCGAAGGTGCGCCTCGGGGGCGGCAGCGGGTTCGCGGTGGCAGCGAACGCCGGCCTCGACGCGGTACGGACGCCGTGGGCCGTGCTGCTGAACGACGACGCGTTCCCGCGGGACGACTGCCTCGCGCGCCTCGCCCGCGTCGGGGGGCTGTGCGGCCCCGTGCTGGTCGGGCCGAACGGGGTGGAGTCGACGGGCTTGGACGTGCGGAGCTGGGGCCGGGTCGTGCAGCGGACCGACGTCCCGGGCATCGACCGCCCCGTCGACGCCCTGTCGGGCTGCTGCCTGCACCTCCCATCCGGCGCCCGGTTCGACCCCGGGTTCGCCCACGGGCTCGAGGACGTCGAGCTCTGCCGGCGGATCGGCCCGGCCCTCGGCGGCGCGCGCTTGGTCGCCCACGCGCGCTGCTGGCACGAGGGGGGCGGGACCGTCGATCGCGCGTCCCGCGAGGCCCAGCGACATGCTGTCAGCGGCCAGCTGCGCCTCGTACGCCCGGGCTGGCGCGACCTCGCGATCTTGGGGCTCGCCGCCGCGCAGATCGCCCGCGAAGGGGGCCTCGACCGCCTCGGTGGCGCGCTGGACGGGTGGAAGGACGCGCGCCGCTCCCCGTCCAGGTAGCGCGAGTCGCCCCTTTCCCGCGACGCGTTTCGTGGGTATTTACAGCCCATGTTGTTCGCCCTCGCTCTCGCCGCTTGCGCCGTCGCCCCCGTCGCCATCTCGCCGCCGCCCGCGCCGATCCCCGGGCCCACCGTGTCCACGCTGCTGGGCGACGCGCCCGGGATCACCTACCTCGGCCAGTGGACCTCGAAGGCCTGCCCGACCCGCGCGTTCGCCCGCAACATCCTGTTCGAGGACGACGGGAACTATGCCGCCGCGGACCTCGTCTCCCCCTGCCCGGTCGGCACGCAGTGCGCCTGGTCGGGCATCAGCGTCTACCAGGGGATCTGGTCCCAGCAGGGCGAGACGCTCGAGACGCGCGACATGGGCGGCACCGCCGCCGCGGGCCCGCACCCGACGAGCTTCCGCGCGAACGACAAGGGCCAGCTGGTCGAAGGCGGCTGCGCGTACGACCGCGGCCTCACCGTCCCCGACGGGTACAAGCCCGAGTCCGTGACGCCGCGGTTTGTGAGGTAGGCTCGCCGAGCGAGATACGGCCAGACAATGCGACCCCTGGTCATCTTCTCCGCCACGCTCCTTGCCTCCTGTGCGGAACGGGAGGGGTGGAAACACGTTTTCTTCTACGACGCTGACGGCGACGGGTGGGGTGACCCGGCGACAAGGACGGTGGACTACGAACGGCCGCCTGGGTTTGTCTGGGGCTACGCCTCTCCCGACTGCGACGACGCGAATCCCGCGATACACCCGTTGGCGGAGGAGACATGCAACCTCCGAGACGACGACTGCGATGGCGACGTGGACGAGGGCGTGACGGTCGACTGGTACCGCGACGCAGACGGGGACGGCTACGGCGACCCGGAGACCGTCCTCGCCGCCTGCACGCTGCCCGCTGGGTACCTGCCCGATTCGCAGGACTGCGACGACACGGACCCCGAGGTGCATCCGGGCGCGGACGATCCCTGCAACGGCGTGGACAACGACTGCTCAGGGGACGCGTTGGAGCTCGACGACGACGAGGACGGGCTGTCCGACTGCGAGGGCGACTGCCTCGACGACGAGGACGCCGCCTACCCCGGCGCTCAAGAGGTCTGCGACGGGCTCGATGACGATTGCGACGGGGCGCTCCCAGGCGACGAAGCGGACGTTGACGGGGACGGGGAGATGGCGTGCGAAGGGGACTGCGACGACACCGACCGAACGTCGGCCCACCTGAACGTCGAGGTCTGCGACGGGGTGGACAACGACTGCAACGGCATCGCGGACGA
>CALQBK020000184.1 GCA_943328795.2 Bifidobacterium breve
CACGCTGGTGAGCGCCAGCCCGCAGGACATGTACCCGGACGAGTACTTGGAGTTCCGTCGGGAGTGGACGGGGGACCCGGAGTGCTTCGCGGCCGGGGAGTGCGAGTCACTCGAAGCGGAGAGCTTCTCGACGCTCGCGCTCCCGATGGGCATCGAGGCGCAGGTGGACTCGATGGTCCAGTACCGCTGGGTGGACACCGAGGAGTTCGGTCGGGTCGCGATCCAGCGCACCTGGATGCACGTGCCCCCGACGATCAACTTCGACTGGCTGTCCGTCGACCAGCAGTACTACGTCTGGATGTTCATCCCGAACAACGACGTGGCGGGCTCCCGCAGCATCCAGGCGACATGGATGGTCGCGAGCGTCGGTGGGACGTACCCCGAAGAGTTCGTACTTCAGACCGTCGTCGGCTCGATGCAGGGCAACTCGACTGGCCTGGACGACTACATCGCGGCCCAGTAGCCAGCGCCCCAAGTCCGTCCCGGCATGCCGTCGTCTACCCGGCTACACTGGCCGTCTACGGAGACCGCCCATGTCGTTCCTCGCGTCGATCTTGCTCCCTGCGCTGGTCAGCACCGCCCACGCCACCACGACAGACGTCGTCGGTTCGGACCAGACGTACAACAACAACGGCGGGATGCTGAAGGTCGTGAGCCTGGACGTCGCGTTCGCGGTCGAGGTGCAAGAGCTTCGGTTCGCCGTGTACAACTACGGGTCGAGCGGCGTGCCTACCCTCGTGCTGTACAAGCTCAACGGGGACACCTTCGAGCTCGTGGAGAGCGTCCCAGCGACGGACCTGCCGACCGAGGCTGAGGGCTGGGCGACCGCCGCGGGCGTGCACTGGCTCCTGGAGCCCGGCGCCACCTACGCGATGGGCGCCTACATGCCGGAGACTTGGTACTACTACTACACCGATCACTCCAACAACACGTCGTTTGGGCGGGTGACGGGCGGGTACCGGTACACGGCGGACGCCGCACCGCCGACCTTCCAGGCAGACCTGGAGCAATACGTCTACTACATGGAGATCGACTCCGTGGATGCCGACGTCGATGACGACGGGGTGATCGCGACGACCTACGGTGGGTTGGACTGCGACGACAACGACCCGAACGTCGGCGAGGCCTCCGAGGAGATCCCGTACGACGGCATCGACCAGGACTGCTCCGGCGCTGACCTGACCGACGTCGATGGCGACGGGCAGGACGCCGTGGAGGCCGGGGGCCCCGATTGCAACGACCAGGACACCTCCGTAGCGGCAGGCGGCATCGAGGTGTGCGGCGACGGCATCGACCAGGACTGCGACGGGAGCGATCTTGAGTGCGGCAGCGGCGACAACGGCGGGAACGGCGGGAACGGCGGGAACGGCGGTACGGACGGCACCACGGACGACACCGGCGGGAACGGCGGGAACGGGGGCACGAACGGCGGCGCGTTGGACGTCTCCCCCGCGAGCTGCGGGTGCGCGACGTCCGCTGGCTCGGACGCCGCGATCGGGCTCGGCGCGGTGGTCGGGTTCCTCGCGCTGCGCCGTCGCCGGGATGCCTAGTCCGGGGCGCCGCGCCTGCTGGCGCGTTACCTCGCGTGCCCCTGGAGCACGACGATGGCTGTACGGATCGACTGGAGCGACATCCTGGTGAACGCCCGCGCGGGCATCGGCATCTCGGCCGAGCAAGCGACCGCGATCATCGGCCTGACCGACCCTGCCGAGCTGCAGCACCTCTGGGAGACGGCGGAGGCCTCACGCCACGAGCACAAGGGCAACTTCGTGAACACGTGCGGGATCTCGAACGCGAAGTCCGGCCGGTGCCCCGAGGTGTGCAACTTCTGCAGCCAGTCTGCGCACTTCACGACGGAGGCGCCGAAGTACCAGCTCAAGGACGTCGAGACGCTCCGCGCCGAGGCCAAGGAGGCCTGGCAGAACGGCGTGCGTGAGTTCAGCCTCGTCGCGAGCGGCCGGGCGATGACCAACCGCAAGGAGCTCGACACGATGAAGGCCGCGGTCGCGGCGATCCGGGAGGACACGGGCATGCAGACCTGTGCGTCGCTCGGGCTCATGTCGAAGGACGCGCTGGCCGAGCTGCAGGAGGCCGGCATGCAGGCCGTGCACCACAACCTGGAGACCGCCCGGTCGTTCCACGCGAGCATCGTCAGCTCCCATAGCTACGACGACGAAGTGGACACCATCAAGGCCGCGCGCGATCTCGGGATGTACACGTGCTCCGGGGGCATCTTCGGGATGGGCGAGACCTGGGCGCAGCGCATCGAGCTCGCGATGGAGCTGCGTGAGCTGAACGTGGACTCGGTGCCGCTGAACTTCTTGAACCCGCGCCCCGGCACGCCGCTCGAGGCCAACCGCGAGCTGACGGCCGAGGACTGCCTGAAGATCATCGCGCTGTTCCGCCTCGTGCTGCCGACCAAGGACCTGATCGTCTGCGGCGGCCGCAGCGTGAACCTGGGCGAGCGCCAGGCCGAGATCTTCCGCGCTGGCGCGAACGGCGTGATGCTCGGGAACTACCTGACCACCGCGGGCCGCGAGGCCGACGACGACTTGGCGATGATCGAGCAGCAGGGCATGGTGATCCGCCCGCCGCCTCACAAGCCGCACCCGCGTAGCCTGCGGCCGGGCGTGCGGGTCGAGGGCACCGACCAGAACGGCGTCGCGTGAGCGCACGGGGTCGGTGGGAAACGGGGTGAGCCGGTACGCCGCGTGGCGTGAACGCGCAGACGCGATCGAGCGAGAGGGCCTGAAGCGTACGCTGCGGGCGCTGGTGCCGGTCGGGCAGACGCGCGCGGCGCTGCCGGGCGGGCGCGTGTGCGACC
Source organism: Bifidobacterium breve (assembly GCA_943328795.2). GTDB lineage: Bacteria > Myxococcota_A > UBA796 > UBA796 > SXON01 > CAIUMM01. The sequence continues at coordinate 2,825 of CALQBK020000184.1, forward strand.
TGTTCAGCTCGAACGACTACCTCGGCTTGGCCGAGCACCCGGCCATCCGGGCCGCGATGGCGAGCGGCGGGGCGGGCGCCGCCCGGCTGATCTCCGGCAACCGGCGCGGCCACGACGCGCTGGAGGATGCCCTCGGCGCGTGGATGGGCCGCCCGGTGACGCTGTTCGGGAGCGGGTACCTGGCCAACCTCGCGGTGTTCACCGCGCTGTTCGGGGCGGGCGACCACGTCGTGAGCGACGCGCTCAACCACGCGTCGATCATCGACGGGCTGCGGCTCTCGCGGTGCGCCCGCTCGGTGATGCCCCACGGGAGCGTGGGCGTGCCTGCCGGCGCGACCGCGATCGCCGTGGAGGGGCTCTACTCGATGGACGGGGACTTCGCGCCCGTCGTGGAGCTGGCCGCAGCTCCGGGTGCGCCGCTGCTGGTCGTCGACGAGGCCCACGCGGTCGGGTGCATCGGCCCCGGGGGCAAGGGGGTCGCGGCGCTCGCGGGGGTGACGCCGGACGTCGTGGTGGGCACGCTCGGGAAGGCGTTCGGCGCCGCGGGGGCGTTCGTGGCGGGGCCGCCCGAGGTGCGCGAGGTGCTGGTCTCGTCGGCGCGGCCGTTCATCTACACGACGGGGCTGCCCGAGGGGGTAGCCCTGGCTGCGCTAGCGGGGCTGCGGCTCGCGACCGACGCGCGGCGGGAGCGGCTCGCGGCGCAGGTCCAGCGGCTGCGGGCGGGCTTGCGGCAGGTCGGGGTGGACGCCGGGGGTGTCGCCCACATCGTGCCGATCCGCACGGGTCCGAACACGATGGCCCTCGCCGCGGCGCTGCTCGAGCGCGGGTTCCTGGTCGGCGGGGTGCGCTACCCCACCGTCGCTCGCGGGGATGAGCGCCTGCGCGTGACCGTGTCCGCCGAGCACACGGACGAGCAGGTCGATCGCTTGGTGGAAGCGCTGGCCGTGGTCACCGTTGATCCGAATGTGCGATCGGCGGGGTAAGGTCGGCGGATGCTGCTCCTGACGCTCGCCCTTGACGCCGCGCCCGCCTACGCCCACGAGACCGGCCAGATCGGCGACTCCACGTCCGGCTGTGGCAGTTGCCACGGCCGCTCGGCCGACGCCACCACCACGTTGGCGTTCAGCACGGCGTCTACGACGGTCTACCCAGGCGACACCATCGACGTCACGGTCACGGTGTCCACGACGAACGCGGCGCGAACGCACGCCGGCGTGGACGTGTCTGACACCGGCGGGACGCTCGCGGCGGGCTCGAACAACAAGCTCTCGTTCGGCGAGATCACGCACGCTTCGCCGCAGGGGGTGTCGTCCGGATCGGTCACCTTCGACTTCTCGTGGACGGCCCCCGCGGTCGAGGGCAGCTACGCGCTGCATGCCGCCGGGAACGCCGTGAACTTCGACGGCTTGGACAACGGCGACGGCTGGAACTTGGCGTCCGACCTCGCGCTCCTCGTCGACGACGGGTGCGACGATCTCGACCGGGACGGCGTGACCGACTGCGCCGGGGACTGTGACGACGGCGACAGCGGGGTCTACCCGGGCGCGCCTGAGCACTGCGACGGCGTCGACGAGGACTGCGACACCGACGTGGACGAGTCCGCGGTGGACGCCGGGACCTACTACACGGACGCCGACAGCGACGGCTTCGGCGACGCGTCGACCGCCTCCACGGCGTGCGCGGCCACCACGGGCCAGGTGGCCGAGGGCACGGACTGCGACGACGGCTTGAGCTGGGTGTTCCCGGGTGCGCCCGACGCCTGGTACGACGGCGTGGACGCGAACTGCGACGGCGCAGACGACAACGACCAGGACGCGGACGGCTTCGACAGCACGGCGAGCGGGGGTGACGACTGTGACGACACCGAGGCCGGCGTGAACCCGGATGCCGTGGAGACCTGGTACGACGGCATCGACGCGGACTGCGACGGCGTGTCGGACTTCGACGCCGACGGCGACGGCGGGGACTCCGCGACCTACGGCGGCGACGACTGCGATGACGGCAACCCCGTGGTCTACACCGGCGCGCCGGACGACCCAGACGACGGGATCATCGACGATTGCAGCTTGCGGGACCCCGACGACGCCGACGGGGACGGCCACGTCGCGGACACCGCGGGCGGGGACGACTGCGACGACGCGAACTCGAAGGTGTACGGCGGCGCGACCGAGACCTGGTACGACGGGACCGACTCCGATTGCACCGGCGGCAGCGACTTCGACCAGGACGGCGACGGCGTGGACGCCCCGGAGGGCGGCGGGCTGGACTGTGACGACCTCGACGCCGACACCTACCCTGGGGCCCCCGAGGTCTGGTACGACGGCTTGGACGAGGCGTGCGACGAGGGGAGCGACTACGACCAAGACCAGGACGGGTTCGACACCGACCTCTACAGCGGGCCCGACGGCCGGCTGGGCACCGACTGCGACGACCTGGAAGCGGGCACCTCGCCGGACGCCGGCGAGATCCCGTACGACGGGGTCGACCAGGACTGCTCGGGGGCTGACCTTCGTGACGTCGATGAAGACGGCGAGGAGTCGACCGCGGTGGGCGGCACCGACTGCGCGGACGACGACGCCGACGTGCGAGCGGGCGCGGCCGAGATCCCGTACGACGGGATCGACCAGGACTGCTCCGGGGGCGACCTCGTGGACGTTGACGGCGACGGCGTGGCTGCGGTCGAGGCCGGCGGGACGGACTGCGACGACGCGGACCCGGCCGTCCAGGTGTGTGACACCGGGGAGACCGGCGTGGTGGATGACACGGCCGACGACACGGCAGAGGACACCTCCCCGGAGACGGGCGGGGACGACTCGGGTGACGAGTCGCTGGGGCCGGGGATCGAGGGCAGCGCGTGCGGGTGCGTGACCGTTCGCGGGGCGCCGGCGGCCTGGTTGGGGCTCCTGGTGGTGGCGCCGCTGCTGGTCGCGAGGCGCAGGCGGTGACGCTACGCGCGGTGGCGCTCGTCCTGGTGCTTGCCGTCGACGGCGTGCTGGGGGCTCGGGCCCTCGCTGCCGGGGCGGGCGCCCGGGCGATCGTGCTCGCGGACGCCGGGCGCCCCCGCCAGCCGACGAGCGCGTGGGCGGACCCTCTCGCGTCGCTCACGTCGGATGACGTCGCGCGCGGGGCATGGGCGCTCGAGCGGGGAGGCGCGCTGGCCCCGGGGCAGCTGGAGGCCATGCGGCCGCTGCTCGCGCGAGGGGCGGCCCAGCACGCTGCGATCGGGCGCCAGCGCATGCAGGTGCGGGCGCTCCGCCTGCAGTGGCTGGCGGACCAGGCGGACCTCGCCGGGGCCATCCGCGACCGCTGGCCGACAGCGGTGCACCGGTGAGCCCCGGCCGCGCGCTCGACGTCGCGCTCGTCGTTGCGCTCGCCGTCGCGGTCGCGCTCGCCGCGCGGCTGGCGCTCGGAGGGCACGCGGGGGTGGCCTACGTGCCGGTGATGGGCCCGGCGGACAGCACGCCCGCGATGCAGGGGCCCGGCGGAGCAGAGCGCGCGCTCGACGCGAAGCTCGCGATCGTGGGGGACTACCTGACCGTCGAGGACGTCGCGCGCGGCGTGCTCGCGCTGCAGCAAGGCCGCTTGCCCGGGGTCGCCCCGCTGACTGCGGAGGAGGCGGCGCGTGTGAAGGCCCAGGTCGCGCAAGCGGACGCGCACCGGGTCGAGCTGCTCAAGGTCGAGGGCGAGCTCGCGGACGCCGAGCGTGCGCAGGACGCGACCGCGCGCGCGATCGCCGCCACGTTCACGCCGGAGCAGGCGGCGTGGGTGCTCGCGCAGCGCGACCAGGTCAGCGTCGGCGGGATCGAGGCCGCGTACTGGAAGGAGCTCGCGGACAGCTTGCCCCCGGCCGCGCCGTGAGGATCGCGCTGCTCCTCGGCGCGATCAGCCTGGACGCGCTGCTGCTCGTGGGGAACCTGGACGCGCCCGACACGCTCGTCATCCACCCTGTCGCGCCGCCGCTCACGCGGATCGCCGCGCTCGGGGATGCCCAGCTCGGCGTCGCTGGGCCGCCCGCCCGGGGGCTCGTGCGGCTCGGTGTGCAGCGCGCGGTGCAGCAGGTCGGCACGCCCGGGCAGCGCGCCGCGGCCGTCTTCCCGCCGCCGAGCCGGGCCAGCGTGGAGCGGAGCCGCGCGCTGCGGTTGGCGATCGAAGCCGACGCCGTCGCGCTCGCAGACCAGCTCGGCCCCGCCCGCGTCTCTGCGTTCCTCGCGCACAAGGAGGACCTCTCCGAGTGGTACGGCGAGGGGAGGACCTGGCAGCAGGCTTCGGGTGGGGGCGCTACGGCGGCCCCAACGCCGCCTGCGGCGCCCGACTGAGTCCGCGTGCCGAAGGCCCCCGGACGGGCTACCCGCGTCCGCGTCCCGAGGTGCCCGTGGCAGTCCCCCGCTTTGCGCTCTTGTCCGTGTCGAACAAGGAGGGCGTGGTCGACTTCGCCCGTGGCCTCGTTGGGCTCGGCTTCACGCTCTTGTCCACCGGCGGCACCAAGGCCGCGCTCGTCGCGGCGGGCATCCCCGTGTCCGCGGTGTCCGCACACACCGGGGCCCCGGAGATCTTCGGCGGCCGGGTCAAGACGCTGCACCCCAAGATCCACGGCGGCATCCTCGGCCGGCGGGGCGAGGACGACGCCGTCGCGGCCGAGCAGGACATCGGCTGGATCGACGTCGTAGCCGTGAACTTGTACCCGTTCGCGGCGACCGTAGCGCGCGGCGCCAGCTTGCCCGAGGCCATCGAGCAGATCGACATCGGCGGGCCCGCGATGGTGCGCGCGTCCGCGAAGAACCACGCGTCGGTCACCATCGTCGTCGACCCGGGCGACTACTCGGAGGTCCTGGCCGCGCTCGCAGCGGGGGACGCCAGCCTGCGGCCCCGCCTGGCCGTGAAGGCGTTTCGCCACACCGCCGCGTACGATGCGATGATCTCTACCTGGCTCGGCGAGCGCCTCGACCCCGGGTTTCCGTCCGAAGGTGCCCTCCCGCTCCAGCTGGTGCAGGGCTTGCGGTACGGCGAGAACCCGCACCAGGCCGCCGCCTTCTACGCGAGCCCCGGTGAAGGCGGGCGCTCGCTGGCCCGCGCGACCCAGCTCCAGGGCAAAGAGCTCTCGTTCAACAACCTCGCTGACCTGGACGCGACCTTGCGCGTCGTCTTCGACGTTGGCGCCGCGACGGGCCTGCCGGCGTGCGTGATCGTGAAGCACATGAACCCCTGCGGCGCAGCGGCGCACCCCGGGGGCATCGCCGCGGCGTACGGCATGGCGCTCTCGGGCGACCCGGTCAGCGCGTACGGCGGCATCCTCGCGTTCAACCGCGCGATCACGGATTCCGACGCCGAGGTGATCGTCGCGAGCGGCGTGTTCTACGAGGTCATCGCCGCCCCGGGCGTGTCCGAGGGCGCGCGGGTTCGGTTCGCGGCGAAGAAGAACCTGCGCGTGATGGAGCTGCCGGGCGACTGGGAGCAGTCGCGTCCGGCAGGGCGAGACGCGCGCCGGGTCCAGGGCGGCTGGCTGCTGCAGGACTGGGACGTGGGGCACAAGACGGACTGGGAGGTGGTCGCGAGCGCGCCGGCGGCGCTCGCCGTTGCGCCCGGAGAGCGCGACCCGGGCCAGCGGGTCCCGATGCGCGCGCCGTCGGACGCGGAGGCCGCGTGCCTGCGGTTCGCGTGGGCGGTCTGCGCGAACGTGAAGTCAAACGCGATCGTGCTCGCTTGCGCGGCGGAGGGCGGGTGGCTGTTGAACGGCGTCGGCGCGGGGCAGATGAGCCGCGTGGACTCCGTACACCTCGCGATCCGCAAGGCCCGCCGCCCGGTGGCCGGCTGCGTGCTCGCCAGCGACGCGTTCTTCCCGTTCGCGGACGGCGTGATCGCTGCCGTGGAGGCGGGAGTCACCGCGATCGTGCAGCCTGGCGGCTCGATCCGGGACGAAGAGGTCAAGGTCGCCGCGGCGAGCCGCGACGTGGCCATGGTGTTCACCGGCGCGCGCCACTTCCGGCACTGACCCGCCCGCGGCGCCCCCTGGCCATGAGCGGCGGTCGCAATACACTTCACGACGGAGGTCTCGCGCATGAACATCCTGCTGGTCGGTGGCGGTGGTCGCGAGCACGCGCTGGCCTGGGCGCTCGCGCGCTACGGGCACACGTTGCATTTCACG
>CALQBK020000185.1 GCA_943328795.2 Bifidobacterium breve
CTGGGAGGTGCCGTCCATGAAGTCCGCGATGGTCGGCAAGCGACTGCCCGTGAACTCGAGGCGGGGTCTGCAGTGCAGCAGGCCGCGCGTGTAGGGGTGCTTCGGGTCGCGGAACACGTCCCGCACGGGGCCGGACTCGACCAGCTCGCCCTGGTACATGACCGCGACGTCGTCGGCGATCTCGGCGATCACCCCCAGGTCGTGGGTGATGAACAGCATCGCCATCCCGCGCCGGGCCTGCAGCTCCCGCAAGAGCGCCAGGACCTGCGCTTGGATGGTCACGTCGAGGGCGGTGGTGGGCTCGTCGGCGATGAGCAGCTTCGGGTTGCAGGACAGCGCCAGGGCGATCATCACGCGCTGCTTCTGCCCTCCCGAGAGCTGGTGCGGGTAAGCCTGCGCCTGCCGGCCCGGGTCTGCCAAGCCGACCTCTGCGAGCAGCTCGAGCACCCGCGCCCGGGCGGCCTGCCGGCTGGCCCGCTCGTGCTCCCGGATCGCCTCGGCGACCTGCTCTCCCACGCGCAGGACGGGGTTCAGCGACGTCATCGGCTCTTGGAAGATCATCGCCAGGTCGCGCCCGCGCATCGCCTGGAGCTCCCGCTTCGGCATTCGCAGGACATCACGCCCGAGCACGCAGAGCCGCGTGGCCTGCACCCGGCTCCCGAACTCGGGCAAGAGGCCCATGATGGCGAGCGACGTGACGCTCTTCCCCGACCCCGACTCGCCGACGAGCCCGAGCGTCCGGCCCGGCTCTAGCGTGAGCGACAGGTGCCGCACGGCGCGCACGGGGCCGGAGTCGGTCTCGAACGTCGCGTCCAGGGACTCGATCTCGAGCGCGGGGCGTAGGTCGCTCACGCGCGCCCCCGCAGCCGGGGGTCGAGCGCGTCCCGCAGGCCATCGCCGAGCAGGTTGAACGACATCACCGCGACGCCGATCAGCGCGCCGGGCACGAACGTGACCCACGGGCCGGTCCGCATCGACTCGCGGCCCTCGTTGACCAGCGCGCCCCAGGTCGGCGTCGGCGGGGCGACCCCCAGCCCCAGGTACGAGAGCCCGGCCTCGGCCAGCATCGTCGAGCCGATGGCCAACGACCCGAAGACGATCACCGGGGCGAGCACGTTCGGGACCAAGTGCCGCACCAGGATCCGCCACGTCGGCAGCCCGAGCGCTCGTGCGGCCTGGATGAAGTCTTGCTCACGCAGCGACAAGATCTGCGCGCGGACGATGCGGGCCACGCCCATCCAGCCCGTGCACCCGAGGATCGCGACCAGCACGAACGCCCTGTCGGCGCCCTGGGGGCGAAACACGCCGACGAGCGCAAGGAGCAGCACGAGCCGGGGGAGGGCGAGCAGCAGGTCGGCGACGCCCATCAGCGCGCGGTCTGCGACGCCGCCGAAGAACCCCGCGACGGTGCCGACGAGCGTGCCCACCGTCGCGGAGATCGCGACCGCCACGAACCCGATCGCGAGCGACACGCGCGCGCCGTAGAGGCATCGCGACAGGCAGTCGCGCCCGAACGTGTCGGTGCCGAGCCAGTGAGCGGCGGACGGGGCGACGAGGTGCGGGCCGACGTCGATCGCGATGGGGTCGAACGGGGCGACGAGCGGCGTGACGGCGGTGAGCAGGCTGAGCAGCAGGGCACCGTGGAGGCCGAGCACGGCCGTGCTGTTCTTCTGGAATTGGCGCCAGAAGTCCGACGGCGGGGACGGGCGAGCGACGCGGTAGAGCCCGTAGACGGCGGCGAGCATCGCGGCGAGGCCGAGCACGGTGTGGATGCCCGTCGCGGGCGCCCCTGGGGGCGGCAGCAGCAGGGCGGGCAGGCGCGGGAACCCGGCGACGATCGCCCACGCGAGCACGGCGACGTACGCGGGCACGAACGGCCGGGCGGAGCTCACGTGTAGCGGATCCGCGGGTCAGCGACAGCGTACAGCAGGTCCGCCAGCAGGTTCCCGGCTACCACGAGCACGGTGTAGACGAGGAAGCACCCGAGGATCAGCGGGCTGTCCGCCGCGAGGATCGCGTTCACGATCAGCCGCCCCATCCCCGGCCAGCCGAAGATGTACTCGACCAGCACCGAGCCCGAGAACAGCAGCGGGAGGTTGAGGCCAAGCAGCGTGATGATCGGCAACAGCGCGTTCCCGAGCGCGTGCTTCCCGATCACCTTCCACTCGGGCAGCCCCTTGGCGCGCGCCGTCCGGATGTAGTCCTGCCGGATGACCTCGAGCATCGCCGACCGCATGAACCGGGCGTCGCCCGCGGCCCCGGCGAGGCCCATCGCCACCCCCGGGAGGACCAGGTGCTTGGCCCTGTCCCAGAGCTGCTGCGACGGCGTCATGTAGTCGTACATCACGGCGTCCACCATCCCCGAGCTCGGCAGCACGTTCCAGTAGAGGCAGAACACGAGCTGCAGCATCAGCGCGAGCCAGAACGAGGGCATCGAGTAGAAGAACAGGGTGCTGATCGCGAGCCCGGCGTCCAGCTTCGAGTACTGGCGCACGCCTTGCGCCACGCCGGCCGCGATCCCGAACAGCTGGCTGACGACGAGGCTGACGGCGGCGAGCTGCAGCGTGTTCGGGAGGGTCTCCGCGATCACCTCGAACACCGGCCGCTCCATGCTGATGGACAGGCCGAAGTCGCCCCTCGCCATGTTCTCGAGCTCGAGCAGGTAGCGCTCGGGAGCGGGGCGATCGAGCCCCCACTTCGCGCGGACGGCTTGTGCGACCTCGGGGGACATCTCCGGGTTGATGAACGCGTCCGAGGCGTCGCCGGGCGCCATCTCGATGAGCAGGAACGTCAGCGTCATCACGCCCCAGAGCAGCGGGAGCGCGAGCAAGGTCCTGCGGAGGAGGTAGCCGATCACCGCGCCACCGCAACGCCGTCACCGCGCAGCATGCAGCGCCCGGGGCCCCGTGATCACTGCGTGTACTTCACCCTGTCGACCGGCACCGACCACTGGTAGAGCCGGCGGTAAGACGACAGGAGGTCGATCGCGGTGTTCTGGAACCGGTTGTTCACGGCGACGATCTCGTCCATCCAGTAGAGGAACGCGAACGGCTGGTCGTCGTAGATCACCTGCTGCAGCTCTTGCCAGGTGGGCTTCGCCTTCTCGTAGTCGGGCTCCGCCATCCCGCGGGCGATCAGCTCGTCCACCTTGGGGTTGCGGTAGCCGGTGAAGTTGAACTCCGCGTTCGGGGACCAGAACGTCCCCGGGTCGACGAGCAGCCCAGCGGCGAACCCTGACAGCGCGGCGTCGTAGTCCCGCGCGCGCAGGCGCTCGAAGAACGTGTTGCTCTCGAGCTGCTCGATCTGCATGTCCACGCCGACCTCCTTGAGGTTCGCTTGGACGATCACCGCGGCCTTGGCGCGGCGCTGGTTGCCAGCGTTCGTGATCATCGTGAACCGCATCGGCTCGCCACCCTTGTCCAACCACCCGTCGCCGTTGCTGTCGGTCCACCCGATCGCCGCGAGCTGTGTGCGCGTCGACGTGGGGTCGAACGGCAGGCGCTGGATGGTGTCATTGTGGGCGCCGCAGAGGGCCGGGGTGATGGTCCCGATCGCGGGCCGGCCGTAGACGTCCCCGGTGACCTGCGACGTGAGCAGGTCCTTGATCAGCTTGTCGACGTCGATCGCCGAGGCCAGCGCGCGCCGCACCTCGCGGTCCCCGAACAGGTGGTTGGGCTTGACGTCCGTGGGCTTCAGCCCGGGCTTCGCGGGGTCTAGCTTCGCCTTGTAGTCGGCGGGGTCGAGGTTGTTCCACAGCACGCTGTCCATCGTGCGCCAGCCCCGGCGGTGGAGCTGGATCTCGGGGTGCTCCGCGGCGAGCTTGTCGGCGTCGGCCACGAGCACCTGGTCGACGAGATCGACGCTGCCGTTCTCGAGCTCCAGGATGCGCGTCGCGTACTCGGGGATGACCTTGAAGATCACGCGCTTGAGCTTCGGGATGAACGACTTTGGGCCAGTGAACTTCGGGTTCGGCTCGAGCACGATGCGCGCGTTCTTCTCCCACGTCGCGACCCGCCACGGGCCGTTCGCCAGCGGGGTGGTGGCGTTGAGCGCGTGGCCGCGCAGCGACGCTCGGTCGAGCCCGGGGGTGTCGAGGATGTGCTTCGGCGCAGGCGGGATGTTCAAGTGCGAGAGCATCGTCGTACGGTCGTACGCGTCCTTGAACTGGAACTCGAGCGTGTGCGCGTCGATCACCTTCGGCCGGGCGTCGGGCACCATGTGGGCGAGGCTGTCGAGCCGCGGGGACGCGACCGCGGGGTCGGCCACCAGGTCGTACGTGAACTTGTAGTCGTCCGCCGTGACGGGCTGGCCGTCCTCCCAGGTGATGTCCTCGCGCAGGTGGGCGGTGATGGTCTTGCCGTCGTCGCTGAACTGCCAAGACGCGGCGAGCTGCGGCTGGTAGGTGATCTTGCAGTCGAAGTCCCCGTCCATCGCCGTCATGTCAGTCGCCTCGATGATCGCGGAGTCGGTCGCGGTCTGGCTGACGACGTAGAGCATGTCCTTTGCGTCCTGCGCGGTGGCGATGACCAGCGTGTCGCGCTGCAACGGACCGCCTTCTTGTGCGGCCGGCACGGGGTTGCCGGGCTTCGTGACCGCCTCGTCACCCGAGCAGCCCGGCACCATCGAGGCCGCCAGGGCGAGGAGCAAAGAGGCGCGAGCAGGCGTCCGAAACCGGGAGAACGAGGGCTGAGAAAGGGACATGCCCGCGGGGCTTATCGCGCGCGTAGCGATAGGTAGGGCCGTGCCCCCTATCTCCGTCCAGGATCTGCCCAGAATCACCGAGGTCGCGCTGGTGCTCGCCTCGCACGGGTTCGGTGAGCTCGGTCGCCTCGTAGGCGTCGAGACGAAGAACAAGTACGCCGACTCGCCGTTCGGCAACCGGCTGCGGATGGCGCTGGCCGACCTCGGGCCGACGTTCATCAAGCTCGGGCAGGTGCTCTCGGTCCGCCCCGACATCTTGCCGGCGAACGTCCTCGACGAGCTCGCGCACCTGCAGGACGACGCGCCGCGGGTGGATTTTGCGCTGATCAAGGCGCACGTGGAGCAGGAGCTGCTGCGCCCGCTGGAGGAGGTGTTCTCGGTGTTCGACGAGGAGCCGATCGCCAGCGCGAGCATCGCGCAGGTGCACACCGCGACGCTCCTGGACGGCCGTCGCGTAGCGGTGAAGGTCCAGCGCCCCGGCATCGAGAAGACGCTGCGGTCCGACCTCCACATCCTCTACACGCTCGCGCACCTGGTGGATGGCCAGGTGAAATTCCCTGGGCTCTACACCCCGGTCGCGATCGTGCAGGAGTTCGAGACGGCGCTGGAGAGCGAGCTCGACTTCTTGCAGGAGGCGCGCGCGTGCGAGCGGTTCCGCGCCCAGCACCGAAACGTCCAGGGCGTCCACGCCCCCGAGGTGTACCGCGAGCTCGGCACGCGCCGGGTGATGGTGATGGCGTTGGTCGAGGGCGTGCGGCTCAACCGCGTGCCGCCGGGGTCCGAAGAGGGGCGCGCCGCGATGCGCCGGCTGATTGAGAGCTGGTACCTGCAGCTGTTCGAGCACGGCTTCTTCCACGGGGACCCGCACCCCGGCAACCTGCTCGTGCTGCCCGGCGGAGAGCTCTGCTTCCTGGACTTTGGGCTCACCGGGCACCTGACCGGCGAGATGCAGGACGTGATGACCAACGTGTTCACCGGGCTCGTGTTCCGGGACGCGGAGACCGTCGCCCTCGCGATCTACAGGGCGGGCGCGACGAACGAGCGCGTCGATCTCAAGGCGTTCCGCGGGGAGATCCAGCGGCTGATGTCGAAGTACGAGGGCGCCAGCCTGGCCCGCCTCTCGGAGAACAGCTCGCTCGCGGAGTTCATCGAGGTGGCGAGCCTGTACCGGATCCAGCTGCCGCGCGAGTTCGCCGTGATCGCGCGCGCCACCAGCATCGTCGACGGGATCGCCCGCCGGCTGTTGCCGGACGTGGACATCGTGGAGGAGGTCCGCCCGCTCGCCGCGCGCTTGATGCAGGCGCGCCTCGGCCCGGAGCGCTTGGCGTCCGACGCGATGCGCCTGATGCAGCACGCCCAGGGCGCGTTCCGCGACCTCCCGACGCAGGCGAACCAGCTGCTGCTCGACCTGGAGCACGGGCGCATCTCAGTCACGACGCGGGACCCCGAGGCGGAGGAGCTCCGCACGGAGATCCGACACGCGGCGATCCGAGTGTCCCTCGCCGTCTGTGCGCTCGCGCTCGGCGTCTCGGGCGCCATCCTGATCGCGCCTTGGAGCCCCGAGCCCTGGGGGGTGCCCGTGCTCGCGATCGTCGGCGCCGGCGTGAGCATGGTCGCGCTGGTGATGTTCGCCGGGCTCGTCGCGCACTGGCTGTTCGCTACGCGGTTCCACCCCCGGGAGTGGAGCCGCAGGATGATGGCGGTGGTGCGCTTCTTCGTGGGGTGAAGCTGGGCGGCCTCTCGGGGATCCGCGGTGGACCGGCCGTCGGCTGGCCGCGTCCGCGCCGAAAACGAAACGGGCCGGAGGATCGCTCCCCCGGCCCGCGTTCACTCATCGATCGAGGACTACTTCCGCGGGAGGCGGGGCTTCTTGACCGCGTGGCGGATCACGACGTTCGCGCCGTCAAAGCCGGGGATGCCGCCCTTGATGTACACGAGGTTGCGATCGGTGTCGATGCCGTGCACCAACAGGCCCTGCTGGGTGACGCGGGAGTCGCCCATCTGGCCGGGCATGCCGACGCCCTTGAAGGTCATGCCGGGGGTGAGGCGCGTGCCGATCGAGCCGCCGTGACGGTGGTACTCGTGGACGCCGTGCGTGCGCTTGAAGCCGGAGAAGTTGTGGCGCTTCATGACGCCCGAGAAGCCGCGGCCCTTGGACGTGCCCATGACGTCGACGCGGATGCCGGCCTTGAACACGTCGCCGACCGAGACCACGGAGCCGACGGGGTGAGCCGCGACCGTGGCGTCCGGGACGCGGATCTCGTGGACGAAGCGGGGCAGCACGCCCTCGCCAGCGGCCTTGAAGTGGCCTTGCTCGGCCTTGGTGACACGGGCGACCTTGCGGGTGCCGTAGCCGAGCTGGAGGGCGGAGTAGCCGTCCGGGCCGGTGGTGGTCTTGCCCTGGAGCACGACGTTGGGGCCGAGCTCGACCACCGTGATGCCGTGGGCGTGGCCCGCGGCGTCGAACATCTGCGTCATGCCAATCTTGCGGCCGATGAGGCCCATCTCGCTGTTCTTACCCATGTCTACCTCGCATTGGACCGGTCGCGACCCGAAGGCAGCCTCGACAAGTCGTACGTTACGCCCGGGGAACCCGGAGCCGGTGGCGGTTAGCCGACTTGGGGGCCTCGCGCAACGTCGGGGGAGGGGAAAGCGGCTCGAGGGGCGCTACTGAAGGTCCAGGAGCCGCTTCACCAGCAGGTCGCGAAACGCGACGACCTCGGGGGTGGCGGCGAGCGCTCTGACCGGGAACTGCTCGAGGAGCCACGCCAGGGTCGGGCCGGAGAAGCCGCCGTCCTTTCGCGGCGCCTGCTCCAACGCCAGGTCGAGGTCGCCGCCCGCCCGGATGAGCGCCTCCAGGTCGACGAGGTCACGCACCTCCGAGCGGGACAGGAGCGCGGTGAGCTTGTTCACTAGGATCTCGTGGGGCGAGTCGACGAGGATGGTGGCGCCTTCGAATTGCCGCAGCTCGGGTGCCTCCACGTTCGGCACCGGGTCCGCGACGAGGTCGATCAGCAGCACCTCCGCGCCGTCGGTGACGCGAAGCCTGCGGAAGGTCGGAGCTGTTCGTTCGACCGCGACGGTCAGCCCAGCGGCCTCGAGCCGCCGGACGACCTCTTCCGGGCTATGGTCGAGCGAGCGCTGCCCGTGGAAGAACAGGTCCAAGTCGCGGGTCGGCCGGTGGCCGAGGTGAAAGCCGGCGAGCGCGCCGCCGCCGGTCAGCGTCCAAGCCGGGTCCATCCCCGCGAGCAGGACCAGGGCCCGGCGCTGCAGAGGGGTGAGGCTACTCTCCACGCCAGCCTACCTTCAAGAGCCACGCCCACATGGGCCGGGAGTGTCCAAGGTAGCGCTCGAAGTGCGGCCACTCCTCCAGCAAGGAGGGGATGGACACGAAGCTCGGGACGTCGTCCGGCTTGGCTTGCCTCAGCAGCTTGCCGAGCCAGTAGCCGCGGACGGCGGGGTCGGGGTCGCGGAGCAGCGCCTCGAGCTGCGGCCGTGTGACGTCGACGTCCCAGAGGAACGTGAGGCGCCCCCGGGCGTCCACGAGGTCACGAGGGGGCGTCGGCGCGATCATCGGCTCACTATACCCCTACCGCTCTTGGACCAAGACCTCGCGCGGCTTCGCGCCATCGGCGGGGCCAACGACGCCCTCTTGCTCCATGATCTCCATCATGCGGGCGGCGCGGTTGTAGCCGATCTTCAAGAGCCGCTGGATCATGCTCGTCGAGATCTTGCCCTTCTCGATCGCGAAGTCCACGGCGCGGTCGTAGTTCGCGTCCTTCTCGGCCTCGAGCTCTTCGGGGTCGATCGCGTCGCCGTCCTCGAGCTTGATCGCGGGGGCGTAGTCGGGGGCGCCTTGCGCGCGGCAGTGGTCGGTCACCCGGCGCACCTCGTCGTCGGTCAGGAACGGGCCGTGCGCGCGCAGCAGGCCGGAGGTCCCCGGCGGCAGGAACAAGAGGTCGCCCTTTCCGAGCAACGCCTCGGCGCCGTTCTGGTCCAGGATCGTGCGCCCGTCGTTCTTCTGGCGGACCTGGTACGCCAAGCGGGAGGGCATGTTCGCCTTGATGAGCCCGGTGATGACGTCGACGCTGGGCCGCTGGGTCGCGACGATCAGGTGGATGCCGCACGCGCGCGCCTTCTGGGCGATGCGCACGATGCTCTCCTCCACGTCCTTCGCCGCGACCATCATCAAGTCCGCGAGCTCGTCGATCACGACGACGATGTACGCGA
>CALQBK020000186.1 GCA_943328795.2 Bifidobacterium breve
CGGGAGATCCTGACAGGACCTCCATGAGACCTCCGAACCGCGCGCCACGCAACGGGCCTTCCCGATGCGGCAGGAACACTCAGACTTCCTCAACAGCAAAGGTCATACCTGGACTCCGGCGGGTGTGGCGCGCAGTGGCGGAGCCACACGCCTCATCGGTATCGCCGTCACAGTCGTTGTCGGTGCCATCACAGAGCTCGTCCGCCCCTGGCGAGACAGAGGGGTCGTCGTCCTCGCAATCCCCGCCGTCCAGGGCGGCGTCCTCCGGGAGCTGGCATCCCGCCATTGGGCTGTCGTCGCTGCCGTAGCCGTCGCCATCCGCGTCCATGAACCCGAACAAGGCGTCCGCGGCGTCGTCCTCGTCTGTCTCTGCATCGCAGTCATCGTCGATCCCGTTGCACAGCTCGGTCGCACCCGGAAACACCATCGCGTCGCTATCGTCGCAGTCCCCATTTGGGGCGACTGCCGTGGTCGGCAACACGCACGCCTCGACGAGGGCGTCACCCCAACCGTCGCCGTCCTCGTCGAGGTAGCCGATGAGCGGATCGACCGAGTCGGCCCCGTCTGTCGCACCGTCGCAGTTGTCGTCTTTGCCGTTGCACGCCTCGGCTGCCGCAGGGTTGACCCGCGCATCCGCGTCATCGCAGTCCCCGCCTGCATCGGCAGCGCCTTCGGGGCGCTCGCAGGCGGACACGGTCTGCTGTCCGCCGAACCCATCCCCATCGGCGTCCGTGTAGTAGTCGCGAGGGAGGGTCGGGTCGCTCTCCGCGCAGTCCTCGTCCCGGCCGAAACCGTCCCCGTCCGGGTCGTCAAACCAGCTTGCGGACAGGTCGTCCGTTGGGGCGCACCCCAGAAACACGAGCGACGAGAGGGCGAGGAGCGGCCCCATGCGTACGTGCTAACCCGTGGCGATACCTAGCGAAGTGCGGTGTTCCACGGTCCGCGCGCTCAGCGCGCCGCCACCACCCCGTAGGTGACGTCGTTCCCGCCGCGCGCGGCGATCACGAGCTGGCTCCGGGCCGTCAGGTGCACCGCGATGTCGTCGATCCGCGTCAAGTCCGTAGCCAGCTCGACCGACGAGAAGCCGCTCGCGACCGAGCCCCAGTACAGCCACGCGCGGGACGTGCCGTCCGTCGCGACGATGTAGAGCGTGCCGTCGGCCTCGCCGTCGACGTCCACCTGGTCGGCGGTCGCCACCGAGAGCGTCGCGGCGGCGCCGTTGTCCTCGACGTAGACCCCCGACGCGCCCTGGGTCGCGACGAACACGTCGTGCAAGCCGTACCTGCCGCCCTCCATGTCGTACACGGTCCAGCCCGTCGACGTCCCCGCGGCCACTAGTCCGATCGAGTCGCCGTAGTCGACGAGCTGCAGGTAGGACCCGCTGCGGTGGCTGGTGCGGATCTGCGTGTCCCCCTCCCACACGAGGCAGGCGTCGCTCGAGTAGCCGCTGATGTCGTCCGTGATGACGCCGCCGCCGATGAACAGCTCGTCGCCGGCGCCGTGCAGCCAGGTGAGGATTCCCCCGCTCGAGTCGCACCCGACGACCTGGTACGAGCCGTCCGGGTCGATCGAGAGCTCCACGTCGTCGAAGGTCTGCGCGGTGGTGCGCGAGATGCCGGAGCCTGCGCTCGTGTTCGTCGCGACGCGGTAGCTGTCCCCGACGAGCCAGCGCTCGGTGCTGAAGTGCAGGCCGTAGGCCAGCACCCAGTAGTCGTCGTCCGCGGCGAAGTCGACGCCATCGTCGAACGTGGCGGACCCACCCCAGTCGGAGAACAGCCCGGCCGTGACCCCGCCGAGCATGTCGTCCACGTCCAGGATCGAGATGAACGATCCCGTGGTGTATACCGACGCGCCATCGACGAAGCTGTCGGCGATGACCCCGATCAGCAGCGAGTCGGACGTCTCGGCGATCCGCGGGCCCTGGAGCCCCGTGCCGGCGTAGGTGGACAGCGTGACGAACGCCGGCCCGTCGTCGCTCCCGTTGCAGTCCCCGTCCGTGGCGTCGCCAAGCACCTCCGTCCCCTCGGGGTTCACGGCCGGGTCGAGGTCGTCGCAGTCGGTGCCGCCGCCGCTGGCGTCGTCGTACGCGTCCCCGTCCTGGTCGTAGTCGTCGTTGCCGAGGCAGTCCGAGTCGGCGCCGTCATACCAGCCGTCAACGGCGCCCGGGTGCGTGCTCGCAACGAGGTCGTCGCAATCGGTGCCCCCGTACGTGGCGCTCTCCCAGCCGTCGCCGTCCTGGTCGTAGTCGCTGCCGCCCGAGCAGTCGGAGTCGAGGCCGTCGTACCAGATCTCGGGCGCGCCGGGGTGAACGCTGGGATCGCTCGGGTCGCAGTCCACGTCGTCGGGCGACCCGTCGCCGTCGGAGTCCAGCGCCGAGGTGTCCGGCGGGGACGTGTCGGGCGAGGTGTCGGGTGCTGTGTCGGTGTCGGTGTCGGTGTCGGTGTCGGTGTCGGTGTCGGTGTCTGTGTCTGTGTCGGTGTCCGTATCGGAGTCCGAGTCCGAGTCGCTGTCCGAGTCCGAGTCGGTGTCCGAGTCCGAGTCGGTGTCGGCATCCGCCGAGTCGACGGACGTGTCGGTGCCCGAGTCCGAGGGCCCGAAGTTGTCCTTTGACGAAAAATCGGGGCTGCACGCGGCGATCAGCGCGATGGCGGGGAGGGCGTAGGAGACCGGCAGGCGCATGCCGGGATGCTAATCGAAATTCGGGCCGCCCGCGCGGAACTTGTCGCTCGGCTAGACGTCCAGGACCTCGACCGTGTTCATGCGCTCCATGATCTCGCGGAACCGCGGCTTGGAGTCGCGGCCCATCAGGTCGGACATCACCTGGTCGGTGGCCGTGCGCTCGCCAGCGGGGATGGTGACCCGCAGCAGCGTGCGCTTCTTCGGGTTCAGGGTCGTCTCGTACAGCGTCTTCGGGGGCATCTCGCCGAGGCCCTTGAACCGCGTGATCTCCGGCGTGCTGCGCGGGGGCAGCTTCTTGAGCACGCGGGCGCGGTCGGCTTCGTCCTGCGCCCACCACGTCTGCTGGCCGACGTCGATGCGGTACAGCGGGGGCTGCGCCAAGAACACGTGGCCGGCGTCGATGAGCTGCGGCATGTGGCGGTAGAAGAACGTGAGCAACAGCGTCGCGATGTGGTGGCCGTCGCTGTCGGCGTCCATCAACAGGATCACGCGCCCGTAGCGCAGCCGCGAGAGGTCGGTGTCCTTGCCGATGCCGCAGCCGAGCGCACACACGACGTTGGAGAGCTCCTCGTTCTTCATCACGGTGGCGAGGGACTCGCACTCGGTGTTCAAAACCTTGCCGCGCAGCGGGAGGATGGCTTGGAACTCGCGGTCCCGGCCTTGCTTCGCCGAGCCGCCTGCCGAGTCGCCTTCGACGATGAAGAGCTCGGCCTGGGCGACGTCGGACGACGAGCAGTCGGAGAGCTTGCCGGGCAGCGTGAGCCGGTTGTTCACCGGCGACTTGCGCCGCACCTGCTCTTCCGCGTTCTTGCTTGCGACGCGCGCGCGGGCGGCTTGGACGACGCGGCTCACGATCGCGTCGGCGATCGTGCGGTTCTGGTTCAACCAACTCTCGAGGGCCTGGCGGATCGCTTGGTCGACGACCCCCTTCACCTCGGGGTTGTTGAGCTTCTCCTTCGTCTGACCTTGGAATTGGGGCTCGGCGATGAACACGGAGGTGACGCAAATCACGCCCTCGCGGATGTCCTCCGCGGTGAGCACCAACCCTCGGGGCTGCATCTCGTGGGTGTCGATGTACGTGCGCACGGCCTTGGTGATCGCGTCCCGCGCACCCGCCTCGTGCGTGCCCCCGCTCGGGTTCGGCACGCCGTTCGCGAACGACGCGAACCGCTCCCGGTTGCCGTCGGTCCACGCCATCACGCACTGGACCCGCACGATGTTCTCCTTGGGCGTGCCGGGCAAGGCGGTCATCTCTTTGTCGATGACGAACGGCTCTGCGTGGATGACCTTCTTGTCGTCCTTCTTACACAAGAGCGCCATGTAGTCGCGCAAGCCGCCGTCGAACTTGAACTCGGTGTTCTCGCCCCGGGCCTCGTCCTTGAGCACGATGCGCAGCCCGCGGTGGATGTAGGCGGTCACCTCGAGGCGGTCGTGCACCACCTCGCCGTCGAACGCGAGCGCGCCGAAGATCTCGGGGTCCGGCCGAAAGCGGATGCTGGTGCCCGTGCCGCGCGCCTCGGCCCCGCGCACGAGCGGGCCGGTGGGCTTTCCGCGCCGGTAGGTCTGCTTGTGCTCAAAGCCGTTGCGCTTGACGGTAGCGGTGAACTCTTCGGAGAGGGCGTTCACGACGCTGGAGCCGACGCCGTGGAGGCCAGCCGACGTGCGGTAGTTCTTCCCGTCGAACTTCCCGCCCGAGTGCAGCGTGCAGAGGATCAGCTCCAGCGCAGGCTTCTTGTGCACCGGGTGCATGTCGATGGGCATCCCGCGGCCGTTGTCCACGACGCTCGCGGAGCGCCCGTCGGCGTGCAGCGTGATGGTGACCGAGGTGGCGTGCCCCTCCATCGCCTCGTCCACCGAGTTGTCGACGATCTCCCACAGCAAGTGGTGAAAACCCTCGGTGCCGGTGCCGCCGATGTACATGCCGGGCCGCTTGCGGACGGGCTCCAGGCCCTCCAGGACCGTGATCGCGCTCGCGTTGTACTCTGCCGCTGCCATCAGTTCTCCCCATCCGTCGGCTTGTCCGCCGGCTTGCCAAGTCTCACGTCCGGCGAGCGCTTCCACATCGCGAAGTTTCCACGCTTGAACAGGCTCTTACCGCGCGCCGCGCGCTTGCCCGCGTACCGTGCGTAGGTCACGATCTCCTCGCGCCCGAGCACCGTGAGCACGCTCAACCCAACCTTCGCGTCTGGCGTTGGCTCCACCGCGAACACCGAGTCGGTGTCGTTGAGCGTGATCGCGGTGAGCCCACGTCCGGCGCCCTTGAGCACGCCGACCTCGGCCATCGGGAACGCCAACACGTTGCCGAACAACGACGCGACGCACACGTTGCCCCCGCCGGTGGTGACCCACGCGTTCAAGACGCTGTCGCGCGTGCCGTCTGCCCGGGGCTCGTCGAGGCGCATGAACCGGCGGCCGTTCTTCGTCGACACGTCGGCGAACAGCGCCAAGGACAAGCGCGCGATGCGGCCCTGCGTGCTCACCGCCACCAAGTGGGGGAGGGGGGCGTCGGCGTCGGTCCACTGGACAGTTGGGTCGGCCGGCGGGAGTTGGCGCGGGTCGTGCGAGACCACCGCGATCACCTTCTCCTTGTCTCCCAACGCGAAGGTCTTCTGCACGGGGTCACCGTGCCCAGTGGTAGGCGGGATGCTGTCCACGCGCAGCGTGTACGCGGAGCCCGCGCTGGTGAGGAAGGTGATGGTGCTGACGGTCGACGCCCTGAGCGCCCAACCGACGCTGTCGCCCTCGCGCACGCGCACCTTGTCGATCCCGGTGAGCGAGCCTTGCCGCTTGAGGTAGCCATCGCGGGTGAGCACCACGATGGTGTCCTCCTGCACGATGTACGCGTGCTCGGAGTACGCGGGCTCGGGCGCGGAGTTGGCCCCGGCGAACGTCGTGCGCCGCGCAACGCCGTGTTGCTTGCGGATGTCGTTCAGCTCGTCGCGTACGACCTGCCACAGCGCTGTGTTGGACGCGAGGATCGCGGCCAGCTTCTCGGCTTGGCCCTTCTTTTCGGCCAGCTCGTCCATGATGAGGTTGATCTCGAGCCGGGCCAAGCGGTACAGCCGCAGCTCCAAGATGGCGTCCACCTGCTCGTCATCCAACCCAAACCGGTCCATCAGCCGCTCGGCGGCGTCACGCTTGCCTTCGCTCGCGCGGATGATCCGGATCACCTCGTCGAGGATTGGGAACACGATCGCGAAGCCTTCGAGCGTGTGGATGCGCTTTTGCAGCTCGGAGATCTCGAACATCGTGCGCTTGCGGATCGTCTCGCAGCGAAAGTCGAGCCAATGCCGGAGCAGCTCCAGCAAGTTCAGCCGCGCGGGGGCGCCGACCTCGGGGTTGTCCGTGGGGGTGAGGACCGTCAGGTTGACGTTGAATTGGGTCTGCAGGTCGGTGTGCTTGTAGAGCCACGCCATCGTGGGCTCAGCGTCCTCGGGCGCGCGGAGCTCGAGCACGACGCGCACCTCGTCGGTGGACTCGTCCCGGATGTCCGTGAGTTGGGGCAACCGCCGCTCGGAGATCGCCCGCCCAACTTTCTCTACCCACTCAGACTTGGTGACGGCGTAGGGCACCGACTTGACGATGACGTAGTGCTTGCGCCCCTTCTGCTCACGCTCCCAGGTGCCGCGCACCTTCACCGGGCCCTGGCCGTTGGTGTACACCGCGAGGAGCTCGTCGGCGCCGGAGGTGATCTCGCCGCCCGTCGGGAAGTCCGGGCCCTTGACGCGCCGGGCCAGCGCGGCGATGTCGGCCTCGGGGTGGTCGATCAGGTACACGCAGGCGTCGATGATCTCGCGCAGGTTGTGCGGCGGGATGCGGGTCGCCATGCCGACGGCGATGCCCTCGACCCCGTTGACGAGCACGTTGGGGAACTGCGCCGGGAGCACGACGGGCTCGCTGTGCTGCCCATCGTAGGTCGGGCGGAACGGGACGGTCTGCTGCTTGAGCTCGGTGAGCAGCTCCATCGCGATCGGGCGTAGCCGCACCTCGGTGTAGCGCATCGCCGCGGCGTTGTCCCCGTCGATACTGCCGAAGTTTCCTTGCCCATCGACCAGCGGGTGGAGCAGCGAGAAGTCCTGCGCCATGCGGACCATGGCCTCGTAGATCGCGCTGTCGCCGTGCGGGTGGTACTTCGCCATGACCTCGCCGACGACCGCCGCCGACTTCCGGTAGCGGGCGCTCGGGTCGAGCTTGAGGTTCGTGTGCATCGCGTACAGGATGCGGCGCTGCACGGGCTTCAGCCCGTCACGCAGGTCAGGCAGCGCGCGCGACGTGATGACCGACATCGCGTAGTTGATGTAGCGTTCGCGGACCGCGTCTTGAAGCGGCAGGGACGTGGGGTCCATGGGGGACCTGGGCGGGGAGGTGCAGGGAGCGACCGGTCACGGGACGAGCCGCGGCGACCGGGGAGGGCTGCCGTTTATATCACGCCCGCGGTCCGGATCAGCGCTGTGGGTGGGCATTTTCGTCGCCGCTCCGCCCCGACCGAACGATTCTCAGTCTCTGAGTTTCGTTACATCGGGCGGGCCCCGGCAGGCCCCCGGTGATCACTGCAGGTAGATGGTCGCGTCGGTGTAGTAGCCGCTGTCGTCACGGCCGGCGTCGCCCGAGTCCACGGTGATGCCGTAGAGCGAGGGGAGCGGGAACGAGATGTCGCCGAGCAGCGTGAGGATCACGTCGATGGGCAGCGCGTCTGCGAGCAGGTTGGTGGTCGCCTCGTTCGACGCGCCCCAGTCGCTCTCGCGCACGTCCATCACGACCTGGGGGTCGCCGAGCGACAGCACGAGGTTGCCGGCGTCGATCGCCATCTCCACGTCCACCCACAGGGACATGGCCACCACGATGTGCTCGCCGAGGTCACCCCCGGGCGTGTCGATGGTCACGAGCAGCTCGGTCACCTGCACCTGCGTGCCGCCGTCAGCCGACTGGACCAGCACCGGCGGCAAGCTCGCCGACGTAGAGATCGTGCCCTCGTCCGCCTTCAGCAGCACGAGCATCGCGGCGTCGAGCGAGCCGTCGTAGGTCGAGAGCGCCATGTCCAGCACGCCGGCCCGCCAGGCCTGGAACAGCACCATGTTCAGCAGGTTGTCCGAGAACCCGGCCGCGACGTCCGCGTGCGTGTCCACGGAGGGGCTCACCTTCGGCGCGGCCAGGTAGCCGGCGTAGGTGCGGGTGCCCGTGTAGTCCATCCCCACGTCGACATCGAGGTCGAGCGCGATGCCGTCGTGGTCGATCGCGACGTCCGCGAAGCCGAAGCTCATGTCGACCGTGTGGCCGAGGATGTCCGTCGAGAAGCTGGGGTCGAGCCCCTCGAGCGTGGACGAGAGCAGCTCCGGCACCATCTCGTTGATCTTCTCGACGAGCATGTCCTCGACCGTGGACCGGATGGTGTCCACCAGGATGTACGACTCGATGTCGCCCGGGAGCAGCGACGTGTCGTAGCTGAAGTCCTTCAGCTCGACCGCGGAGTCGGTCAGCGTGACCGAGATCGCGCCGTCGACCACCGCGATGGCGACGCTGGCGGTGATCACCGCGGAGGACGCCGACATCGTCACGTCCTCGTCGAAGTCGTAGCCGATGACCGAGCCGTACGCCTGCGCGTCGACGAACAGGTTCGGCAAGGTCGCGGTCAGGTCGAGCTGCCCGTTGTTCGGCTCGAAGCGGATCTGCGGGGTGTCGAAGCTGACGCTGTCGATGTCCGACGCCACCGTGACGGTGTCCCAGGCGTAGCTGTCTTCGTACACGGGGTTCATGGCCGCCACGGAGTCGGTGACGAGCTCGGGGGTCATGTAGTCCGCGACCATGTCGCCGATCTTGTCGAGGCCGCTCTGGTTCACGCGCGCGACGAGGGCGTCGCTCACGCCGTCGTCGGGGTTGTTGAAGTCGCCCGACAGGACGCCATGGCGCTTGAACAGCGTGTCGCCGTTGCCGTCCACCGCGCTCGCCTGCACGACGTTGACGCCGCGCTCGAGCGTGACCTTGCCCTTCCAGTCGGGGCCGGTGCGGTTGGCGTCGACCGTGGCGCCGTCCGGCGCGAGCCCGATCGTGACGGACTCGACGTCCTCGGCGGTCCCGGTGGCCTCGACCTCTCCCGCGCTGGTCCAGTCGCCCGCAGTCGGCGTGAGCAGCTCGAAGCTCCCTACGGCAACGGGGTCGCCGACCGATCCCTTGTCCTTGTTGCAGCCGACGAGGGCGAGCGCGACGACAGGGGCGAGGAGGAGGAGAGAGAGGCGC
>CALQBK020000187.1 GCA_943328795.2 Bifidobacterium breve
CAGGCGGTGTACCTGGACAACCAGCCGGTGACGAAGGGGCACTCTTGGTCGCTGGACCCGTCTGCGACGGACGCCACCGCGAACGACTCGTCGAGCGGCTGGTGCGACGCCACTTCGACCTTCGGGACCAGCGGGATGCTCGGCACCCCCGGGGCAGACAACGACGTGTGCCCCAGCACCCTGCGCTGACCCTGCAGCCCCACGGCCAGGCAGCGGTCGACCTGCTCACCGCCGTACGGTCCGGCGAGAGGTTGGACACGGCCGCGATCTCCGCTTTGGACCCGGCGGAGCTCGTCGACGATGCCGCCCGGGGCGCTTTCTGGGTCGACGTGTACAACGCGCTGGTGCTCGACCAGGTGAACATTGGCGGGCTGGCAGGTGACGTGCGGCGCGTGCCCGGGTTCTTTCGGCGCACCGCGGTGGACATCGGCGGGCGCTCGATCTCGCTCCACGTGATCGAGCACGGCCTGCTCCGCGGGAATCGGCCCGCCCCGTGGAGCCTTTTTCGTCCGCTCGCCGGCGGCGACGTGCGGGCGACCTGGGCGGTGTCGAAGCTGGACCCCCGCGTGCACTTTGCGCTGAACTGCGGGGCACGCTCTTGCCCGCCGATCGCCGCGTACCAGGCGGCGCGCTGGGATGCCCAGCTGGACCTCGCGACCCGCAGCTACTTCGCCACGGAGTGCGTGGCGAAAGGCGACGTGGTGAACCTGCCGTGGCTCCTCAAGCTGTACGCGCGCGACTTTCCAGAGCCGCGCGAGTTCGCGGCGCGGTACGCGCCCCCGCCGCTGGCCGAGCGCCTGCGCACGGGCGCCCGGCTGGGGTGGACGCCCTACGACTGGTCGGTCGCCCGCTGAATCACGTGCCGGTGCAGGTGTACGCGACCGACACGTAGTCGGTGTCCGTGCCGCCCATGCAGTCCGTAGCCGTCAGCTGCACGTCCACGGTCTCGGTGGTGGACGCGGAGTGCGTCGGGGTGACGCCGGAGACGGTCAGCGTGGTGCTCTCGCCGGTGGAGGCGGACAGCGTGCCGTAGGTCGAGCCGCTGGTGACGGCCCAAGCGTAGGTCATGGTGTCGCCATCAGCGTCCACGGAGCTCGACGCACTCAACGTGTACGTCGAGTCGGCGCACGCGTCGCAGTCGTAGTCGGTCGTGTACGCGACCACCGTGCACGTGCCCGAGCCGCTGCCGGCCTGGTCCGCACCCGCGTTCGCGACGGGGTCGACGTTCGTGGTGCGCGCGGTGACGGTGACCGTGACGCTCGCGGGGAGCGAGTTGGTGCCACCATCGTTGACCGTGAGCGAGAACGTGTAGTCGCCGGGGAGGTCCGGGTTGAACGACGGCTGGCTATCCGTGGTCGTCGTGATGTCCGCGGTCGTGCGCGTGGAGCCGGACGGCGCGCTGGTGAGCGACCAGTCGTACGTGAGCGGGGACCCCTGCGGATCGGCCGAGTGCGAGCCGTCGAGCGTGAACGCGCTGCAGGACAAGTGCGTCGAGCCAATGGCACGAGCGTCCGCCGTAGGCGCCTCCTCGGCGACGCCGTCGCAGTCGTTGTCGACCGCGGGGTCGATCTCGTAGGCGCCGGGGTACACGGTGTCGTCCCCGTCGTTGCAGTCGCCGGTGTCCGGGGTGTAGCCGTCCCCGTCGTGGTCGAGGTTGCTGCAGTACTCGTTCTCGGTGCCGGGTGAGCCCTTGTCCCCGTTGACGAAGCCCCAGGGCTCGATGGCGGCACACCAGATCGACGCATTGTCGTTCAAGGAGGCGCTGTAGATGCCCTTGTCCGTCATCATCGTCGACCCTTGGGTGTCCGGCATCGTCGCGCCGTCATCCCAGGTGACCGTGTCGATGGTGGTTCCGCCGGCCAAGATCGAGAGCTCGTCCGACGCGTTGTCGAGCGAGATGCTCGAGTAGTGGTAGTCCACCACGACGTCGCCGTTCGACGCGGCGTTGTCGTTGGAGCCGAGCACGAGGAACTCGCCCGGGGCGAACGTGATGCTGTCCGTGCTGGTGATCTGGTGGCTGTCGTCGTTCGTGACGATGGTGAGGCCGTTGATCGTGAGGTCGCGGGTGGACGCGTTGTAGATCTCGATCCACTCCCCGTCGGGGTCCGGCTCGGCGCCGGGGTTGCTCAGGATCTCGGTGATGACGATGTCGCCGGAGCGCCAGCTGCCCTCGTCCGCGATGCCGTCGCAGTCGTTGTCCACGCCGTCGCCTTCGCTCTCGGCGGTGCCCGGGTTGGCGTCGGGGTTCGCGTCGTCGCAGTCCGCGGGCGTCTCGCACTGGGTGTAGCCGTCGCCGTCGGCGTCGTAGCCCTCGTCGACCTGGCCGTCGCCGTCGTTGTCGAGACCGTCGCAGAGCTCGCTGCCGACGCAGTCGGCGACGCCGTCGTGGTCGGCGTCCCCGAAGTCCTCGTCGACCTGCCCGTCGCCGTCGTTGTCGACACCGTCGCAGTCCTCGACGTCGAGGCAGTCCGCGGTGCCGTCGCTGTCGGCGTCCGGCTGGCCCTCGTCGACGAGCCCGTTGCAGTTGTTGTCCTTGCCGTCGCAGTCCTCGACGCGGCCGGTGTAGACGGCAGAGTCCGCGTCGTCACAGTCGCCGTCGTCAGCGGTCACGCCGTCGCCGTCACCGTCCACCGGGGGGGTGTACGTGTCGTCGATGACAGGCTGGCTGTCGTCAGTCTTGTCGGTTGTACTTTCATCTTTTCCCGGGCAGCCAACGAGGGCGAGGGCGAGCACGCAGGGGGTGAAGCGGTACAGGTTGATGAGACGCATCCAGACTCCGGTGACCGTCGCGACGGCGGGTGGCGAGAAGGTAGTGCTAGAGCACACCTTACACGATTTGTAGTTCGTTCGTCTCGGAGAGTCACCCTGCGCGCGCATCCTTGTTGATTTTCCCTTGACGGAGCACCTCGCCCGGTTACATGGCTGGGGCTTGCGGGAATAGCTCAGTTGGTAGAGCACGACCTTGCCAAGGTCGGGGTCGCGGGTCCGAGTCCCGTTTCCCGCTCCATTTAGAAGGGCCCGTCGTTAGACGGGCCCTTCGCATTTTTGCGCCTTCGCGGCGCGGAAAAAGAAGGACGGCGCGAGCGGAGCCCGAGACCTCTCGAGGAGGTCGGCCACCGGAGAGGCTCCACTCGCTCCATCCTGTACCTACCGTACACGCCGACGACGGCGGGTCATCCGCCTGTCGAGAGCTTCAACAAAAAGAGAGGATTCAAGACATACTGCCCGTCGGGCGCGGGGAGCGTCGCGGCGTCATCCCCCGCCAGGTCGTCCGGGGTGCCCGCGTAGCCGAACGCGGCGAGCTCCTCGCTCTCGGACTCCGGCGCGCGGACGTAGGCCCCGAACAACGAGTCCGCGACGTCGTCGAGCCCGCTCGGACCCAGCTGCGCCCGGACGTCTGCGGGGAGGCTGCCGATGCCGATGCCGATCGGGCTGGGCAGCTCGGCGCAGTCGGCGTCGCCAGGGGTGAGCGTCTCGACGAGCCAGGCCGACACGGTGTCGTCGGGCGGCGCTTCGGCCACCGCGAGCGTCGCGTCCTGCGCGAGCTCGCACACGACCGTCGTCATGTCGACGTCCACGACCAGGATCGTCAGCTGCGAGAGCGTCGGCACCCCTGCAGCGACGTCGATCACCGCCCGAGGGGTGAACCAGGTCGGCTCGGGGGGCGGGCTCGAGTCCTGGTCCCCCGATTCGCCCGCCCCTGTGTCCGCGACGTTGGTCGCGCTGTCGGCCTGGCCCTTGAAGGAATTGGACGCGCACGCCGTGAGCCCGGAGCCCGCGCACAGCGCGGCGCAGAGGATGGAGGTTCGGAGAGTCATCGGAGCACCCTGGTCGGCCCTGACCCGTCGGCGCACACGCATCCTACCCTCCGGAAGGGGCGGCTGTCAGGTCCCAGGCGAAGGACGGGCCGAGGGTGTAGGTCTGCCCCGGGTTCCAGCCCGGCGGCCCGGCGTCCCCGCCTTCGTCCAGCGCGATGTCCCACGCGAACCCGTAGCTCTCGAGCTGCATGCCGTCGAAGCTGGCATACCAGCCGAGCGAGCGCCCGGGATGCGGGTCGAGGTCCGCGAGCGCGTCGTCCACGGGCCCGATCGCGATCGCGACCGGCAGGGTGTACGACGGGTCGGCGGCGAGGTCGGCATCGCAGTCGCTGTCAATCTCGGAGACGGTGAGGGTGTACGCGGCCGTGCAGCCGATGCAGCCGGGGAGAGGTGCTGCCGTCGTGCCGCTGACCTCCTGCGACCGGGCGCAGACGAACGCCTCGTCGCTCTTGGCGCGCCCCCACGCGCTCGTGAAGAACGACCATGCCTGCACGCCGGTGAGCCCGGACGCGCTCGGCGTGACCGCCCCCGACTGGAACGCCCAGGACGGCGCGCTCGATGCACAGCCGCTGAGCAGCACGAGGGCGAGAGGAAAGGGGAGCGTTTTCACAGGAGCCTCGCTGTGGCGACGCGCTCGCCCACCCGCCTCGCGCGGGGTCCGGACGGCGCGAGGGCCAAGTAGCTATGCCAGGACTGCGCCGAGCGCGACATCGGGTCGGCCGCGTCCTGGTAGAAGCGTCCGCGCTCGTACCAGGTGAGGGCTACCTGGGGCCCGAGGACAACGGCGCGGTCGAAGTGCTGCGCGGCCAGGACGCGGCGTCCGGCCTGCTCGTAAGCGCGCCCGAGGGAGAGGTGGACATAGGCGTCGTCGGCGCAGCAGGCGAGCAGCTCGCGGGCCGTGGCGTCGAGCGCGGCCGGCGGCGCGAGCTCGGCCTTGAGCGCGAGCACCCGCACCTGGAGCGCGCTCACGAACTGCGAGCCGGGGGTGGGCGTGACCGGGGTAGCCGTGGCGGCCTCGACCAGCGCCTCGGCCCGCGGGTCCAGCGACTGGACTGCGGCGAGGGCGCGGGCGGCGGCGTGCAGGTCACTGGCGTCGCCGTCCGGCACGGATTCCACGGTGCCGGCGCTCACCGCGACGACTGCGCGGAGCGTCTGCGCCCAGTACGGTGAGCTGCTCGAGCGGCTGGTCACGAGCCGCTCCGCCTCGTCCACGCGGTCCAGGTCCACGAGCGTGAGCACGTGGGCGATCCACACTCGCTCGTCGAACGTGGCGATGCTGTCGAGCTCGCCGAGCGCGTCGAGCAGGTGCCCGGACGCCCTGAGGCTGTCCGCGACGACGAGGTGCAGCTCGACGTCCTGCCCGTCGCGCTGCAGCCCCTCTTGGGCCAGCGTGAGCGCCCTGTCCGGGACGCCGGCGTCGAGCAGCGCCTGCACCCGGAGGGCGGTCGCCGCCCCGGCGAAGCGCGGCGGGATGCTCGCGTCCTTGACGAAGTCTCGCGCGGCCTCGGCGCGGGGCTCCCCTGGCTCGTCGAGCGTGAAGCGGAGCAGCCGCGCACGCGCATGCGAAGGGGACGCGGCGAGGACATCGTGCACGAGAGCGAGAGCGGGCCCGCGGAGCCCGGCCGCGGCGAGCGCCTGCGCCCGGGCGAGCCGGTAGCGAGGGGCGCCGGGCTCGTCCAGGTCTGCCAGCACGTCGTTCGCACGGTCGGGGTCACCGCTGCCCACGCGGAGCGCGATCCGGCTGACCAGGAGCCGCTCTTCGTCGTCCGCCGGCTCCTCGCGCCCCAGCGCTGCCGCGGCGCCGCGGGGGTCACCCATCGCGAGCGCGATCTCGGCGGCCAACACGGCGCGGCGATGGGCGTCAAAGCGCCCGTGGTCCAGCAGCTCGCGCGCCGACAGCAGGCGGGCGGGATCGCCGTTGAACTCGGACCAGATCACCAGCTGGAGCTCGGCGAGCTCGGGCGGGGCGTCGCGCTCGGAGAGGTCGGACTCGGCGCGAACCAGGACGGACATGTCGTCGGTCGACAGCGCGTGCAAGAGGTCAGAGCGCGCTGTCCCCCGCGTCCGCGCAAGAACCGCGGGGAGCACGAGGGCGAGCACGGCGATGCCGGCGAGCAGCACGACGAGGAGGACGGCGCCGACCCACAGCGGGTGGATGTTCACGCGCGGCGCCGGCGCCGGCTCCGGGCTCGGCTCCAACGGCGGCGGCGCGGGCTTCCTCACCGGCTCCGGGTGCCGCTCCACGACGACGATCGGCTCGGCCGACGGGGGCGTAGCGACCACGAGCGCGGGCGCCTCGGAGCGCGCCAGGAGCACGACGCTCTCGTCTTCTTCCTCCAGGCTGTCGGCGTCTCCCATGTCCGGCGCGGGGGCCATCCCCATGGACGCCTGGTATTCGCGGAGGTTGAACGTCTCTCGCAGCCGGTCCGACTCCTCGCGCCGACGGTGGGCTTGGATGTCTTCGCCCGGCCTGAGGACGAGCAAGATCTGCGTGTCGCCGCCGCCCTGGCCGCCCGTCAGGTTTACGAGCTGAGCCTGCTCTTCGCCCGCGCGCTTCATCTCGTCGCGTGACGCGATCCGGGAGACGGCGGTGCGCTCCATCGGGTCGTCGTCGTCTTGCCGGACCTCGCCACCTTTGAAGAGCGCGGGAAAGTTGTGGTCGGCGACCTCCTCGGCGAGCTCCGCGAGCATCTTCGCGCGGGTCGTGGCGTCCACGCTCTCGGTGTGCTCCGGCTCGTCCGGAAAGTCCGGCAGCTGCAGCGTCGGCGCGACGGTCGCCTGGAGCAGGTCCGCCAGCGGCGGGCCCACCGTGAGGTCGCCAGCGAGACCCCACAGGAGGGCCTGTGCGCGCGGGTTCGCGGGGTCCTGTCTGCGGATCCGCTCGAGGATGCCCGCGGCCCGGGTGAAGCTGCCCGTCGCGCAGAAGCGCTCGGCGAGCAGCAAGAGGTGGCTCGTGTCCCCGTCGCGCTCGACTTGCCGTGCGCGCGTCTCGGGCGGATCGAACTCCGAGGCGGCGAGCGCGGTGAGCGCCGGGGCGCCCGGCCACCCCGCCGCAGTGAGCTCCGCCAGCGGGGCGCGGGCGCGCTCCTTCCAGCCGCGCTCCAGGAAGATCCGCGCCAGCAGCGCGGTGGCCTCCAAGTCCTGCGGGTTCGTGTCGAGCACCTCGCGCACGCGCAACGTGGCGCGATCCATCATCCGCAGCTCGAAAAAACCTCGCGCAGCCGCCAGGCGGGCGCGCGCCGACGGGGGGCGCTGGGCGCTCCACGCCTCGACGAGCCGGATGACACCGGGGTGGTCTCCCTTGGCGGCCAGCCCCACGACGGCGTCGTCGAGCTGCCTGTCAGCGGGGAATGGGGAGGGAATTGAGGACAAGGGGCCAGAGTATACTACGGCGGCGGGGGTGTTCCGTGTCACCGTTTGGCGCCCGGCGGTGCGGGCTGGCCCCGGCGTTCCGGAATAGTCGGGGCGGATGCACCTTCCCCCCCTCCAGTCGCTGCGGGTCGTCGTCGAAGGCGAAACGGCGGTCATGACGTTCGACCACGGCAAGGCCAACGAGATGGGCTCGTCGGAGCTCCGCGATCTCGAGCTGCTGTGCGGGTTCCTCGAGTCCGGCGCGGTCCGGTCGCTCGTCAGCACCTCGCGGCGGGTCACGAGCCGGGGGACATCGATCTTCATCTCGGGCGCGAACGTGACCGAGCGCGCGGGCTGGAGCACGGAAGCGATCAAGGCCCACGTGCGCTGGCAGCGCGCCGTGCTCGGCCGGCTGCGGCGCGCGCCGGTCTTCCACGTCGCTGTCATTGACGGCATCGCGCTCGGCTGGGGCACCGAGTACACGCTGTGCTGCGACTACCGAATCGCTGGTCCCAACGCCCGGTTTGGGCTCCCCGAGACCGGCCTTGGCATCCTGCCCGGGGCGGGCGGGTCGTCCGAGCTCTCGACGCGGATCGGGGTGGCCCAGGCGCTGCGGCTCGGGATGACCGGCGAGCAGGTGGGCGCCGACGAAGCTGTGCGGATCGGCCTCGCGGACGAGGGGTGCGCGTCGCTCGACGCCGGCTTGGAGCGGGCCCATGCGCTGTCGGCGCTGGCGGCACGGCGCTCCCCGACCTCGGTCGCAGCGTTCAAGGACGCCGTGCTCGGCACGATCGGCCTACCCGACGAGGAGCGAGAGGCCGTCGAGGCCGCGGCGTACGAGCACTGCGTCGACAGTGGCGACGCCGCGATCGGGCGCCAGCACTTCGCTGCGTTGACGTCCGGCGGCGTGGTGCCGTGGGGTCCGTTCCGGCGATGGTCACGGTGATCTACGTGCTCGCTTGGCTCGGGTGCGGGGGCCCCGAGGTCGCCGCCCCGCCCAGCAGCGTCGCGGACTGCGCGAGCCTGGAGGGTGCCGCGGTCGAAGACTGCCGGTTCGAGTTTGCGAAGCGGGCGGGGTCGGACGCTGCGGCGTTGGCCCGCGTGCTCGAGGCCATCCCCGATCCGCTGTCCCGGGACCTGGTGCTGGTGCGGCTCGCGTTCGACGCCCCGGGCTCCTCCGCGCGGCTGTGCGCCGGTGTCACGACAGACGTCGGTCGACAGCGCTGCCAGCAGATCGTCGGGCGCCCGCACCTGCAACGCGGCCACTGATCCCGTGCCGCTCGTCGCGATCGCGCTCGGCAGCTCTCTCGGGCCATCCGCGCGGACGTTCCGCCTGGCGACCGAGCTCTTGTGCGCCACGCCCGGGCTCTCTTGCCTGCGCCCGAGCCGGGTTTTTCTCACCCCGCCCGCGGGCGGGGTCGCGCTCCGCCCCTTCTTGAACGCGTGCGTCCGGCTCCAGTGTGAGCTCGAGCCGCGCGCCTTGCTCGCGCGCTGTCGCGACGTTGAGCGCCGGCTGGGGCGCACCCCCACGCCCCGCTGGGCGGACCGCGTCCTCGACCTCGACCTGCTGATCTTCGGCACAGAGAACATTGAAACACCGGAGTTGACGGTGCCGCACCCGAGGATGCACGACCGCCCGTTCCAGC
>CALQBK020000188.1 GCA_943328795.2 Bifidobacterium breve
CGTGGCACGCGGAGCAGGCGGCGCGGGTCGCGGCCTTGGCCGCCCCGAGGATGGGGGCCCAGTTCCCCGGTGGCGCCGCGGTCGTCCCCCCGCCGCCCGGCGCGGCAGGCGCACGCTCGCCGGTTTCGGGTACAATGGAGGTGCCATGAGCCTCACCCTCTTGTTGCTCGCCTCCCGCTCCGCCTTCGCGTTCGACTCGGAGCCGCAGCCCGTCGACCTCGCAGACACCGCGCAGGTCTTCACCAACGCGAACTACTCGACCGGGTACTTGCCGTCGGGCTCTCCGCTCGCCGTCCAGTTCGAGGTCGAGGCCACGGGCGGTGCCGACGTGTCGATGCAGGGCACGGCGCTGATGTCCTGGCCGGAGGCGCTCCTGCTGCAGTTCGTCGGCGATCCCGGCAGCGGCATCTTCCTGCTGGACGCGTCGCTGGACGCGGTGACGTCGATCCAGGTCGACCTCTCGGACTGGGGCTACTCGGGGACGTTCGAGATCGACCGCCGCTCGCTGGGTTTCGAGGGCACCAGCTTCTTCGACCCGTTCGTGCTCGACGGCTCCGCGGAGCCGCGCGTCGAGATCCAGGATCCCGGGAACGAGACGAACCTCATCACCTACACGTACTCGATCTTCGTCGGGCTCGATCTCACGTTCAGCGCCGACATGTCGACGCTCGTCACCGTGGGCTTCAGCGGGGACCAGTTCCAGGCGAACGACGCGATCATCACCACCGAGAACGCCGTCAGCGCCGCGAGCTACGAGCCCGTCGGCGACTACCTGGTCGACACCACCTACTCGGCGACCTGGGACGCCGATCTCGACCTGGTGCTGTCACCGTCGATCGAGGCGTGCGCGTCCGTCTTCGGCTGCTTCACCGTGGTGGAATTCGACATCCCGATCACGCTGTTGACCGACAGCTTCGCCCAGGACTTCCCGACGGTGCAGGAGTCCTTCCCGCTGCCGCTGATCGACGTCGGGGTCGAGCAGGCCGACATGGGCGACGTGCTCGTGGACGCGCTCGCGAACCTCGAGGTGCCCATCGGCAACGGCGGCAGCCTCGACGTGTACGGCCAGGCCACGATCGAGGGCAGCGGCGACTTCTCGGTTTACCCGGAGACGTTTGACGCGCTGCCGGGCACGGAGGACGGCGTCGTGGTCACGTTCGCTCCCACGGTCGAGGGCCCGCAGACCGCAGAGCTGGTGTTGACGAGCAACGACCCGGGCACGCCCGAGGTCCGAATCCCGCTCACCGCGAACGGCACCGTCCCGGCGGAGGACACCGCGACCGATCGCGGCTGGGACACGGGCGACACCACGGTCAAGGCGACGAGCTCGTGCGGCTGCGCGAGCGCGCCCGACGGCGGGGCCGGCTTCGCGCTGGCGTTGCTCGCGGTCGGCGCGGTCCGGATCTCCCGCCGTCGAACCGGCTGAACGTGCCACGGAAGCCGGCGGATTTGCCTGCGACGCAGGGGAGGGACGGCGCGGTCCGCCCTGCGCCTGAGCCCGCCCCGCTGGCGGCGGCGAGGGGCACGCTCCCCCTCACGTCGGCGGCCGCCGCGACGCGGCGGAGCCCGCGGCACAAGCGCAACGAGGACCAGTACCGCATCCTCGACTGCGAGCACCCGTACGTCGCGGCTACCCGCCGCGGGAGCCTGTTTCTCGTGTGCGACGGCGTGAGCACCGTTCCCCGCGGGCGCGAGGCCGCCGAGCTCACGGTCTCCCGCATGGACTCGTTCTTCCAGCGTCGCCCCCACGTCGACAGCCTGCGCGAGCTGGTGATCGAGATCGACTGGGAGCTGCGCGCGGGCGGGAAGGGCCAGTCTGCGTGCACGTTGTCGATGTTGTGGCTCGCCGAGGGTCGAGCGAACGTCGTGCACGTCGGGGACTCCCAGGTCTACCGGGTGCGACACGGGGAGACCCTGCGCATCACGAAGGAGCACCGGGGCGGGCGCGCGCTCGGCGCCTACATGGGCATGGGGCCGGAGGTCGGCAAGGTGCTGCAGGTGTGGGACGACGAGCTTTTTGCGGGGGACCTCTACCTGCTGGTGACGGACGGGGTGACCGAGGTGGTCCCGGTGGAGGAGCTGCGCGACACCTGGTGGGCGATCGGGGCCTCGCCGCAGCACGCCGCGCAGGCGATCATCAACGAGGTCGACCGACGGAAGGGGACCGACGACGCGACCGCGCTGGTCGTGGACGTGCTGGACCCCGAGATCGTCTAGCACAGGCTAGCAGGGCCAGCCCGGGCGCGAGAACGGGCCCGGCCGGTGACGGGCTCCGCAAACCTGAATACGCGCGCGGTCATGGCTACCCCTTTCGGAATTCGTCGTCGTCTCAAGCGGTTGTTCGGCATGCCCCTCGATGGCGGGGCCGAGGCCGCTGCTGTCGCGCCCAAGGTCACGCTCACCGTGGTCAGCCCCAAGGGCGAGCAGACCACCGAGTCGGTGCCCGAGAGCACGCTGCTGGCGATCTCCGGGCGCATGAAGAGCCCGATCGCGTCGGGCTGCTCGGACTCGTCGTGCGGCACGTGCCGGGTCGAGGTGCTGGACGGCGCGGACAACCTCACGGGCCAGGACGCCCGGGAGCGCGCGACGCTCAAGGAGAACGGGTTCCCGGCTACCTTGCGCCTCGCCTGCCGCGCCGAGCTCGTCGGCGGGAGCGCGAAGGTGAAGGCGTTCGAGGTGGTGTAGGGCGGGGGGCCCCCGACCGCGGGTTCAGCGCGCGTGCTTGGCGACCACCGCGCGGGCGGCGTCTCCGTATACTGGGTGGCGCATCGCGAAGTGCAGCTGGGCGTCGAGCAAGCCGACGGGGTTGCCGGTGTCGAAGTGGGCCCCGCGGAACACCACGCCCTGGGCCTCGCCCCGCGCGGCGTACACCGCGAGCGCGTCCGTCAGCTGGATCTCGCCGATCGCGCCCGGCGCCTGCTCGCGCAACAGCGCGAAGATTGAGCCCGGGAGCACGTAGCGCCCGACGATGGAGAAGGTGCTCGGGGCGTCTTCAGGCTTCGGCTTCTCGACCATCCGCTCGACCTGCATCTGCGTGGGGGTGAGCCACGAACCCGCGCAGATGCCGTAGCGCCGGGTGTCCTCCCGCGGGACCTCCTTGAGCGCGACGACGACGCCGCCGACGTCGGCGTGCACCCGGAGCAGCTGGCCGAGCGCGGGGTCCTCCCCCGTCACGGCGCCGTCGGGGTCCCAGCTGCGGCCGTCCACGATGTCGTCCGGGAGCAGCACCGCGAAGTCGTCGGTGCCCACCACCGGGGCGGCCATCAGCACCGCGTGGCCGAGCCCACGCTGCTCTTGCTGCCGCACGCTCACGACGGTGGCGTGGCGCGTGAGCGCGATGACGTCCGCCAGCAGCTCCCGCTTCCCGGCCTGCTCCAACGCCATCTCGAGCGCCGGCGAGCGGTCGAAGTAGTCCTCCATCGAGGTCTTCCCCCGCGCGGTGACCAGCACCATCGTGTCGATCCCCGCGAGCACGGCCTCCGCCACGACGTAGGCGAGGCACGGCTTGTCCGCGATCGGCAGCATCTCCTTGGGGACGGCCTTGGTTGCAGGCAGGAAGCGCGTGCCCCAGCCCGCGACAGGGAGGACTGCTGTACGAACGGTGCTCATGCCCGCTCTTTAACGCCCCCGGGACCCCTACCGCGCGAACGCCATGCGGAACTCGAACGCGCCGCCGCCAAAGTCCTGCGAGCCGGCGAACGTGCCGGCGCCCGACGCGACCGCGCCGGTGCCGGGGATCGCCTCGCCGCTGCCATCGGGCCCGATCACGATGGTCCACGTGCCCGCGAGCGCGCCGCTGGCGTCGTGCCCCTCGACGGCCCCCTCCAGGGGAGGCGGACCGTTGGGCTCGGAGGTCGCGCACGTGGCGTCGCCGGAGAGCGCGCCGTCGGCTGCGATCGCGAGGGTGACATCCCCGGAGCACGTGATGACCGTGTCGGGCTCGCCGTGGCCGCCGGAGATCGTCATCGTGCCGTCGACGGTGCCGGCGTAGTCGCCGGCATCCCCGGGGTCGGTGTCCGTGTCGGTGTCGGCGTCAGCATCCGAATCGGCGTCCGTGTCGGCGTCGGTGTCGGTGTCCGCCGAGTCACCCGAGGCGGTGTCGTCGCCCTTGAGGGAGATGGACGCGGTGCCGCACGCGGCGGCGAGGGGGAGGAGGAGCCAGGCGATGGTGCGCATGCTCCAGGGTAACGCGGGGGTAGCCGCGGGCGCTGTCGGGCGACGTCGGACACGATCGTGTAGGAAGCGGCTCTGTTCCTTGGGAGCAGTCTTGACACAGCAAGAGTAGTGTTGTAGCCTGGCCGAGGCAGGAGTGTCGATGGACCGCTTTGAGCGACGCATGGAGATGATCAAGCACCGCCGCGACGCGGTGTTTGATCCCGAGCACGTGTACGTCGAGGCGGCTCTGCGGGGGAGGACCGCGAGGAAGGTCCGAAACCAGCTGCGTCGGCTCGAGCCGGTGGCGTTGCTGACGCCGCGCTGGACGTCCCCGCAAGCGTTCCTCGAGGACGTCGCGCTGGACCTCGCCGTCGGCGAGCCCTCGATGGGCTGTCGGACCATCTCCTTTCGGCCCGTGATGGGCCGGAGCACGCCCGAGGCGTGGAACTTCATCCTCCGGGTGCTCTCCGACCTCGGGGGCCGCGAGTCCAACGCGATCCCGATGGCGCTCAACCGGCGCGGGTTCCACATCGCCGCCGCGAGTCTGCTGGACAACGCCCACGAGAACGCGCCGCACGCCGTCGCGCTGTTGGCCCACGGCGCGCACCACCTGCCCGTCGAGGTCCTCACGGACCTGACCGACGTCTGGTCCTCGTACGCCCAACGCGCGCGCGCGGACCGTCGCTGCGTCGTGCTGCTCGCCGGCGCGGTCGCCACCCCCGCGCTCGACGTCGGGAACGCGGCCCGCATCGACCTCGCGGACTTCGGCGAGGCCGAGGCCGCCGCGACCTTCCTGCGCCAGGTGGGCGGGATGCCCGTCCCGATCTTGCAGCGGGTCAGCCGGTTCACCGGGGGCGTGCCCGCGCTCGTGGACGCGCTCTCGGCCGGCGCACGTGACCTCGGCCACTTTCCCATGCAGCACGCCGAGCTGTTCCGCTTGATGGGGCCGCTCGCCGAGGACGTGCGGGGCGCGGTGAGCATGGCGATGACGTCGCCGCCGCTGGCCGATCGGATCCTGGAGCTGGCGAACGGCGAGCCGCGCCAAGAGGCGCCCGAGGTGGACGACCAGCTGATCATGGCGGGCTTGATCCGGCGGTCCCGCGTCACGGGCATCCCCCACGTCGAGCTCCGGGCGCCGGCGCTGGCCGCGTCGTTCTGATCGCGGGAACCGCGCCGCGCTTACAAAACCTGCAGTCCATGGTGCTGCGCGTTTGACCGCGCGGCCCTAGTCCGCCACCATGGCACCCGAGGTAGTATCCATGGAGATCGCAGTTGACACGCCGTCGGTGGCCCGCCCGCGCCCGGCTCGCCACGCCAAGACCCCGGTGCCGGGGCCCACGGTGCCCGCTGCCGCGCGCGCGATGGTCCAGGACGCGCTGCTCGGCCAGCGGGTGCAGCCCATGCCCGGCGCAGACCCCGCCGAGCGCCCGTTCCACGTGGTGTTGGTCACCATCTACAGCGTCGAGAACGCTGGGATCCGCTACGTCTCCGCGGCGCTCAAGCGCGCGGGCTTCGACACCACGATCGTGTTCTTGCGCGACTGGCGGCACAACCAGCTCGAGATGCCCAGCGACCGCGAGTTCCGCATGGTCCTGGACATCATCCGGCAAAAGGGCGCTGACCTCGTCGGCGTCGGCTTCATGTCGAGCTTGCTGCCGATGGCGCGCGAGCTCTCGAAGCGCGTGAAGGCCACGTTCCCGGACACCCCCTTGCTCTGGGGCGGCATCCACCCCACCAGCGTGCCCGACGAGTGCATGAAGGACGTCGACTACCTGTGCCAGGGCGAAGGAGAGCTCGCCGCGATCGACCTCGCTACCGCGCTGCGCGATGGCCTCCCGACGCACGACATCCCGAACATCTGGGCGAACATCGAGGGCGTCGTCTACCCGAACAAGCCGCGCCCGCTGATGCAGGAGCTCGACTGGCTCCCGTACCCGGACGTCGTCGACGACAACAAGTACTACATCGAAGGCGGAAAGGTCCGCATCGAGGAGCCCTGGAAGCGCACCGCCGAGTACCGGATCTACTTCTCGCGCGGGTG
This sequence comes from Bifidobacterium breve, assembly GCA_943328795.2. GTDB lineage: Bacteria > Myxococcota_A > UBA796 > UBA796 > SXON01 > CAIUMM01. The sequence continues at coordinate 6,197 of CALQBK020000188.1, forward strand.
CCCGTACAACTGCTCGTACTGCTACGTCAGCATCCTGCGCGACGTGTACAACGAGAAGGGCCGGCAGTTCTACCGGGCGCGCTCGGTGCAGCACATCATGGGGGAGCTCGAGTACATCAAGACCGAGTTCAAGAAGACCGCCCGCGTGAAGGTGGACGACGACACGAGCTTCGCCTTCGGGCAAGAGTGGATGGACGAGTTCCTCGTCGAGTACCCAAAGCGCGTCGCCGTGCCGTTCGAGTGCTTGCTCATCCCGCCGATGATGCGGCCCGACATGCTGAAGAAGCTCATGGAGGTCGGGCTCATCCGCGTGCAGACGGGGATCGAGTCCGGCAGCTCGAAGGAGTCGAAGGAGATCCACAACCGGTCGCCGGGCAACGTGAGCATCTTGAAGTTCGCGGAGGCGAACAAGGAGATGGGGCTCGACGTCGTGTACGACGTGATCATCGACAACCCGCACGCGACCGAGGCGATGAAGATTGAGACGGCCGAGTTCCTGCTCGAGCTGCCGCTCCCGTACTCGATCTACTTCTACTCGTTGAACTACTTCCCGGGCACCGTGCTCACGAAGAAGGGCCTCGCAGAGGGGACCTTGAAGTACGAGGAGGTCGAGGGGCAGAGCCACAAGGCCTGGCACCAGTTCCGCGTGTCGATGGACTGGCCTCGCAGCGACGAAGACAAGTTCTACCTCGCGATCTTCTGCTTGGCGTCGAAGGGCTTCGTGCCGCGGCCGTTCATCCGCAAGCTCATCGACGAGCGCGAGAAGTGGAAGAAGAACGTGGAGCCGATCTTCCTGCTCGCGTGGGCATCCAACTACATCCGCATGTTCTACGTGGCCATGAAGTACTTCGAGCGGGGCGAGCTGACCTGGTTCAAGATCCGGCAGTACGGCTCGTTGCGCAAGCTCATCAGCCAGTAAGGAGGACAGATGGGATTGATTCGAAACCTGGCGAAGAAGGTGCTGCGCCGGCCGGACGTGCCGCGTCCGTCCGACGGCGCGCCGCCGCCGTCCCCTGGGCCCGCAGACAACAGCCCTTCCGGCACTCCGGCGCCCGGCGGCGCGGCCGCCACCGACAAGCCTTGGTACCTGGACGGCTCGAACGACGGGTGGGACACCACGGACGTGAAGAAGGAGTAGCGCCGCGTCGTGACGGTTCGCGACGCACGCCCCTGAATGTCCCGCCTCGACCCGCGTACCAGTGTGTGAAGGTTCGGATCACCCGGACCCCCCCGGCGGAACCCCGCCGGGCACAACCCGAGGTCGAAAATGTTCAGCGCACTTCCCCTGCTCGCCGTCCTGTTCACTGCCCCCGCAAACGCTGGCGTGATGGTGTCCGTCGGTATCCCCGGGGTGTACGTCGAGGTCAACCCGTGGGCCCCCGCCTACCGCCCCGCCCCCCGGGCCGGGTTCACCTGGGTCGCGGGTGGCTACGACCGGTACGGCGACTGGGTCCCCGGCCGCTGGGTCCCCGCGGCCTACCGCCCCGGGTACGCCTGGGTGGACGGGTACTGGAGCGGCCGCGCCTGGGTGGACGGCTACTGGCGCGCCGAGCACCGCAGCGGGTACGCCTGGGTGGACGGCTACTACGCCCACGGGCGGTGGGTGACCGGCTACTGGGGCGCGCCCCGCTCGCCCGCCCCCGCCCGCGCTGCGCCGGTCGCCGCGTACTCGAACCACGTGTACGCGAGCCACGCCGCAGTCGAGGCCCACAACGACGCCCGGGCCCACGCCGAGCGGTACGAGGAGCGGGCGGAGGACCACCACGAGCAGCACGGGTCGAACCAGGGGTCCGGGCACGGGTCGAACCAGGGGTCCGAGCACGGGTCGAACCAGGGGTCCGAGCACGGCTCGAACCACGGGTCTGAGCACGGCTCGTCCGGCGGGTCCAGCCAGGGCTCGTCCAGCGGGTCCAGCGAGGGCTCCTCGACCCACACCCAGGCCGAGAGCGACCGCCGCCGCTGATCGAGCCGCGGGAAGCCCGACCGCCCCGGCTCCGCCCGAGCCGGGGCGGTCTCGCGTTGGGATGCCGTCGCGGCCACGCGGGGCCAGCTCGGGCGCCGCGCAAACAAATGGGCCCCAACGCCATGAAATCGCTTGAAGCGGGACGCTCGCTGGCCCCCTCCCGCGCCGTTCCCCGCAGGGTCTGGCGGAGCCGACGTCTTCGGCGGTTTCGCCAGACCGTGCCTTGGAACGGCGCAAAATAACCGCCGATGCCGACGCGAGGTGTGCCGAGCGTCGGCATCGGCGGCGCTGACCCGCTCGTCCCGTTTCTGATAGGATGCCGGCTCTGTCAAGGTCCCCATGACCGGCGTTCTCTTGCTCGCGGCCCATGCCTGGGCCACTTCCTACTCCGCTGACATCGAGCTCGTGAACCCGACGTTCACAGATGGCTCCGTGCCGGGCGCGGACGCGTCGTTCGTGGGGCGGCGCGGCGTGGTGCGCGCTGGCACGCTGCTGCAGTACACGATGGACCCGCTCGTCTACCGCGAGGGCGACACCGAG
>CALQBK020000189.1 GCA_943328795.2 Bifidobacterium breve
CAGGTCGGGCGTGAAGAGCGGGCGAAGGACGTCTTTGTTGACGTCGTTGTAGGATAGTTCCTTCATCATCCCTCCTTGTGCTCAGCGGGTTCAGCTTCAGCAGGCGTCTCGCCACCGCCGTGGCCAGGGCCCTCCGCCTTCTCGGCCGGGACGTGGTGCCGCGCCTTCGCCAGGTACCGGATGCCGGGCTTGGTGTTCAGCTCGCCCAGCAGCGTGTACGCGCGCGGGCTCTGGAACTGCTTCGACACGGTCCCCGAGGCGTCCTTCGCGTTCCCGAACGTGATCGACTGCGTCGGACACGCCGATGCGCAGGCGGTGAGCGAGACCAGGGCGGCATCGGGCACGGTCTCGTGAACGTCACGCCAAGAGTCCTTCACAGCGCGCGTGCGTTGGATGCAGAACGTGCACTTCTCCATCACGCCCATCTCGCGGACGGAGACGTCCGGGTTGAGCATCAGGTACATCGACTCCGGCCACGTCCACGTGTGGTAGTTGAACCGACGCGCGGTGTAGGGGCAGTTGTTCGCGCAATAGCGCGTGCCCACGCACCGGTTGTAGATCATCGCGTTGAGGCCGTCGAGGTTGTGGTAGGTCGCCAACACCGGGCAGACGCCCTCGCACGGGGCGTGCGAGCACTGCTGGCAGAGCGACGGCATGTGCCGCACGTCCACGTACTCGCCTTCGCCTTCCATGAACCGATCCATGCGGATCCAGCTCATCACCCGGCCCCGGCGGGACTGGTCCGGGCCGACGAACGGGGTGTTGTTCTCCATGCCGCACGCCGCGACGCACGCCATGCACCCGGTGCAGCTGTTGAGGTCGATCGCCATCGCAAACCGATACGTCGGGTGCTGCGGCTCGGGGAAGAAGTCGTGGATGCCTTGCTCCTCGAGCCGGCGGTCCCAGGGGACCTCCTCGATCTCCACGATCTCGCCGGCCTTGCCGGTCGGGTGAGCCGCAGCCTCCTCAGCGCTCACGGCCATGGCGATCGGCCGGCCGTCCATCGTGAGGTTGCCGATAAGCGCGAAGAAGTCGGACGTCGCGTCAGACCGCGAGACGCTGGCACGCGCCGTGTAGGTCGCGAGCGCGCCCGCCGAGTCCGTCGCGGTCGACACGAGCTTCATCGGACTGACGCCGCGGCCGGTGCCGAAGCGCCCCATGTTCTCGTGCCCGTTGCCGAGGACCACGGCGACGGTGTCCTCGCGGACGCCGGGGCTCCCGAAGAAGCCCAAGGTGATCTCGCCGCTCGTGGTCTTGACCGTGACGGAGTCCGTCACGCCGAGCCCGAGCCGCTCGACGGTCTTCGGGTTGAGCTCCGCCCAGGAGGTCCAGTTGGTCGTGGAGATCGGGTCGGCGAGCTCTTGCGCCCAGGGCCGGTTCGCGTGCCGCCCATCGCCCAGCGTGGGGCTCGGGAAGATCACCAGCGCGAGGTCCGAACCCGCGATCGCGGTGGGCATCGCCGGCGTAGTCGCCAACGCCAACGGGAGCGCGCCACCCGCGGCGGGCTTGAACGAGCCGCCGGACTGGCGAACGCCGGTCCACCACGCGTCGAAGTCACCGTTCCCGTCGTACACGCGCCGCTTCCAGCGCTCCTGGACGTAGAGCCGGAACGAGTCGTGCGCGAAGCCCATCGGCTGGGCGCTCGGCGGGAGGTCGGTGAGCGCGCTGTCTGCGGTCGGCGAGTTTCCGAGCGGGATGAGCAGCAGCTGCTGGCGCGCGACGGGCTCCGGCAACGCCATGGCCTTCGCGAGCGCCAACAGTGTGTCGCCGACGGAGCGGCTGCTCTTCAGCGGTGTCATCGCCGGCTGCTGCAGCGTGTTCACGCCGGTGGTGACGCTGGCGTCGCCCCAGTGCTCGAGTGACGAGCCCGGCGGGAGCAGCAGCGACTTGGCGCGCGTCGAGTCGTCGGACTCGTTGGCGAACTGGACGAGGAAGTCCACGGCGTCGAGCGCCTGGGCCGCGTTGTCCGACGTCGGAAAGTTGTAGACCGGGTTGGCGCCATCGATGAAGAGCACGCCGATCTTCCCAGCGCGCGCGTCCTCGAGCAGGGCCCGTGCGTCGGCGTACGAGGAGACCGGGCCGTAGCTCTGCTCCTTGCCGAAGACGACGCTGCGGCCGATGTTTCCGCAGATGTCGTTGAGCAGGTAGGTGACGACCGCGAGGTCCGTCGCCAGGGTGCCCGCATTGGCGGCGCCGCCGGGGAGCACCACCGAGGGGTGCTCGGTGATCCAGCCCGCGATCTCGCTGAGCTTCTCTTGAGTGATCCCGGAGAGCTGCGACGCCGCGGCAACATCCACGCCCGCCAAGAGGCCGGCGTTCGCGTAGCCAACCTTGTCGGCGGCGATCCGGGCGACGGCCAGGGCAACCGCGAGCTCGGTGCCGGGGTTCGGCGGGAGGAAGTGGTCCGCCTGCGCGCTCGTGATGCCGACTCGCGGCTCGACACAGACGAGCCGCGTGACGAACCCGCCACTGTTGGGGTTCTTCGCGGCGGACCAGCCCTTCATCATGCCCATCGACCCGTAGGCGGTGCCCAGGAAGTCGAGGCCGAACGACAGGATGACCTGCGCCCCGGCGAGCTCGTAGGTCGGCAACGTGGAGACGCCGAACGCCTGCCGGGTCGCCGCGAGCAGCGACTCGACCCCGAGGGCCTCCCAGTGGACGCGGCGGAGCCCGGTGGCCGCGGCGAAGTCGCTGAGGATGGAGTCCAAGCTGCCCGTGCGGTACTGCCCGAGCCACGCGACCTGCTTGCCGGCGGACTGTGCAGCCTTGATCGCAGCGACGACCTCTTGGGTCGCGGCGTCCCACTCCAGGGTCGCACCCCCGCGCGTGGGGCCGTTCACCCGCTCGGGCCCGTAGGCGCTCGAGACGGCGAAGTGGCCGCGGGTGCACAGCCCGCGCCCCTCGGTCCAGTCCGGGTTGCCCTCGACCATCACCACGCGGCCTTCCTTGGCGCGGGCGACGATTCCGCAGCCGGAAGCACACTCGCCGCAGGCGGTGGAGAAGTAGGTCGCGGTGCCCGGGAGCTCGTCCTCGGGGACCTGGACGTACGGGAGGTAGTGCTCGACCGGCGTGCGCGGGTCGATGCTGCACGCCGCGGCCGTGGCGGCCGAGGCGATACTCGCGGTCTTGAGGAAGTCGCGGCGGTTCAGGTCCATCGTGCGGTCCTCTACTTGTGGCAGGTCCAGCAGTCCTTCAGCTCAGAGCGCCGAAGTTCTTGCTGGGTCCCGTAGCTGTCGTCCAAGGCGTGCTGCGCGTGGCAGTCCAAGCACCAACCCATCTTCAGCGAGGCGACGCGCTGATCCACGCCCATCTCCTGCACCTGGCCGTGGCACTCTTGGCACTGGACGCCGCCGAGCACGTGGCGCTTGTGGTTGAAGTACACGAAGTCAGGGAGGTCGTGCACCTTCACCCACGGGATCGGGTCACCCTTGCCATCGGCCCAGAACGCCTTGAGCTTCTCGAGCTCCGGGCGGCCATCGGACGCGACGACGTTGTGGCAGCCCATGCACACCTGGGTCGGCGGCACGCCAGCGTGCTGGCCCTTGCGCGCCCCGGAGTGGCAGTACTGGCAGTCCATCCCCATGTCTTTCGCGTGCTTGCTGTGCGGGAACGCAATCGGCTGGGTGATCACCTCCGCGGGCACGTCCCCAACAGCCACTGAGAGGCCCTCGGGGAAGAAGGTCATCTTGTCGATCTCGAGCGGCGAGGCGGACATCGGGATGTCCACGATCGTGTTCGGAGCGAGATTCTTACTGCCGATGGGGAAGATCTCTTCATCGGCGGGTTTTGCGACGGCGTTCGTTGAACAGCCGGCCACGACCCCGAGGGCGGTGACCAGCGCGAACACCAGGGCGACTCCTGGCAGCGATCGCATGCATCCTCCTGCCGAACCGGCGGGGGAAAGGGAGTGACGAAGAAAACGAATTGGGGGCAATCTACGGGAGGCGAGGCAGCAGCCGACCACCCGAGGGGGCGCACGCTAACGCAGCGCCGAGGCGCGATCAAGCGCCCCGGGGCCGGTTCTCACTACTTCCCGACGAACTCGCTCTCGACGTACGCGAGCACCTGCCAGGCCTCGTCGTCCGAGAGCCCGAGGGGCGCCATGCCGGTGCCCTGGATGCCGTTCTTGACGATCCAGAACTTCACGCCGGGGCTGGATGCGTCCCAGCGGCCCTTGTCGTGGAAATTCGCGGGGTGCTGCGGGAGCGCCAGCGCGGTGGGCGTGTCAGCCATGCCGGTCTCGCCGTGGCAGGCTGTGCACTTGGCGTAGACGGCCTTGCCCGCGGCGATGGCCGCGGCGTCGCCGGACTTCGCGTTCGGGCCATCCGACTTGGCAGCCTTGGCGGCCTCGTAGGCCTTCGCGGCGAACTCGTCAGCCACGTAGGGGCCAGCGGGGGCGGCGGGCGCGGCGGCGACGGGCGGGGGCGCCGGAGCGGCCACCGGGGCGGGGGCAGGGGCGGGAGCGGGAGCAGGGGCGGGAGCGCCGCCACAGGCGGCGAGCAGAGCAACAGAGAGCAACATGCGGACCTCGGAAAAGGCCGCTCTTGTAACCAAGCGTCACCGTCGCTGCCACTGGGCGATTCCGCCCTCGGGCTACTCCTCCCGGTTGAGCACCTTCTCCTTCTTCCTCGGGAAAAGCCGAATGTATACCCCCTCCTCCTGGGTGACCTGCAGGATATCCGACCGCGTGATGCCGTTCACTCGGTCGAGCAGCTGTGTGACGTCACCCGTCGCGGCGTCGAGCCTCACCAAGATCGCGCGCCCATCTTGGACAGCCGCGGCCACCTCGTCGAGCAGCGCCGGCACCTGCGAAGGGGGCACGCTGGCGACCAACGTGTCGAGCCGGGCCACGGCGCCGTCGAGCCGGGCGAGCACCGGGCGGGCCTCGGCGGTGGTCTGGCGAACAGCGGTGAGCGTCGCGTGCGCCTCGCCGATCAGCGCGGGGAGCTGGGCGCTCGCAACCGCGACGTTGTGCAGCGCGACCTCGGCGTCCGCGAGCATACGCTTCGGGCGCTCGGGGTCGTCCTTCACGGCGTCGGTGAGGCTGTGGACGACGAGCGCGACGTCAGCTGGGTCCACGGCGTCGAGGATCGGCCCGAGTCGGGTCACGAGCTGGTCGATCTCCAATGAGCCATGGTCGGCGGTCAGCTCATCCCCGGTGACCAGGAGCGGGGCGTCGCGCGTGACGGGGATGATCTCGACGTACTTCTCGCCGAGCACGGAGCGCGCGCGCAACGCCACCTTCGCGTCGCGGCGCACACCGGCGTCGGCATCGAGCGAGATCTCCAGCTTGGCGCGGTCGAAGTCAACGACCAAGCGGTCAACCCTGCCGACGGGCACCCCCGCGATGCTCACCGCCGCGCCCTCGGAGAGCCCCGCGACGTCGGGGAGCACCGCGCTCGCCGCGATCGAGTCGTCCCCGAGCCGCCGGATGGCCCCGGCTTCGAGCGCCAAGAACGCGAGCAAGCCTGCGGCGACCACGACGAGCACCCCGACGCCGATCTCGTACCGCGCCACTACCGACTACTCCGGCGCAAGCGCATTCACTAGGTTCGACCACACGAGCTCGCCGTCCGGCGTGAGCTGGTCCGGCGTCCCATCCGTGTCCCCCCAGCCCCACGCCCAGTACCGCCCGACGTGGCACAAGTCGGCGTAGCTCCCCGGGTACCGGTCGTCCCAGCCGAGGACCTCTAGGCCATCCGCCCCCGGCACGATCCCGACGTCCGTCACCGGCTCTTGCCACAGGTCGACGACCGGGCCGTCGGACAGGTCCACGCCGGCGAAGATCGGGTCGCCTTCCAACCCCTCGTTTACCGAGAGCCCGTCCACCGCGCCTTGCCCGCCGTCCGAGTACCCGATCCCGAGGCCGAGCCCGTCGTACGCGCGCGCCCCTCCGACCCCCATCGCCAGCACGTTCGACTCCTGGACGGTCCAGTCGAGTACGCTGTTCTTGGAGCTGCGCGCCAGGTCCGGCAGCAGCACGGTGAGCAGCTGGCCAACGTCAAAGCGCTCCTCGGCGTCCGCCGCGATCAGCCTCACCTCCCCGCGGTCGAGCGCGGTGAACCAATCCCCCCAAGCCGCCGGCACGGTGGCCGTCGGGTCGTCCGCGATCAGCAAGAACGCAGGCCCGCCCTCGGCGGTCTCGTGCTCCCCCGTGTCCGGCGCCGAGTCTCCCGACTCCGTCGCGCCACCCCCGGCGCACCCGATCAACCCCATGAGCAGCATCATCCGGGAAGCACCAAGCCCACCCCGACGAGGCACATCTCGTCGAGCGTGGTCTCGCCTAGCCGGACGACGCGGGTCTCGGTCTCGCCGGCATCCGACAACGCTTGCTGCACGCCCGGGTTGGAGAGCACGTTGTCGTACGAGCAGGTGATCCGGACGACGTCCCCGGCTCGCAGCTGCGGCAGATCGTCGATCGGGGCGTCGTAGACGTAGCTACGCTGCCAGTTGAAGTCCCAGTGGGGCGTCTCTACCAGGCACTCGGTCTCGTCTTCGCCCTCGGCGGGGTTCGCGTGGATCACCTCGACGCGCTCGTCGACGCCGACGTAGTGCATGTGCGTAGACGCCTGGAAGATCGAGTAGGGGCCGCCCTCGGGCACGGTGAACTCCATCGTCTCGACGTGGCCGGCAGTGTCCTTCGGGATCTTGAACACCGCGCGGCTGTCCGGGTCGTCCTCGCCCGGCAAGAGCCCCGAGCCCTCGCTGTCCGCGTTCCCGATCAGCGAGATCATCGACTCCTGGGCCGGGGCATCTTCCGTGAGGCGCAGCGCGAACCCGGTCGTGTCTTCGTCGAACGCGGCCGCGCCCGCCGGGTGGTAGTGCACCTGCATGACGAGCCGCACGCCCGCTTCGATGCGCGTGGCCGTGCCCTCCGGGGGCGTGAACGGCCCGCCGCCCGGTGCCCACGCCCCGATCAGCTGGTCAGCCCCGCCGAGCCCTCCACCCGAGCACGCGTACCAGCCGTCCTCCCCCGCGGTCGTACCGTAGGAGTCGACGCCAACCAGCACGTGGTGGACCACGGCGGCCTCGTCCGGGAGGATCTGCATGCCTGTCAACCACTCGGTGGTCGTGAACCCGGGGTCGAAGCTGTAGCACATGAAGACGTCGCCGCCGGCCTCGGGCAAAAACCCTTCAGTGGGGTGGAGCTCGACGGTGGGTGAGTCCAGGTCCAACGACGGCGCGATGGGCAGCGCAGCCGCGTTCGAGGTGTCGCCCTCGGGCGCCCCGGCGTCGGCCCAGGCCTGGAGCTCCTGCTTCTCGTCGTCCGTCAGGCGCTCGTCGTCCTTCCACGGGACCGGCGGCGAGCAGTCAGGGGTGTCTTGCGCGCCCCAGGGCGGCATGGTCCCCGCGTTCACGGCCGCCGCCATCGACGAGGCCATCGACGAGGCGGCCTCGTAACTATCGAGCGGAAACGGCGCGATACCGCCGGACGTGTGGCAGCCGGCGCACCGCTCGGTGACGATCGGCGCGATGTCTTGCGCCCAGGTCACCGTCGGCGTGGGCTCCGGCGTGGAGCAGGCGGTAAGCGGGAGTGCAGCCCCGAGCAGCAGGATCAGTGGACGCATGTGGACCTCCAGCCGCCCCACCGTAGCCCGGCCACCGCCGACGCGCGCGAAGTTGCCGCGGCCGGAATAGGAGGCCGGGTAAGGAGCCCCATGGCACGAGGTCATCTCTTCTCCCAGTTTGCCCCCGGTCAGCGCTTTGTGAGCGTCGGCCGCACCATCACCGAGGCCGATGTCGTGCTCTTCGCCGGCATCTCGGGTGACTTCAACCCGCTGCACACGGACGCCACGTTCGCCGCGCAGACGCCGTTCAAGCAGCGCATCGCCCACGGGATGCTCAGCGCCTCGATCTCGACCGGCCTTGGGCAGACGCTCGGCATCTTCGAGGGCACGACGCTCGCGCTGATGGGGCAGACGTTCGAGTACAAGGGCCCCGTGTTCTTCGGCGACACGATCCGGCTGGCGCTCACCGTGGAGACCGCCACCCCGTCCTCCAAGGGCGGCAAGGGCGTAGTTGTGTTCCGCAGCGACGTGTTGTGCACGCGCAAGGACGGCGCGACGGGCAGCGAGGAGATCGTGATCACAGGGACCTGGACCGTCCTCTTTCGAGACGCCTAAGTGCTGCTCGCGCTCGTCGGCATGGCGCTCGGCGCGACGCTGACGTGCCCGGCTGGCCCCGATTGGACGCGCGAGCGCCAACAGCGGCCGCCGATCGTCGAGCCCGCGCCCGTCGCGTCCGTGCGAATGCAGCGCGAAGGGGTGGAGCTCGCGCCGCTGCCGGCCGGAAAGTGGCAGCTCGATCCCGCTGAGCGCTACGCGCTCGTGTGCACCTACGCGGACGGGTCGGAGAGCGTGGTGGTGATCACGGGGCAACGCGCCGTCCGAGTGACGCGGTGAAGGGCCCTGTGCAAGCGACGGAGCGCGTCCGGCTGGACCGCTGGCTCGTGGCCTCGCGCTGCTACAAGACCCGCCCAATCGCCCAACGTGCGTGTGAAGACGGCGCGGTCAAGCTCAACGGCGATCGCGCGGATGCCGGGAAGATGGTCAAGGTCGGCGATCGCATCGAGGCCCCGCGCGGGGACCACCCCGTGCACTGGGAGATCGTCGCCCTCGACGTGAAGCGGGGTGACGCGACACACGCCCGCACGTTGTACGCCGACCACACGCCCCC